>JAOADB010000210.1 GCA_026417535.1 Caldilineales bacterium
TAAGAGACAGGAAACGGCTTCAAATCCCGAGAGTCCTGGTTACGACACGAAGGACAAAGACAAGGATGGCTTCCTGGAAGGCCATGTCGAGAAGTGGACCGAGGCCATTCTGGCGGCGGTAACCTATGGTGCCGGACGTTTTCTGCGTGCGAACGACTGGCGGGACGAGATTGACGGCTTCCTGGCGCGGCTGGGCGAAGCTGCCGCAGTCAGCCGTGTGTACATCTTCCAGAATCACCAGGACGAGGACGGCGAATGGTTCACCAGCCAGCGCGCCGAATGGTGCGCGGCCGGGATCATCCCGCAGATCGACAATCCCCTCCTGCAAAACATCCCCCTCGAGGAAAGCGGTTTCGGCCGTTGGATCACCCTACTCGAGCAGGGCCGGGAAGTCGCCGGGCTCGTCCGCGAGTTTCCCGATAGCGAACGCGAGTTTCTGGCCGCCCAGGATATCCAGACCATTCTGGTACTGCCCATCTTCGTCCACCAACAGTGGTGGGGCTTTATCGGTTTTGACCAGTGCGACCGTGAGCGCGTTTGGAACGCGCCGGAGCTGGAAGCCCTGAGGGCGGCCGCCAACATGCTCGGTGTGGTCATCGAACGTCAGGGGATCGAACAAGCCCTGCGCGAGAGCGAGGAGCGCTATCGTCTCCTCGTCCAAACCTCGCCCTACGCCATCCTCATCGTCCAGGATGAGCAGGTCGTCTTTGCCAACGAGAGCGCCGCCAGCCTGCTGGGCGCCCAAATGGGGGCCGACCTGGAGGGGTTGACGCTGGCCGTCTTGATGGCGCCGGCCGAGCGAGACACGATTCGCGCCCACCTGCCCCGTCTGCAAACGGGCGAGGCCGAGACCTTCACGGCCGAAACGACCTTGTATCGCCGCGACGGGAGCGAGGTACCCGTCGAGCTGGTGGCTTCGCCTTTTACGGCCGACGGCCGGCCGGCTTTGCGGCTCATTGCCCACGACATCAGCCAACGGCGACAACACGAGCGCGAGCTGGAAGCCTATGCCATGCTGGCCCAAGCCGTGGGCGAATCCCTGGGCCTGGAGGCGTTGTTGATCCGGCTGTTGGAGGCGGCCCGTCATGCCGTGCCGGCCGGCGAGAAGGGCAGCATCCTTCTGCGCGAGGCCGATGGCCGTCTGCGCATCCGGGCCTTGATGGGCTATAGCGACCCCCGCCTCCAAACCTTCAGCTTCGCCAGCGATGCGGGTTATGCCGCCCAAACCGCGCGTGCCCGCCGCCCCCTGCTCTTCCCCGATGTGCGCAGCGACCCCGCCGTGCGCTACGACGGCGAGATCGAGGAGGCGCGCGCCATCCAGAGCGCCATCGCCGTGCCCCTGATCAGCCGGGATGAGGTCCGGGGTGTGATGACCCTGGATGCCACCCGACCTGCGGCGTTCAGCGAGGCCGACCTGCAGACGCTGACCGGCTTTGCTGCCACGGCCGCACTCGTCATCGAAAACGCCCGTCTCTTTGCCGAAACGCAACAGCGCCTGCACGAGCTGGAGACGCTTTTCAGCCTCTCCCGCATCCTCCGCAGCGCCCAGACCGCCGACGAGCTGTTGCCGTTGCTGCTGGACCATCTGCGGCCCATTTTTGCCGGCGATGCCGCCCTGGTGGGGCTGGTCCAGCCCGATCAGGAGCATTGTCGCGTCGTGGTCGCCAACGGCGATCTGGCCGCCAACGTCGGCGGGATTTTCGCCGTGGCCGAGGGCATTGCCGGCGAGGTGTTGCAGACGCGACAGCCCTATGTCAGCACCGATTTCGCCACCGATCCCCATTGCCAGACGCCCTTGCGCCATCGCGAGCGCTTCGGGCCTGCGGCTTTTATCCCCATCCTCTCCGAGACGGCCCTCACTGGCATCCTCATGATCGCGCGCCATCGCCGGGAAGGGGCGCGACCTTTCAGCCCGGAGGAGGTGCGCCTGTTGGTGGCCATCGGCGAGATGGTGGGCAATGCCCTGCGCCGGATCACCCTGCACGTAGACGCGCTGCAGCGCCTGAAGCAGATCCAGTCGCTACACCGCATTGACGCCGTCAGCAGCGGCACCCTCGACCCGGATGCCGTCATGACGGTTTTGCTGGAGGAGGTCATGGCGCAACCAGGGGTGGATGCCGCAGCCGTGCTCTTCCTCCACTCGGAGCTGGAGACGCTCACCCTGGCCGGAAGCCGCGGGCTGCCGGCGGATCCGACCTGGGAGGTGCCGCTGGCCACCGATCACGCCGACCGGGTCCTGCGCGAGCGCCGCGGTCAGGCCCTAACCGACCCCGAAGCGAGCGGGCCGCGTTGGGAACAGCTGCGGGCGTGGGGCTTTCTCGCCTGCAGTGCCGCACCCCTGGTGGCCCGCGGACGGGTGTTGGGCGTGGTCGAGGCCTATCATCGTCATCCCTTCGGCTTCGAGGGCGAATGGCTCTATTTCCTGGAGACCATGGCCGGCCAGGCGGCGCTCGCTTTCGATAACGCCCATCTCTACCGCCATCTCCAGGACTACGCCGCCGAGCTGGAGCGACGCGTGGCTGAGCGCACGGCGGCCCTGCAGGCCGCCAACGAGGAGCTGCGCCGGGCCCACGCCGAAGTCAGCCGGGCGCTCGAGCGCGAACGGGAGCTGAGCGAGCTCAAGAGCCGTTTCGTCTCGATGGTCTCCCACGAAATCCGTACCCCGCTGACGGCCATCCTCTCGTCGGCCGAGCTGCTCGAACGCTACGGCGCACGCTGGCCTGAGGAAAAGCGCCTAACCCACCTGCACCGTATCCAGAGCACCGTACAGCGGATGACGACCCTGTTGGAGGACGTGTTGTGGGTGAGCCGAGCCGAGGCCGGACGGCTGGGCTTCCATCCCAAACCCATCGAGCTGGTCGCTTTTTGCGAAGAGCTCTTGGAAGAGGCCCGCCTATCCGCCACGGACCGGCATCGGTTCCAGTTCGAGCCGGAAAACCTTCCCGAACCCGGTCGGCTGGCGGCCGTCATGGACGAACAGTTGCTCCGGCATATCCTCCACAACCTGCTCGCCAACGCCGTCAAGTACTCGCCCCAAGGCGGCACCATCCGGCTGACCCTGCGTTGCGAAGGCAATCGGGCCGTGTTCATCATCGCCGACCAGGGTATCGGGATTCCCGCAGCCGATCTGCCGCGGCTGTTCGAGCCGTTCCACCGCGGGCGCAACGTGGGCGCCATCACCGGCACCGGTCTGGGCCTCCATATCGTCCGCCGGGCCATCGAGCTCCATGGCGGCAGCATTCAGGTGGAAAGCCGGGAAGGAGATGGTACCACCGTGACCGTGGTCCTGCCGCTGACGCCGTCGTCTTTCGTCGCACCCACTCCGGTGGCCGGGACAACGGCCCATTCCTCGGGTGTGGAGGAAACATGGCCCGCATCCTCGTGATCGAAGACGAAACCATCGTGCGCGAGAACCTCGTCGAGCTATTGGAGACCGAGGGATATGAGGTCTTGGCCGCGGCCGACGGTCGGGAGGGGCTGGAACTAGCCCGGACGCAGGCACCCGATCTCATCCTCTGCGACATCCTGATGCCGGAGATGTCGGGTCATGAGGTGCTCGAGCAGCTCACGCGCGACCCGGTCACCGCCATGATTCCTTTCATCTTCCTAACTGCCCGCGCCGAACGCGAGGACATGCGTCTGGGCATGAGCTTGGGCGCGGACGATTACATCACGAAACCGTTCACCCATGCCGATGTGCTGCAGGCGATCACGACCCGGTTGGAGAAACGCCGGCGCCTGATCGGTCAGTACGAGGCGAAATTGGACGATCTGCGTCAGCAGATGGCGCGCATGTTGCCCCACGAGCTGCGCACGCCGCTCTCGCTCATCATGGGCTATTCCTCGCTTCTGCTCGAATCGTCCCTGGCCCTGGAGCCGGCCGACCTGCGGGCCATTGCCGGCAGCATCCTGGAAGCCAGCCAGCGGTTGCAGCGGCTGATTCAACGGTTTTTGCTCTATACCGAACTGGAGCTGGCCGTTCGCGACCCGGAACGGCTGGCCCGGTTGCGTGACCTTCATGTCGGCGCCACGGCCGGCCTCATGGCCGAAACGGCCCGACGCCGGGCCCGCGCGGCCAACCGCGAGGCCGATCTCCGGCTCGAACTGACCGAGACCCCTCTCGCCATGGGCGATGTCTATCTCGTCAGTCTGATCGAGGAACTGACCGAAAATGCCTTCAAGTTCTCGGCACCGGGCACGCCGGTCGTAGTCCGCAGTTCCAGCGAAGACGGTCAGATCGTCATCACCGTTGCCGACCGCGGGCGGGGCATGACCTCGCAGCAAATGGCCGATCTCGGCCCTTCCGAGTCACTCGATCGCGAGCGGTATCAGCAGCAGGGGCAGGGCCTGGGTCTGGGTCTGGCCCTGGTTCGGCGCATCGTCGCGCTGTACGGGGGTGAATGGAGCATCACCAGCGCGCCGGGCGAGGGGACGACCGTCACGGTGCGGTTGCCGTTGTAGACAACTCGCAGGGTTGTCTACGAAACCGGTTTTTTTGCACCACTGGCCACTCTGTGCTAGAATCGCGCCCTACTTTACAATCCCAAAACCGTCGAGGTGTCCCGGTGCCTGTCCCCGACAGGCTCAAAGGCCCGGATGCCAGGGCATCATGGTGGAAGCCGGTGCAAGTCCGGCGCTGTGCCGCAACTGTAAGTGCGCCGCCAGGCGCACAAGCCAGGACGCCTGCCTCGACCGTCACGCGTAACCTTCTCGCGACCAAGGAGGTGTAGCATGCCCCGTGCACCGTAAAGTCGTGTGTGACAGGCAGCCCGATCGAACCCTCAACCCCGCCGAGAAGGCGGGGTTTTTGTTTGTCCGACCTTTCGACCCCTGCGCGCCGCCATCCGGCGCCTTCGATTCAACCCGGAGAAACAACGCCATGTCACGCACGAACCACCGACAACCCATCGCCCATCGGCTTCTCATCGCTCTCCTCGCCTTCGTCCTGACCGCTTGCGCTGGCCCGGCGCAGCCCGCCGTCGTCGAGCCGCAGGTCACGACGCAGCCCGTAGCCACCGTCGCGCCGACCAACACGCCCGTCCCCCGGCCGACGGCAACCCCTACGCCCGTGCCCACTCCCACGCCGGAGCCGACGCCGACGGTTGCGGCGCCCACCACCAACCTCACCGACGGGTGCATCGAGACCTTCAGCCCCGACGTTGACTACTTCCCCGAGAAGATCACCATCGAGGACGCCACCGGCTTCGTGGTGGAGTACCATAAGCACTACAAGGTCGTCACCGTGCTCAACCCCTGGCGTGGGGCCGAGCAACAGTTCAAGTATGTCATCGTGCAGTGCGGCGCGCCCGCACCCACCGACGTCGGCGATGCCCTGGTCATCGAGGCGCCGGTGGAAGACGTGATCGCCATGAGCACCACGCAGCTCCCCCACTTGGAGAAGCTGGACCTGCTCGACCGGCTGATTGGCCTGGACAGCTTCCTGTACGTGAACAACCCCAAGGTGCGCACACTGATCGAGGCCGGCGCCCTGGTGGAGATCGGCGGCGGCGCCGAGGTCAACATCGAGAAGACCATCGCCGCCGAGCCCGACCTGGTGATGACCTACGGCGTCGGCGACCCGCAGTACGACGCCCATCCCAAGCTGCTGGAGGCCAAGATCCCCACCATCCTCAACGCCGAGTACATGGAGGGCACGCCCCTGGGTCGCGCTGAGTGGATCAAGTTCACGGCGCTCTTCTTCAACAAGGAGGCCAAGGCCCAGGCGGAATACGCGGCCATGAAGCAGCGCTACCAGGAGGTGGCCGAGAAGGCCAAAGCCGCGACCTCTAAGCCCACGGTGATCTCCGGCATGGCCAGCAAGGACAAGTGGCGCGTGCCCGGCGGCGGCAGCTATGCTGCACGGCTGCTCCTGGACGCCGGAGGTGCCTACCTCTACGCCGACGACACCAGCGCCGGCAGCCTCTCGCTGACCTTCGAGGAGGTCTACGAGAAGGCCATCAACGCCGACGTGTGGCTGCTGACCAGCTTCCAGCGCTACGACAGCATCAAGGCCATTCTGGAAGCCGAGCCGCGCTACGCCGAGCTGGCCGCCGTGAAGAACGGCAACGTGTGGAACTACGACAAGCGCGTCAACGAGAACGGCGGCAACGACTACTGGGAGACCGGCGTCGGCAACCCGGACCTCCTGCTGGCCGACCTGGTGCGGATCCTGCACCCGGAGCTGATGCCGGACTATGAGCCGGTGTTCTGGCGACAGATCCCGGCCGAACCAACGCCATGAACATCAGTGCGTCGTCAGGGGTCGGTCAGGCGGCCAAGCCCTTGGCCGACCCCTTTCCCTCCCTAGGCATCCGCCGCGGCGTGCTGGCCGGGCTGGCCGGCTTTGCCTTGTTCGCCTTCTTGCTCTCCCTGGCGATCGGTTCGGTGCGCATTCCGCTGGAAGAGGTCGTGCGCGTGCTGCTGGGCGGGCAGGCGAGCAAGGAGACTTGGCAGACCATCGTGCTCGTCTTCCGGCTGCCCAAGGCCATCACGGCCCTGTTAGCCGGCGCCGCCCTGAGCGTGGCCGGTT
>JAOADB010000211.1 GCA_026417535.1 Caldilineales bacterium
GTCCAACCCCCGCCCGGCGCCAACCTCTCCGTCCCCCAACCATCGTCTATCGTCCATCGCATCATGGAAAAAACTCTTCCCAAAGGCTTCACCATCTGGTTCACCGGCCTTTCCGGGGCCGGCAAAAGCACCCTCACCGAGTACCTCTACAAAGAACTTCACGACCGTCGCGGTCTGGCCGTGGAAGTGTGGGACGGCGATGTCGTCCGCACCCATCTCAGCAAGGGATTGGGCTTCAGCAAAGAAGACCGCGACACGAACATCCGGCGCATCGGCTTCGTTTGCGCCAAACTGAGCAAATACGGCGTCATCAACATCGCCGCAGCCATCAGTCCCTATCGGGATGTGCGGGACGAATGCCGACAGATGATCGGCCCCGACCGTTTCGTCGAGGTTTATCTCGATGTGCCGCTGGAGGTGCTCATCGCCCGCGACGTGAAAGGCCTCTATGCCAAGGCCCTGGCCGGCGAGATTCCCCAATTCACCGGCATCAGCGACCCCTACGAACCGCCTCTCAACCCAGAGGTGGTCGTCCACACCCATCTGGAAACGGTGGCCGAATCGGCGGCCAAAATCCTGGCCTATTGCGAGTCCGTGGGCCTGTTGCCCCCGTTCCCCGACGCGGCGTCTGGCGACGGCAGGGAAGAAGGGAATGGGTAACCGGTGACTGGTGATTGGTAACTGGTAACTGGTAACTGGTAACTGGTGACTGGTGACTGGTGACTGATAACCGGCTTTCGGCCTTCTGTCGTTCGTCCCTCGTCCGACACACGGCCACCTTCTGTTACCAATGATCACCCGTTACCGCGTTCTCCTCCAACGCACCAACACCAGCTCGTTGAGGACTGCGAAGCCCAACTTGTCGTAGAGCCGGAAAGCGGCCTCGTTGTCCTGGAACAAACAGAGAAAGGTCTGCTGCCCACGGGCTTGGAGATACCGAACCAGGGCCGCCACCACATGGGTCGCATGGCCCTGTCGGCGATGGGCGGGGTGGGTGACGATGGAGCCGATCTCGGCCCAGCCGGGCAGCTCGTTCTGCACCCCGCCCATCGCCACCAGCTCGGCGCCGACGAAAACGCCGAAAAAGGCTCCGTGCGCCATGGCCTCTGCGCCGAAGACCATGGCCCCGCCTAGGCGGGCCAAGGCCATCATCGCCGGCAGGTCGGCCCGGCCCAACGGTCGGGCCGGGCCGGGGTCGAGAGTCCCGGCATCACCCCGGAACACCATCTGCCATTCCGGCCGGATTTCATCCACCCCAACGGCCTCTCGCAAAAGCGCCGCCGTGCTCGTCGGCGCCAGGGTATAAACGGGCCAATGGGGAGGGACGAGCTCGGCTGCCAGCCGACGCACGGCGGCAGCCGTCTCAGCCAGAACCGCGACCGCCGTAAAAGGCAGGTCAAGGCGCCGGGTGAGGCATGACCCCTGCTCGTCGTAGGCGAAGCGACAGCGGTCGGCTGCCAGGGTGACGTTGTTCACCCAGGTGAAATGGGCCAGCGCCTGCCGGGGGTTCTCCGCCAGCCAACGGTGGGCCAGAGCCACGGCAAAGGCCGGCGGCGCCAGAGCAAGGGGCATGGCTGCCACCATCCGGATGGGCCGTCCCGCCCTACCGATCCGCCACAGGCCGAGACGAAGGACGGAAGACGAAGAACGAAGGTTGTTTTCGTCCTCCGTCGTTCGTCTTTCGTCCTGTTTCTCGGCCAAAGAGCAACGGAGAACAAACGACGGGAGCCGAAGCCTCTACCGATAGTCGTAAAAACCGCGGCCCGATTTGCGGCCCAGGAGTCCGGCAGCTACCATCCGCCGCAGCAGCGGCGGCGCCTTGAAACGGGCCTCGCCGTACTCCTCGTAGAGCACATCGGCCACGGCCAGGGTGGTGTCCAGGCCGACCAGGTCGGCCAGAGTGAGCGGCCCCATGGGATGGGCCAGGCCCAGCTTGATGGCCGTGTCAATGTCCTCCTTGCTGGCTAGGCCGGCCTCGTACAGCTTGATGGCGTCAATGATGTAGGGGATGAGCAGACGGTTGACGATGAAACCGGGGCGGTCGGGCGCCACCACGGTTGTCTTGCCCAGGCGGGCGCCGATGGCCTGGGCCGTCGCCAATGTCTCGTCGCTCGTCAGGATGCTGCGGACGAGTTCCAACAGGGCCATGACCGGCACCGGGTTGAAGAAGTGCATCCCCAACACCCGGTCGGGCCGTTGGGTTACGGCAGCCAAAGCAGCCACGCTCAACGACGAGGTGTTGCTGGCGAGGATGACATCGGGCCGGAGGATGGCGTCGAGCCGTCGAAAAACGGCCTTTTTGATATTCATGTCCTCGGTCACGGCCTCGATGACGAGGTCGGCCGGACGGAAATCCTCCAGGTCAACGGTGCCGCGGATACGGCCCAGGGCAACTTCGGCCTCCTCGGGGGTAATTTTGCCGCGACTCACCCCGCGTTGTACCGATTGGCGCACGCGTTGCAGGCCGGCGGCCAGACGTTCCTCGTCGGCTTCGGCGACGATAACATCGAATCCGGCGCGGGCGCAGACTTCGACAATGCCGGAGCCCATCAACCCGCAACCGACAACACCGATGGTTTGAATGTTCATGGTTCGATCTTCCTTGAAAAGGGGGAGATTGGAGGAGCTTAGGAACTTAGAGGAGCTTAGGAGAACTTAGGGGAGCTTGGAGGAGTTTAGAGGAGCTTGGGGGAGCTTGGGGGAGCTTGGGGGAGCTTAGTTCCCCTCTATCGTCCATCGTCTATCGTCCATTCTCCATCTCCCAACCCCGCTTCCAGCGCCTCGTGGTACGGCGGATCGGCCGGGAGATGGTGGGCCAAGAGGCGCAGGTACTCGCGGGCGTACAGTTCCTTTTGCAGCTCGTGCGGTAGCCGGCTGAAAAAGCCGCGGGGATTGTGCTGCGAACGGTGACACGCCCAAGCGGCAATACGGGCCTCGGCCCAGGCGCGGGTGTCGATGGCGCAGTGGATGTTGGCGGCGGGTTCGCCCACGAACGGCAGCGCCTGTCCGTTCAGATGGACGCGGTAATCCCGCAGACCGGGCAGAAGGTCAAAGGCCGTCTCGGGTAAGGCCCAGGCATAGAGCTTGGGCGTGGCCCAAGCCGGCAAACCCTCCTCGTCGGCAAAAGACGGGTCGGCGGCGGCATGGAACGCCGCCAGCACGCGGTCGTGCAGGCCGATGTGGTCGGGATGCGGGTAACCGCCGTGGGGCGGATGGGTGAAGAACACGTGGGGGCGCACCCGCCGGATGAGGGGTACCAGCCGCGCCAGCGCCGTCGCCAACGGAATGCCCTGGATGCCGCCGTCGGGCCAGTCCAGCCAAAGCAGGCGCTGAATCCCAAGCTGCCGGCAGGCGCATTCGAGCTCGGCCGTGCGCACGGCCGCCAGCGTCTCGCGGGTGGCGCAGTCCTCGCAGTAGATGGTGGCCGCCTCCCCACGCGTGGCGCACACCAGCGTCACCTCGGCGCCGCTGTGGGCATAGCGGGCCAGGGTACCGCCGATGGCGACCTCATCGTCAGGATGGGCGAAAACGGCAAGGAGACGAAGGGAAGACATGGATGGACGGTGGATGGACGATAGACGATGGGATGAATTACAGATTAGACAAATCGCATAGGATTGTACAGATCATAAGAAAAGAGAAATATTAATCAAAACTTATGCAATCTACAGAGTTTGTGGAATCTGTAAAACCCGTATGATCTGCGGTTTCGTCTTCTGTCCTCCGTCCTTCGTCTCAGCTCTTGGCCGGTGGCGATGTCTACTGACGGTAACAGGAGGGGATTATACACCCGCGGTCGTTTCGAGCCAGCGCGCGAGGGCCGGCCAGTGCAACCGCGCGAAGACGTGATACAGTCGCTGCCGTATATCCGGCCGCAGGCGTTGCCGATACAGCCCCACCAGCGGCGCCCATTGGATGAGCCAGCGCCAAAGCAACGCCGCCTCAAGCTGACGATGGAAGGTCGCAGGGTCGAGGGGATGTCCCCGGAGCGCCAGCCGTTCCCGATAGGCCTCGATCATGGCCGCGGGCGGCAACGGCGGTTCAGCTTCGGGATAATGCCAGGGGTGCAGAAAGGTGGCCAGATCGAGCACGGGCGGCCCCACGGCGGCCAGCTGCCAATCGTACCACAGCCGTCGTCCGTCCTGGGCGATGACCACGTTTTGAAAGCCGGCGTCGCCGTGCAGAAGGGTGCGACCCGCGGCCTGCAACACGCTCAGCAGCCCTTCCGGCGCACGGGCCAGGGCCAGGAGCTGCCCCACCCGCTCTGCGCTCAGACAATCGTCGTAGGCCCTATCGGCGACCAGGGCCTCCAACCCGCGACGACCGTCGTCCAACAGGGCGGCCGCATCCCGCCCGGTGGGCTGCGCCAGCCAGGGCCATGAGGCCAGGGTGGGCGCTTCCCAAAAGGCGGCGTGGAGACGGGCCAAGTCGTCCAACGCCGCCAGCACTTCGGCCGCGCCCCAATCGGCTTGCCAATGGGAGCTGTAACGGCCGGGTGGGAAGGGCAATAACCAAAGGTCGCCGGTTTGGGTGTCAAAGGCCACGGCGGTGGGCAGGCTCAGGGGCAGCCGTTCGGCCAGATGGGCATAGACCAGGGCCTCGCGGCGGGGCGCGCCGGCCAGAAAAGCCCCCGTCACCACGGCGCCCCGCTTGTAAACCAGGGTGATCTCGTTCGTCAGCCCGGCCCGGCGCAGGTGCACATGCCAATACTCCAGGGTGCTGCCCGACAGTCCCCCGCGCAACGGTTGCCGTTGGCAGGCCACAACCACGGCCTGCGGCGCGGCCAGATAGCGCCGCAGGCCCCACAACAACGCCGACGGCACGACGGCCGTCTCCCCCGCGCTCACCTATCCCTCCTCGTCGCGACCTCCCAACAGCGCGTACAGCTCGTCCTGGCCTCGCAAGGGGACGAGGTGGAGAAACCGCAGTTGTTCCATGGCGATGCGCCCCGATCGTTCGCGCGGGTGATAGCCCACGAGCAGGCGCGAGACAAAGCGGCCGCTCCACCGGACCTCGGCGATCTGCCCGCGTTCGAGGAGGAGCAGCTGCCAAGGCGTCTGGTAGTGCAGGTGCCGACCGTCGTAGGCAACCCGAACCAGGTTGTGCAGCCCCAGCCACAGGGCCACGATGGCCATTCCCCCCGCCCACACGGCCACGCCCGCGCCGGCTCGCCGGGCCTCGAAGGCCAGCAGCAGGGCGGCCAGGGCCACGATCAGCGTCAGCACCCGAAAAAGTCGGCTCGGAAGGTACCATCGCAGGTTTGGCGTCATGGCTGCCTGACTCCCGTAGCGGGCGCGACCACCGTTTTCGCAAAGCTGTAGCCGCTGAGGGGAAGCTCGATAAAACCCAGATGCAACAACAGGGCCTGAGCGGCGGCATCGGCGTGGCTGATATCGGCCACCAGCCGTTGCACCTGCCGCGTGGCCAGCTCGTTGAGACAGCGCAACAGGAGCCAGCGACCGACGCCCTGCCGGCGATAGGCTTCGTGGACATACAGCCGCCGCAACGAGGCCGTAGCCATGCCGGTGTGCTCGGACAGTTCCGGCAACAGGGTGCAGGTCAGATCGGCCACCGGGTCATAACCGCTGAACACCGAAAGCGCAAAGCCTTGGGGGCCGGCCTCGTCGAAACGCAGGGTCAGGTGGGGGCGTTGGGGCAGGCGCTCGGGGAGGTGTCCGCCGAAAAGCCGCTCGTAGAGCAACCAGCGCTGGCCCATACGATAGCCGGCGCGGCCCAAGGCTTCCATCGTCTCGAAGGCATGGCCGGCCAACACCCCCCGTCCGGCCAGATGGCAGGGATAACCGGTGCGGATGTGGAAAGCGGCGATATGGCCGACGCCCTGCGCAGCGAAATAGGCGTCGGCCGCGGCCAGCAAGGCTGCAGCCGCTTGAGGGTCCTGCGGCGAAAGGAGCAGGAGCAGGCGCAGAAACCCCCAGCGCGTCTCACGAGGCTGGTCGGCGAGGCGGCCCACGGCGCAATGGGCAAAGCCCACCGTGCGATCGCCCTCATTGGCCACCAGCCAGCCGGCCGGGTCCACGCTCAGGTCGGCATCGGGCGCGCCGTCGTTCAAGAGCACCCAACGCCGAAACTGCTCGGATGTGAGCGGCCGATGGTAGGGCAGGGTGGCCATCGCCCGATTGAACAGCTCGGTGACGGCGGCGAGTTCACGTTGACGCAGGGGGGCGACGGTGAGCACGGGAGGGGGTAACTGGGGGCTGGGGACTGGTCTCGTCTCTCGGTAGGGGGCGAGATGGGGAGCCGAACCGTCACGGAGAGCGGCCCGGGTCGTCACCACGAAACCAAGGTGCGGACGGCCGTTGCGAGCATGACGACCCCAACGGCCACCAGCAACAGGGATGAACCTTGGATGAGCCGCCGATGGTGGCGGGAGGCCAGCCCTCGCGCGCGACTGAAGAGAAAAGCCAAGGCGATTTTACTGCCGATGAGCATGAGATAGAAACCGAGGACGAAAGCCACGGCATAGGCG
>JAOADB010000212.1 GCA_026417535.1 Caldilineales bacterium
GGGTTGGCGCGCGCGGTCGGGTGCTTTACAATCGTCCATTTGAGCAGATCGCCGTCGAAGTTCGGCGCGGTCGGCGCTGGCAACCGCCCCTGTTCGGGGTAACGGAGCGCCCGGCCCACTGGGACGAGGACGTGCCGACCCGCATCGCTCGCCACGGGCTGGAATCGTTCTGTTGGCCGGATGACGCTGTCTGGCCAGACACGATGGGCGATGCCGTGCTCTTCCGTTTCGGCTACGTGACCGATTTTACGCCTGGCGAGCTGGCCTGTTTCCGACGCTGGCAGCAGGCCGGTGCGCGCTGGCTCAACCCACCCCATTTCGTGCTTGACAGCAAGGTAGTCCTGGCAGTTGCCCGCCTGTCGGCCGTGCGAAATGCCGTTGGTGATCCCGATTTGCTTGCCGTTCTTGAAAATGCGCTATGCGAATCTCATCTGTTACGACCCGATAACGCCGCCGATTTCGTCGCAACGAAAGACCAATGGCTTCTCAAATTCGCCGGTTTTGATAGCGACCAACAGGCTTGGGGCGGTCGCAGCCTGCAAATAGGCTCAGACTACGCGAAAAACGACTGGTATGACCTCCTTCGCCGGGCCGCCGCCCTCCCCTGGCCGGTGATCGTCCAACGGATCGTGCCTTCCCTCCGTCTCGATATCCCCTACTACGCCCCCGACGGTACCCCTCACACTCTGACCGACGCCGCCACCCGCCTGCGCTGTTTCTTCCTTCGCCACGACGACGGTCGTATCGCTGTTGCCGGTGCCCATCTGACCGCCGCCCGCACCCGGCTGCGGGTGGCTGAAGCCACCGATGCCGTGCAAGCGCCGGTGCGGTGGTGGGTGGACGATGGGCGATAGACGATCGTTCGTCCCTCCATCGTTCATCGTCTATCGTCCGTCGTCCATCGTCCATCATCCATCGTCTATCGTCCATCCATCGTCCGTCCACGCGGAGTCACCCAATGCCCCCCGTCCGTCGTCATCGTGAACGCAGCCGCGCGCCATCTTCGGCCCTGCCGCCCGGCCTGGAAGGCGGTCAATACAAACCCCTCGACGACGCTGCCATCCAACGCATTCACGAGGCGGCCTTGACCGTGCTGGAACGTACCGGGGTACACATCGTCGAATCGGAATGCCGCGCCATCCTGGTCGAGGCCGGCGCCCGCCTGGACCCGGCCCGCGACCGGGTCTTTATCCCGCGCGGGATGGTCGAAGCCGCGCTCAAACAGGTCAATCGCCAGGTGGTGCTCTACAGCCGCGATGGCCGTTTCGACCTGCACCTCCACGGCCGTCGCGTCCACCTGGGCACCGGCGGCGCCGCCATCACCATCCTCGACCTGGAGACCGGTCATCCCCGGCCCACCCGGCTGCGCGACCTTTACGACATCGGCCGGCTGGTGGAGACGCTGGACAACATCCACTTCTACCTGCGGCCGGTGGTGGCGCGGGATATCCCCATTGAGGACCTCGACATCAACACGTTCTACGCCTGTCTGGCCGCCACCCACAAGCACGTCATGGGCGGCTGTTACTTCGCCCGCAAGGTGCCGGAAATCCAAAGGCTGGTGACCCTGCTGGCCGGCAGCGAGGAGGCCTATCGGCAGCGGCCGCTCCTGTCGCTCAACCTGGGCTGGATGGTCAGCCCCCTACGCTTTGCGCCCGAAACCACCGAGACGCTGACGGCGGCGGTACGGGCCGGCATTCCCGTAGCCCTCGTTTCGGCGCCTCAGGCCGGGGCCACGTCGCCGGCCTCGCTGGTAGGGACGCTCGTGCAGGTCGTGGCCGAAGAGCTGGCCGGCATCACCTACGTGATGCTCCTACGGCCCGGTCATCCCCTCCTGTTCGGCGGGATGCCCCTGGTCTCGGACCTGCGCACGGGCAATATGACCGGCGGCGGCGCCGAGCTCGCCCTGATGAACGCGGCCTCGGCGCAGATGGCCCAATTCTACGGCCTGCCCGTTTACACCTCTTCGGCCCTGACCGACAGCAAACTGCCCGATATCCAGGCCGGGTACGAAAAAGGACTCACCACCGCAGTTGTGGCCCTGGCGGGCGCGCAGTACAATCACCATTCGGCCGGGATGCTCGAATCCATGCTCACCGTGGCCTACGAGCAATACGTCATTGACGACGACATCAACGGCCAGGTCATGCGTCTGCTCAAAGGCCTGGAGGTGACGGACGAGGCGCTTTCGCTCGATGTCATCCACGAGGTCTGCTACGGGAGCGAGGAAAGCCCCGCTGTCGGCCACTATCTGGGTCATCCCCAGACCCTCTCCCTCATGGAACGCGAATACCTCTATCCCCACACGGCCGACCGGGCCACCCGCCGCGATTGGGAAGCGGCCGGCGGCCTCGACATGCGCGAGCGGGCCCGGCGTCACGCGCGCCAGGTGCTCAGCGCCTTTTATCCGACCATCATCCCCGACGAGCTCGACCGTCGCATTCGCAGCGAGTTCAACATCCTGCTTCCTCGCGAGGTCATGCAACCGGGCGGTTTTTGAGAAGGAGGACGATGGACGATAGACGATGGACGATGGATGGTCTCCGTCCCTCGTCCCGGCCATCGGTCAAAAACGGAGACGAACGACGAAAACCATCCTGACACGGAGGCTTGCACCATGTTCGGCGGTATTTACGGCAAAATCCTCCATGTGGACCTGAGCAACGGCGACATCCGCATCGAAACCCCACCGGCCGAGCTGTATCGGCTGCTGGTCGGCGGCCGGGCGCTGGTGGCCTATCTTCTCCTGCGTGACCTGCCGCCGGGAACGGACCCGCTAGCGCCGGAAAACCTGCTGATCTTCGCGCCCGGCATCCTGCAAGGCAGTAATCTGCCGGCGGCAGGGCGGCACGGCGTCGGCGGCAAATCGCCTCTCACGGGCGCCATCGCCAGCTCCGAGGCGGGCGGGTGGTGGGGCCACGAGTTCAAACGGGCCGGTTTCGATGCTCTGGTCATCCGCGGTCGGGCTGCCAAACCGGTCTATCTCTGGATTCACGATGGCGAGGTGGAAATCCGGCCGGCGGAACACCTGTGGGGTCAGGCCACGTTGCCCACCCAGGAGGCCATTCGCCAGGAATTGGGCGATGAGCGAGTGCGTATCGCCCAAATCGGCCCGGCCGGGGAGAATCGGGTGCGCTATGCCGCCATCATGCACGATGTGAACCGGGCGGCAGGCCGCAACGGCCTGGGCGCGCTGATGGGATCCAAAAACTTGAAGGCCGTCGCCGTGCGGGGGACCATGGCCTTGCCGGTCGTTCAGCGCGGCCGGGTGACGGCGGTGGCGAAATGGCTGGGCGCCAACTACAAGCGGGTGATGGCTTGGGCCACGGCGCCGGGGCGAGGAACCCAGGACTCGCTCATGCACTGGGGGGCCATCGGCGCGCTGCCCACGCGCAATTTCAGCCTTCCCCTGTTCGCCGAACGGCATCTGCTCAGTGGCGAACGGAATTACGCCATGTTCAACGCCCGCCGCGACACCTGTCAGGCCTGCCCGGTCGAATGCAAGCAGGTCTTCACCTACGATGATCCCGACCCCTACCGTCGGCTCAACCCGGCCTATGGCGGCCCCGAATACGAGGCCATGGCCGCCTTCGGCCCGACCTGCGGCGTCAGCGACAACGTGGCCGTGAGCAAGGCCAACGAGCTGGCCAATGCCTATGGGCTGGATGCCATCTCCTGTGGCGCCAGCATCGGCTTCGTCATGGAGGCTTTCGAGCGGGGGCTGCTCACGGCGGAGGATACAGGCGGGTTGGTCTTCCGTTGGGGCGACGGCGATTTGCTGGTGAGAGCCGTGGAGCTGATCGCCCATCGCCGGGGCTTCGGCGACTTCATGGCCGAGGGTGTGGCCCGCATGAGCGAGCGGTTGGGACCGGCCACGGCCGATTTCAACCTGACGGTGAAGGGTCAGGAGCTGCCCATGCACGAACCCCGGCTCAAGCACGTGCTGGGCCTGGGCTATGCCGTAGCGCCCGTCGGCGCCGACCACATGATGAATGTGCACGACACCGATTTCGCCGCCCCCGGCGACGCGCTGGAACGGGTCAACGCCATCCGAGCCGAGCCGCTCCCGCCCCTACCGCCTACCTCGCTGAGCGAGGAGAAGCTGCAGCTCTTCCATCAGGAGCTGAACTGGATGCACTTCCAGGACTGCGCCGTTACCTGCCAGTTCTACGCCTATCGCTACGAGCATCTGGCCGAGGCCCTGAGCGGAGTGACGGGCGAATCGTTCACCGTGGCCGATATCCTGGCCGTGGGCGAACGCGCCCAAACGCTGGCGCGGCTCTTCAACCTGCGCGAGGGCTTCACGGCCGCCGATGACCGGCTGCCCCCGCGGGTGATGCGGGCCTTTGCCGAAGGGCCCCTGGCCGGTATTGCCATCACGGACGAAGCCCTGGCCTGGGCCAGGCGCCGCTATTACGAGCTGATGGGTTGGGATGCCGAGACAGGGGTGCCAACGCCGGCCGCGCTGGAACGCCTGGGCTTGGCGCCCTGGTTGGAGGCCATCCCCTACCCGCTCCCCCTTTCCCGGTAGAGCATGATGCCATCTTGCGCTACATCTGCGATGTCACCGGCCTGAACCGTTGCTCCCGATGAAGACCCGTCTTGCCCGTTTGCGCAGTCGCGCCATCGGTCGCGACCATGTCGTCAGCCTGGGTTGGCTCACCGTGGCCGCGCTCATCCAGGCCGTCAACTTTCGGCTGTTCCTGGCCCCACCCGACATCGCGCCTGGCGGGGTCTCCGGCCTGACCCTCATCATCCACCATTTCACGGCCTGGCCGGAGGGCCGGATCATCCTGGCGCTGAGCCTGCCCCTGCTCCTGTTAGGCTACCTGTACCTGGGCCGGGGTCGCTTTCTGCTGGCCAGCGGCTATGTCACCCTGCTCTACACCCAGGCCGTGGATGGGCTGGTAGGGTGGTTGCCGCCAGCCGGAATCACCGACGATAGGGTGCTCAGCGCCGTTTTCGGGGGTGTGTTGGGTGGCCTGGCCGCGGGCATGGCCCTGCGCGGCCACGGGCTTTTCGTCGGGACGACCATCATCAGCCGTGTCCTGCAGCTGCGCACCGGCATCCCCATCACCCAAATGTTCATTCTGATTGACGGCAGCATCATCCTGGCGATGGGTTGGGTGTTCGGCTGGGAGAACGCACTCTACTCGCTGATCATGCTGTTCATCTGGGGCGTCGCCACCGATTACGTCCTCGAAGGCCCCAGCGTCATCCGCACGGCGGTCATCGTGACCGATGCCCCGGAGGTGGTGGCGGGGTCCATTTTCCGCGAGGTCGGCATTGGCGTGACCTCCTGGACCGGACAGGGCATGTACACGGACGAACGCCACACCGTGCTTTTCTGCACGATCAACCGTCCCGATGTGGACCGTCTTCGCCGCGCCGTCCTCCAGGCCGATCCACAGGCCTTTCTCGTCATCGGCCACGGCCATCAAGCCGTCGGCGGCGTCTTTCGCCGGCCAACCACCCCACCCCGTCAGGCCTGAGACCCGTCCAACACGGCCGTCAACGCCTCGTACCAGTTCAGACGTTGTCCATCGATCAGGACGAAGACCTGTTCTTCCGAAGCCAGGCGGGCAATCCCTTCGCCAAGATCGTCCCCAGCCACCGTCGGTATGGCCGGCAACCCGGCCCTAGTCAGCAAACGGGCCCGCTCCACAGCCCGTTCCACGTCGTGTTGATCCACCACACCGGAGACCTCCACCGCCAGCCAGACTTCGGGTTTCGCTTCGCGATGGCGCACCCGTCCGTCCAAAAGCAGGTCAAGAGGAAGGAGACGCTCCACCTCCTCTTCGGTCAGATGGATCTCCAACTGGGGCAAGATGTCCTGGAGAGGGACAACGCGAACGGGGCGAAGAATGGATCCCAGGTAGGAGAAAGCCCGTTCGCGGTATTTGCGTTCCGGGTTGTCGCCGACCAACGCACCTAAGCGGGTCTCGATGCGATCAACACGCAGGACGAGCTTCTGCAAGGTTTCTTCGGTCCGATGCCGAGCTGCCGCCAACTCTTGTACGGTTTGCTTCAGGCTTTGATGCTCTTCCGCCAGCCGGGCTACCGTTTTTTACCAACGCGTGATGCGACCGTGAGTTCAATCACGGCCGTCTCCAACCGGGTGATGCGCTTCTCGGCATTGCGCTGCGCCTCGGTCAGCTCGCGCACGCTTTGCGTTAGCACCTCCTGAGCTTCAAACAGCGCCCGCATGCGCTCATCGGTGCGCCGCTGCGACTCGGCTAGATCGATGACCAGGTTTTGCAGACTCCTCCATTGCTCTTGAGACACGACAAACTGAGCACGCATTTCCTCCTGAAAAGCCTCCAGGAGATGCGCCATCGGCTTCTCGATGTCTGCAGGAAGGTCTGTCAAAAAACGAAGATAACTCATCGGATTGCCTCCGGCTTCGATTATAATCCGCGTTGTCAGGAAA
>JAOADB010000021.1 GCA_026417535.1 Caldilineales bacterium
TAAGAGACAGGAACCAGGTCGCAAGGAACCTGGTTGATGGTCGTTTCCAGGTCGCGCAGCTGAGCCTCGCCGTAACCCATGGCCGGCAATACCGGCCCGGTGGTGGGGTATTGGGCAAAGGTGGCGGCGATCTCGTCCACGGCCCAGGGCCGGGGATCCACGATGGCGGCTGCGCCGAAACGCCGGGCTGCGACCACCCCGGCGCCGTAGGCCATCTCGCCGTGGGTCAGGGTCGGACCGTCCTCGATGACGAGCACCCGCTTGCCGAGGATGGCCATCGGGTCGGCAACGAAAATGGGCGAAGCAGCCTCGACGATTTGGGCCTGGGGGGCCAGGCTGCGCACGTTCTGGCGCACGGCGGCGATGTCCTCGGCCGAGGCCGTGTCAATCTTGTTGATGACGATGACATCGGCCATGCGCACATTGGCCTCGCCCGGCCAATAGCGCATCTCGTGGCCGGCGCGGTGAGGGTCCACCACCGTGATCTGCAAGTCAGGCCGGAAAAAGGGCAGGTCGTTGTTGCCGCCGTCCCATAGGACGATGTCGGCTTCGGCCTCGGCCTGCCGCAGGATGCGCTCGTAATCCACCCCGGCATAGACCACCAGCCCCCGGTCGAGATGAGGCTCGTACTCCTCACGCTCCTCGATGGTGCAGCGGTAGGCATCGAGATCGGCATACGAGGCGAAGCGCTGCACGGCCTGGGCGGTCAGGTCGCCGTAGGGCATGGGATGACGCACGACCACGACCCGATGCCCCAGCTCCCGCAAGATGTCGGTGACATGCCGGGTGGTCTGGCTCTTGCCGCTGCCCGTGCGCGCGGCTGTGACCGCCACCACCGGCTTGCGGCTTCGGAGCATGGTCGCCCGCGTGCCCAGCAGCCGGTAATCGGCGCCGGCGGCCACGGCCCGTGCGGCCAGATGCATGACGTGCTCGTGGGAGACATCGCTGTAGGCAAAGACGACCTCATCAATCTGCTCGCGGGCAATGAGCGCCTCTAGCTCGGCTTCGGGCCGGATGGGGATACCGCGCGGATAGAGGGGACCGGCCAGTTCGGGCGGATAGACGCGGTCGGCGATGTGCGGAATCTGCGTCGCGGTAAAGGCCACGACCTCGTAACGTTCATCGTCCCGAAAGACGACGTTGAAATTGTGAAAATCCCGCCCGGCAGCGCCCAGGATGAGAACTCGTCGTCGGTGCTTCGCCATTGAAGAACCCTCGCGTGGATGAGAAAAGCGAACGTTCAGCCGGTCTCCGAAGACGACAGGCTCGTTCGCGGCCGATAGGTGAAGCGGGCCATGATCAGGCCCAGCGCATACAACACGATGAGGGGCACCATGACCACGCTCATCGTGAACGGATCGGCTGTGGGGGTGATGACGGCGGCCAGGATGGCGATGACGATGATGGCGTAGCGCCAGGTGCGCACGAGCTGAGCCGGCGTGACCACGCCCAACCGGGCCAACAGCGCAATGACCAGCGGCATCTCGAAGGCAATCCCCACCCACAGCACGAAATTGGCCACAAACGACATGTAATAGCCCACCGAATACTCGGCTTTGAACAGATCGGTCAAAAACGCTTGCAAATAGCGCAGCGTGAAAGGCAACACCACCAACGCGCAAAACGCCACGCCGGCAGCGAACAGGACGAGCGCCAACGGCATGGTGATATACAGCACACGACGTTCACCGGGGGTCAGGCCAGGGACGATAAAGGCCAGAATCTGGTAGAGGATGACCGGCGCCGCCAGAATGGCGCCTAGGATGAGCGCCGCTTTGAAGTAGATGATGATGTTCTCGGTGGGGCGTAGGAGCTGGAGCTGGCTAGCGCCCTGAAGAGGGGCTATCAGGATTTCGAGAAAGCGCCGGGCGAAGATCATCCCCACCAGCATCCCCCCGAGCAAGGCCAGCGCAGCCTTGATCAGCCGGTCCCGCAGCTCGCGGACGTGCTCGATGATCGGGGCACGTAGCTCATCAGCGCTCATGGGACGTTTCATGGGCAGGAGATGCCGCCTGTCCGTCGGTCGGGGCCGTCGCCGGCGGAGGGGTCGTTGCCGCAGCCGCCTGACGGGCCTGGCTGAGCTGGGTCATGGGATGGGCGCCGGGCTTGAGGGCCGGCGCCGTCGTCGCCGATCCGGGCGGTGGGGGCATCAACCCACGACCGGACGTGGCCGGCGGTTGCGCCACCTGGTCAATGACGCTGCCGATCTGGCGCACGGGGTTGAGCTCTTCCCGGAGGGCCTGGATTTCCTGCAACGGGCGGAGTTCCTCGGCGAATTCGCGGTTGAACTGGGCGATGACCACGCGCAGCTGATAGACCATCTCGCCCAACTGGCGCATGAGTTTGGGCAGGCGCTCCGGGCCGATGAAGATGAGCACCAGCAGGGCAATGAAAACGAGTTCGCCGAGGCCGATGTTGAACATGAGGACTCAAACCTGAGCCGAGGGAGCACCCGCCGTCGTCGGCGCCTGCAACAGCTTGCGCAGTCCGGCCTCGTTGCGCGTGGCCGCGCCGAGCACGCCGTTGACGAAACGGGGGCTGGCATCGGAACCAAAGGTCTTGGCCAGCTCGACCGCTTCGTTGATCACGACCTTGAGAGGCGTCGGCTCGAAGCCGATCTCCCACAGGGCCATGCGCAGGATGTTACGGTCAATGACGGCAATCTGGGCAACGGGCCATTCCGGCGCGTAGCGGGCAATGATGGCATCCAGGGTTTCGAGATGTTTGAGCACGCCGTAAACGATGCGGCGGGTGAAGTCGGTCGTCTCGGCCGACGGGGGCGGGTCACAATCGGCAAAACGTTCGCGCAGCACCACGTCCGGCGCATGGCGGGCCAGATCGATCTCGAACAACGCCTGTAAAGCCAGTTGTCGAGCCAATTGACGGGCCTTCATGGGTTGACACCTGTGTGCGCAAAAGCAACGTCGTCAATGTACACATCCACGCCGGTCACTCCGAGACCGACGATATGTTCGATAGCGCGGGTGATCTCGGTTTGTAAAGTTTCGGCCATTTGCACCCAGTTCGTGCCGGGTTCGGCAATGACATGCACCGTCACCGCCACCTGACCATCTTGGACGATCACCTCAATGCCCGGCGCCACGGCCCGACGGCCGCTCAGCTTGCTCCGTCGCGGCAGCCGGCTCGCCAGACGCCGAACGCCTTCCACGCCAAGGGCGGTCTGGTGGACGATGGTGGTCAAAACTCGGGGGGCAATGGTCACCCGCCCGGTCGGGGCAGAAGGGACGGTCATGGAATCCTTCAAAGGGCGTCTTTCGTTGGATTGGGGCCGAACGACGGGACGGAAGACGAAAGACGAAGGACAAAAGGGGTTTCGTCTTCCATCCTTCGTCTTTCGTCTCGGTCTTTGGCTGAGGGACAGGACGGAAGACCCATCCAGGGGTCAGCAACTCAAAGCACCATCCCGCCGTCCACGGCAATGACTTGACCGGTGATGAAGCCGGCCTCATCCGAGGCCAGGAAGGCCACCACCGCGGCCACATCCTCCGGCATCCCCAGGCGGCGCAGCGGCGTGTGTTCGAGGATGGTCTCTTTCATCTGCTCGATGAGGCTTTGGGTCAGGTCCGTGGGCACGAAGCCCGGTGCCACGGCGTTGACGGTGATGCCGCGCGGGCCGAGCTCTTTGGCCAGGCTCTTGGTCAGGCCGATCATGCCGGCCTTGGCCGCGGCGTAGTTGCTCTGCCCGGCATTGCCGGCGATGCCGGCCACGCTGGTGATGTTGATGATGCGGCCACCGTTCTGCTTGAGCATGATGCGCGAAGCGACCTTGGCGCAGTTCCAGGCGCTCTTCAGGTTCGTGGCGAGGACGATATCCCAGTCCTCTTCCTTCATCATCATGATGACGTTGTCGCGGGTGGTGCCGGCGTTGTTGACCAGGATATCGAGCCGACCGAACTGCTTCTGCGCGGCTTTGACCAGTTCGGTGGCCTGGTCCAACCGGCTGACATCGGCTTGAACGGCCACGGCCTGCCCTCCGCACCCGGTGATGGCGGCCACCACCTGCTCGGCGGCTTCGGGGCTGCGATGGTAATTGACGACAACGGCGGCGCCTTCGGCGGCCAGCCTGCGGGCGATGGCGGCGCCGATCCCGCGGGAGGCGCCGGTGACAAGGGCGACTTTGCCGGTGAGTCGGGTCATGAGAGGACGATGCTCCTACAGTGGGGGAGATAGGGCAAGGGGAGTTGCGCCGCGGCGCCCTCGGCGCCGGCCGATCGTGCGTTCCTAAAGACTACCCGACACGACAGCGGCTGTCAAACCGCTTCGCCAGCCAACCGCGCCGCCAACGCCTGCACATCCTCCCATGTCGCCACGCTGGGAATACCCCGCAGGCGGCGGTCAATACGCTTGAGCAGACCGGCCAACACGCCCCCCGGCCCGAATTCGTAAAACGTGTCGTAGCCCTGATCGAGCAGGTATTGCATCGAGGCCGTCCATTGCACCCGACTTTGCAGCTGACCGATGAGCTCCTGGCGGATGGCCTCTACCGTCGTCAGCGGCTGCGCCGTGATGTTGGCGATGACGGGAAAACGAGGGGTCTGAATGGGCGTGGCCAGCACGGCAGCGGCGAACTCGTCCTGCACCACCCCCATCAGCGGCGAATGGGCGGCGATGCTGATGGCCAGCCGCACGACCTTGCGGGCGCCGGCCGCCTCGGCTGCGGCCATCGCCGCCGTCAGGGCGGCTTCGTCGCCGGAGATGACCACCTGACCGGGGCAGTTATCGTTGGCGATGTGGACAAACCCACCGGTCGCTTCTCCGGCCTGCCGGCAGATGACCTCGACCACGGGGGTATCGAGGGCGATGATGGCGGCCATCCCGCCCGGCGCCTTCTGGTCGGCTGCCTTCATCAACCGCCCGCGCTCGCGCACCAGGCGAAGCGCATCGGCGAAATCCAGAGCGCCGGCCGCCACCAGGGCGCTGTATTCGCCCATGCTGTGACCGGCCGCTGCGGCAGCCGGCAAAGGACGGCCGATCTGCTCCTCCACGGCCCGCAGCGCGGCGATGCTGGCCGTGAGCAGGGCCGGTTGCGCGTTGTAGGTATCGGTCAGCTCGTCTTCAGGGCCTTCAAAACAAAGCCGTGAGAGCGGAACACCCAGGATCGCATCGGCCTGGGCAAAAACGGCAGCCGCGGCGGGCGAATGGGCGACGATGTCGGCGCCCATACCCACCTGTTGCGCGCCCTGACCAGGAAACAGGAGAACAGGTAGGGACATGACCGGACGATGGAGGATGGACGATGGACGAGAGACGATGGACGATGGAGGAAAGACGAAGGACGAACGACGGAGCCTTGTTCGTCCTTCGTCCTAATGCTTGGGGCAGGAGTCGCAGCACACCTACAAGCAGGTGTGCCACACAACAAGGGAACGAGGCGTTTTCACCTCGTTCCCTTGTCGGCCCCCTGGCGAGGGGCAATGCACGGCGCCGACCATGCGCCCCGGTTGCAGAGCCGTCCAGGCCGGCGCTCAGGACTTGCCGGTCTCTTCGATTTCGACGACCTCACGGCCGCGGTAGGTCCCGCAATGGGGACAGACCGTGTGCGGCGGCCGCAGCTGCTTGCATTGGGGGCAGGTGATCAGATGCGGCTTGGGCAGGGCATCGTGGGCGCGGCGGCGGTCGCGGCGCCCTTTGGACAGTTTACGTTTCGGATGGGGTGTCATCGGGTGATTTCTCTCCGTAAAGGATGGTAAATCGGCAACCTGGTAACCGAGATTTGGCGGTAGGCACGGGTTGAGGCCGATTCCGTCCAATTTACCAGTTACTAATCAATCGCTGCAGATTCGCCCAGCGGGCGTCAATCTCGTCGAGTTCGCAGGTGCAGGACTCGTGATTGCGGTTGGCGCCACAAACCGGGCACAATCCGGCGCAATCGGGTCGGCAAATGGGGATCAGCGGCATGGCCAGCCAGATGGCCTGGCGCATGATTTCGCTGAGATCCAGAATGTGATGGGCGTCAATGACCAAGGCGGCGTCATCGCCGACGTCGGCCAGAGGCCGCCCGGTCACGATGTCAATGCTGGGATGGAATTCCTCTTCGAATTCGAGCTCCAGCACGGCCTCAAAGGGGTCCAGACAACGCCCGCACTCGAGCAGGACGCTGGTGGTGCCGCGAAAATGGGTCAGGATGGTGTTGCTGGCCCGGATGAAGCGGACATGCCCATTCAAGGGCACCGTGATATGAAAGGCTTCATCCAGCCGGTCCAACTCCTCGGCCGCTACGGTCACGTCGTACTCGCGCAGGCCACCGACAGGCCCCTTGAGCAAGCCGGCAACATTGAACTGGAGATCGAAGAGCGAGGGTGTCAATTCTACCATGGTGAAACTGCCAAGGAACAGGATTGGGGAACAAGCCCCCGACACCGCAGCGGCGGCAAAATCGTAGTATAGCCGAAGAAGCGCGAAAAAACCAAAAAATGGAGGGAGAAGGCGAGGCCCTGCCGCCTGTCTTGACACCCGCCAAGGGCCGCCCCTATACTCGCGATGGGTCTCCCTTCCCGGTCATCGGCCCAATCCCAAGATGAACGACGGAAAACGAACGACGAGGCTTTTTCCGTCCTCCATCGTTCGTCTTTCCGTCCACCCTCCTTGTCCATCGTCCATGCGAAACCCTCTGCAACGGGCCTTTTCGGCGCTCATCGGCCTTTTCCTCATGGCATCGGTCGGTTTTTTCGGGTCGGTTGGCGCGCCTCTCGCCGCCCAAACCGAGCCGGCCACACCGGTCCCGACGCCTGCGACGCGCGGCAAAGAGGAAACCGATGCCCTGATCCAGGCCATTCTCGCCCGCATGACCCCGGCGCAACGGGTGGGCCAGCTCTTCCTGGTCACCTTTGTCGGCGATAACCTGGACCCCAACAGCGACATCGCCCGCCTGGTGCGCGATTGGGAGGTGGGCGGAGTTGTGCTCCTGCCTGCCAACGAGAACTTCCGCAACGAGCCTGGCCCGGACCCCGAATTCAAGACCGCGGCCGCCGTGGTACGCCTGACCAACGGTCTCCAAACCCTGGCCTTTCGCGACCTGGAGACGCCCATCGTCCTACCCGACGGCCGTCTCAACCCGGTCATCGCCGAAACGAACAGCATCCCCGGCCTGCCTTTGCTCATCGCCGTCAACCAGGAAGGCGACGGACCGCCCTACACGGCTCTGATCAGCGGGTTCACGCCGCTTCCCAGCAACCTGGCTATCGGCGCCACCTGGCAACCCGAATTCGCCCGCCAGATGGGCAGCGTGGTGGGCGCCGAACTGGCCGCAGTGGGGATCAACCTGTTGCTGGGCCCCTCGCTGGATGTGCTCGATAATCCCCGACCCGAACTCAAGGGCTATCCCGGCACGCGCACCTTTGGCGGCGATGCCTATTGGGTGGCGCAGATGGGCAAAGCCTTCATCGCTGGCGTCCATGAAGGCTCACAAGGCCGGGTGGCGACCGTAGCCAAGCACTTCCCCGGCCAGGGGAGCAGCGACCGCCGTCCCGACCGGGAGGTGGCGACGGTGCAAAAACCGCTGCCGGCGCTACAGCAGGTCGAGCTGGTGCCATTCTACGCCGTGACGGCCGGCACACCGGCCACGGCCACGACCGACGCCCTCATGACCTCCCATGTGCGCTACAAGGGTTTCCAGGAAAACCCGCGGCAGCTCACCCCGCCCATCTCGTTGGCGCCCGAACTGCAGACCATCATGGGCGAATTTGCCGCCTGGCGGGCCGGCGGCGGCGTGCTCGTCTCCGATAGCCTGGGCGTGGGCGCGTTGAAGCGCTACTACCAGGCCTATGAACCCGACCGTTTCCCCAACCGCCGCGTGGCTCAAGAGGCCTTTTTGGCCGGCAACGACCTGTTGTTCCTGGCCCAATTCGACCGCGACGGCATCTGGGAACAGCAAATGGCCAACATGGCCGACACCATCGGCTATTTCCGGCAAAAGTACGAGGAGGACCCGGCTTTCCGCAGCCGCGTGGACGAAGCCGTCGCCCGCATCCTGCGCCTCAAGCTCAAGCTCTACCCGCAGCTCAGCTGGGCCGAAACGCAGCGTTCGACCGAAAACCTGCCGGCCGTCCTCAACAAGGGCAACGACCTGGTCGCGCAGATCGCTCGCGCCGGCATCACCCTGATTTACCCTGGCGCCACCGAGCTGGCCGACCGTCTGCCCAGCGCGCCGTTGGCCAGCGACCGCATCCTCATCTTCACCGACGACCGTCCGCTGCGCGAGTGCGCCTCGTGTCCGGCCGTGCCCACGATTCCCACCACGGCCTTGCAAGACATCATCCTCCGCCTCTACGGCCCGGCGGCCAGCGACCAGGTGCGACCGGAATTCATTCACAGCGCCAGTTTTGCCGAACTGGATGTCTTTTTGCGTCAGGCCGAAGGAACCGAAACGCTTCCGGCCGACCAGCAGCTCAGCCCCGAACGCTTCGCCGAGCTGAGCGAGCTGATTCGCCGGGCGAACTGGGTCATCTTTGCCATGCAGGACGTGGATCAAGAGACGCTGCCCAGCTCGGCGGCGCTGCGACGCTTTCTCGATCAGCGGGTGGACATCCTGCGCGACAAAAACCTGGTCGTTTTTGCCTTCAACGCCCCCTACTTCCTCAGCGACACCGAGATCGGCAAGCTGACGGCCTATTACGGCCTCTACAGCAAGGTCGGGCCTTTTTTGGAGACGGCCGTGCGCGTCCTATTCCGCGAGCTGACCCCACCCGGCAAATCGCCCGTCAGCATCGCCGGCATCAACTACGACCTGGGGCGTCAGCTCGAACCCGACCCCGGCCAGCGCTTTCCCCTCACATTGCTCCTGCCCGCGGCCGACGGCAGCGGTTGGGTCGAGGCCGATACGAGCGGCGGCACCCTCGATATCACCGTGGGCGATAGCGTGCTCGTGCGCGCGGGGCCGGTCAAAGACCGCAACGGCCACATCGTGCCCGATGGCACGCTGGTCGAATTCCGCTTTTTCGACCCCCAGGGTGGGATCGAGCTGCCGCGACGCCAGGCGCCCACCGTGGGCGGCCTGGCCTCGGTGCCGTTGACCATCGAGCGAGCGGGCAGTTTGCAGCTTTCGGCCGCAGCCGGCGACGGCGCCGGCTCCGATGTGCTCTTGCTCATCGTTGGCGGCGAGGCCGGCGCGCTCGTCTCCACGGCCACACCCACGGTTACGCCCACGGCCACCGCCACGCCCGAACCCACGGCCACACCCACCCCCGAACCCGGCGCCGGCAAACGGCCACCGGGGCTCTTCGGCGCTGGCGAGCGGGTCAATCTCATCACCTTTGCCCTGGCCATCATCACCATCCTGGTCGCCTTCTTTTTGTACTACCTGCTCGTCATGGACCGACAGCATACGCCGGCCGAGCTCCTGCGGGACGGGTTATGGATGGCCTGCGGCGCGCTGCTCCTGTATCTGCTCTATGCTGCGGGATGGCTGCCGGGCAGCGCCTTCCTCCAGGAACGATTGGGCCTCGTCAGCGTGCTGTTGCTGACCCTGTTGGGCAGCTTCGCCTCCGTGTTAGGGGAAAGGCTGATAACGGGTAAAATGTAGCGCAACGGCAAGCAGGTATGTTACGATACGGCTATGAGCGTCAGTCTGGTGTCCCAACGCATCGGTTTCTGGCAACGGGTGTGCGAGCGCGTACAGACCCGCGCAGCTCACGGCGGGCCTGCGGAACCCGTCCTGGTTTACACGGCCGTCAACGCCATCGAGGCCGACCTGGTCATCGCCCTCCTCACGAGTGAGGACATCCCCGCCTTTGCCACCGGCGCCACCCTCAGTCAGACCTACGGGATGGTCGTGGGGCCGCTGGCCGAGGTCAAAATCTGGGTCTCGGCGGCTCTGGCCGAACAGGCGCGGCGCCTGATCGAAACCCGGCATCTGCGGGGAGAGGAGTCCACCGTTTCGTCGCATTCTTAACTTCTTTTTAGCTTTCTATCATAAAGCCGGTGATCCCGATCATGGAGTCGGTCACGGCTTGTTGATATACTCCGGATAACGTTAGCGCTCAGTTTACGGCCTTATGTTGCGGATGGGTTTTCCCCTTCCGCCATCGGCCGTTCGCCAGGACAAGCCATCCTCATCATCGGCCTGAGTCGTTATCGGATAACCATCTGCCCGGAGCCAAGCCAACGGGCCTTATCGTTTGTATTAAGGAGCTGCCATGGCCGAAAACATCGTCGTTCAACCCCGTATTGCTGCCCGCAATCCCAACAAACAGATCAAATTCGTCATCGCCACCGTTGTCATCCTGGCCCTGATCGGCGTGCTCATCGTCACCACGATTCGCAGCACCGGCGCCTACTACCTGACGGTGGATGAAATTGTCGCCCAATCGAGTGAGCTGGTAGGCAAGAAGGTGCGGATGTCCGGCGCGGTGCTGCAGGACAGCGAACGCTGGGATGCCGCCAACCTGATGCTGACCTTCGATCTGGCCGGGACCGACGGCAACCGCATCACCGTGAGCTTCCACGGCAGCCGCCCCAGCAATTTCAGCCGCGCCACCGAGGCCATCGTCGAGGGCGAATTGCAACCTGACGGGGTCTTTCGCGCCGATACGCTGATGCTGAAATGCCCTTCGCGCTACGAAGAAGCGCCGGAGGTCACGGAATTCAAGGCCATCCAGTGACAAAGCGTTTGAACGTTCCCACGTTCGAACGTTCGAACGTTCCGACGGGTTTTTATGGTACGACATCGCCGACATCATGTGATTTGGTTTTTGGGGATTCTGGTGGGGCTTGTGATCGGTCTGGCGGGCGCCCGTCCTCTGGCGGCCCAGGGTCCTGACCCGGGGTTGCCGCGCGGGGCGGCCTATCGCGGGGCCCGCATTTTCAGCGAACGCTGCGTCCAGTGCCACGGGACGTTGGGCAAAGGCGATGGCCCGATGGCCGGCCAAGTCCCCGTCCGCATGGCCGATTTCACCGATCCCGCCTTTGCCGAAAGCCGCAGCCCGGAAGCCGTCTTCGAGGTGATCAGCAACGGCCGCATCGAAAACCTGATGCCGCCGTGGAAGAACACCCTCAGCGAAAGCGAAATCTGGGATGTGACGGCCTTTGTCTGGAGTCTGCACCTGGGCGACCTGGACCTGAACGCGGCGGCCCTGCAGTATCAGGCCCTTTGCGCCTCCTGTCACGGCGCTCAGGGTGAAGGGGTAGGCCAGACACCGGCCCTGGCCCAGACCCGTTGGCTGGCGGCTACCGACGCCGAATGGCGCACGGCCGCCTCCGGCCCCGACCATCCGGCCTTGCCCTCGACCGACCCTGCGGCCCTGCGCCAGGCCATCGCCTTCGGCCGCAGTTTCAGCCTGGGCTTCAACCTGAGCCAGGCCCGTGTCGAAGGCAACGGCCGCCTGACCGTGCGGGTGCGCAACGACACGACCGGAGCCATCCTGGCCGGCGCCGTCGTAGACCTCCTCGTCTTCGAGGGCACGACCCTCATCACCCAACGGCGGGCTACGGCCGACACCGAGGGCGTGGCTCGCTTCGAGGGGCTGCCCACCGATTCCTCCTGGGCTTTTGTGGCGACGACCGTCCACAACGAGGTGCCCTTCGAAAGCGGCCTGCTCCAATTCGAGCCGCAGCAAACCGAGCTGGAAGCTCCCCTGCCGGTGTATGAACCCGGCGCCCGTCTCGAGGACCTGCGCATCGTTCGCGCCCATTGGGTGATCGGCCTGAGCGACGCCCGCACTCTCGATGTCGGCGAGCTCTACGCCTTTGTCAACAGCAGCGACCGCGTCTATACCGGCGAGCTCGACGCCAACGGCCATCGCATCGTCCTGAGCTTTGAGCTGCCCGAGGGGGCCACCAATGTCGGCGTCGAAGGCGACAGCGAGGGGATGCGCTTCATCCGCTTGGGAAATCGGATGGTGGATACGCTGCCCTTCCCACCGGGTCAGCGCCAGGTGCTTCTGCGCTATAGCCTGCCCGTGCAGGATGGCGCCGTGGCTTTGGGGCATCCCATTCCCTACCCGGTGGACAATTTGAACCTGTTGGCGCCCGACATCGGCATGCGCATCGAGGCGCCTGATTGGTTGCGCCGCGAACCCTTGAAGACGGCGAGCGGCGACTACCTCAACTTCGTGATCACGAATCTGCCGGCTGGCAGCGCACCGAAGGCGCGTCTCAGCAACATCGCTGCCGCGCAGATGACAACGACCGCAATGACGAGCGGCGGACAAGTCATAGACTCCGAAGCCCGGCCCGGTCTTTCCGGGCTGCCCTGGGTGCCCATCGTTCTGGCTGCGCTGGCCGTGGTGGTTTTGGGCGGCGGCACCGTGTTCCTCATGCGTCGTCAACAGGCACAAATGGCCGCCCTGCCTGCCCTGCGCGAACAGCAAAAGCAGGCCCTCATCCACGCCATCGCCGAACTCGATGACCGCTACGAGGCGGGCGAGCTGAGCGAGGCCGCCTATCAAACGGAGCGGCGCCTGCTCAAGGCCCGGCTGATCACCCTGATGCGGGACGAAGGCTGAGCTATGGCGCTCATCGAGATCGAGGGCCTGGAAAAGGCATTCGGGCGGCATCGCGTGCTGCGCGGGATCCATCTCGCCATCGAGGCGGGGTCTTCGGTCGTCCTTTTTGGTCCAAACGGGGCCGGCAAAACCACCCTCCTGCGTATCCTGGCCACCCTCAGCCGGCCCACCGCAGGCCATGTGCGCGTGGCCGGGGTCGAGATCCGGGCCAATCCCGAAGGCATCCGCCAATACCTGGGCCTGGTCAGTCACGCGCCGTTGCTGTACGATGACCTCTCGGCTTGGGAAAACTTGCGTTTCTATGCCCGGCTGTACGGGGTAGAACGGCCCGAAGCGCGCATCCAGGAGCTGTTGGAGCGGGTGGGGCTGTGGCCGCGGCGCAAGGACCTGGTGCGCACGTTTTCGCGGGGCATGGTGCAACGGCTGGCCATCGCCCGCGCCCTGCTACACAATCCGCCCATCCTGCTGCTCGATGACCCCGATACGGGCCTGGACCCTCAGGCGGCCGAGATGATGACGGCCCTTTTGCGCGAGGTCGGAGGCAGCGCCCGCACCGTGCTCATGACCACCCATCATCTCGAACGGGGACTGGCCTTGGCCGACCGCGTGCTCATCCTGGCCGGTGGCCGGCTCGTCTTCGATGCCGACGCGGCCACCGTTTCCTACAACGATCTGCGGCCCCTTTACGACCGCTACGTGGGAGGCGCATGAAGCGCTATCTGCGGGTCATCGCCGCCGTGTGGTGGAAGGATGTCCGGGTGGAGCTGCGAAGCAAGGACATCTTCACCGGCATGGCCGTGTTTGCGGCTCTGGCCTTGCTCATCCTCAATTTCGCTTTCGAGTTGCGCGTGCCCGACAAGCGCATGGTCGTGCCGGGCGTGTTATGGGTGACGGTGGCCTTTGCCTCGGTGTTGGGGTTGGGCCGGGCGTTCATCAGCGAGAAGGACCGGGGCAGCCTGGCCGGGTTGTTGCTGGCGCCGGTGGATCGCAGCGCCGTGTACTTCGGCAAAATGCTGGCCAACCTCGTGTTCATCCTGGTGGTCGAGCTGTTCATCCTGCCGCTGACCGTTCTCTTTTTCAATGTGTCCCTGATCAGCCTGCCCTTGCTCCTGGTCATCCTGCTGGGTACAATAGGACTTGCCGTCGTGGGCACCATTTTTTCGGCCTTAACGGTGAATACGCGTGCTCGTGAGGTGCTTTTACCGATTTTACTGTTTCCGATCATTTTACCCGTTTTGGTCAGTGGTATCCGCATGACGATCGGTTTACTTGAAGGCGATCCATTGAGTAAGCTCGGCAATTGGCTGCAATTGCTGATCATTTTCGATATCCTCTACCTTGCTATCGCTTTCCTCACGTTCGATTACGTTGTCGAAGAATGATCCTTTTGGAGGGGTGCCTATGATGTCCCATCGTGTGCTCACCGTCCTCAATCTAGCCGCCGCTGCGGCGATGGTAGGCGCCATCTACATGGCCCTCGTCCAGGCGCCATCCGCCATCAACCTCACCGAGACCGACCGCTGGGCGCAGCGGATCATCTACTTCCATGTGCCTTCGGCCTGGTTGAGCATGTTGGCCTTTTTCGTCACCTTCGTCGCCGCCATCCTTTACCTGGTGCGCCCCCAACCGCGCTGGGACATCCTGGCGCGCTGTTCGGCCGAGCTGGGCATTGCCTTCACGGTGGGGGCCACGGCCAGCGGTTCGATTTGGGCCAAGCCGGCCTGGAACACGTGGTGGACTTGGGACCCGCGGCTGACGACCTACACCATCGTGTTGTTGCTCTACATCGCCTATTTCATGCTGCGCGGGGCCATCGAGGAGCCGGAACGGCGGGCGCGGTTCGCCTCGGTGTACAGCATTTTTGCCTTCGTCAGCGTGCCGATCACCTTCATGTCCATCCGCTGGTGGAATACGATCCATCCCGTCATCCTCGACCCGAACGAGGATTTCGGTCTGGGGCCGGGCATGACGGTGGCGTTCGTCTTCTGCATCCTGGCCTTCACGGTGCTCTATGTCGCCTTGCTAGCCAATCGGCTGCGGGTCGAGTACACCATCGAGCGGGTGGCCGCCCTGCGGGCGCGATTACTGGCCTGATTGGCACCGGTCTTCGTAACCACTCAGCCTCACGGCCTTACGTTCCGATGGGTCTTGCCTTCCCGCCAAATGTTGTAGCACACCCGATCGCAGTTGTGCTACAACAGCAGTTACGTACGCTCTATAAAAACGGAGGTTTTTTTCGACCATGCCGTATCTGATCGCCGCTTATGTCGTTATCTGGCTGGTCATTTTCGTTTTCGTTCTGACGATGAACCGCCGTCTCAGCGCGCTCGACGACGAATTGACCGCGCTGGAAGAGGCGCTCAAGCGCCGGGAAACGCCCTGAGGCTCCAGGTAAGCAATCCCCATTTGTGCACGTCTAACGAACAGTGACGGTTCGCGAAACCGTCCTGCCGGAGGTTGCGTTGACGACAATTCGTGCCCGTACCACGTTTTTCCACGCGCTGGCCCTCGTACTGGGCTTTTCGGCCGTTTTCACGCTGCTGGGGGCCTCGGTCGGCCTGTTGGGCAGCTACGTGCTCTACGATCTGCTGCCCTTGATCGTGCGCGTGGGCGCGGTGTTGCTGTTCGTCTTTGCCCTGCGCGTGACCCATCTGCACCTGGCGTCCTGGCAATGGGCGTTGGTGGCGTTGGTGGCGGGTGGGCTCACCTATTGGCTGTCGCTGTTCGAGGCCGGCGAGGCCATGCGCATTGCCGGCGGCGTGCTCGTGGGGTTGATCGTCCTGGCCGCGGCCCCCTGGGAGCGGGCAGCGCTGGCCGTGCTGGCTCTGGTCATCGCCGGTCTCAGCTGGCTGACCAGCGACCTGCTCACGAATCCCGCGCTGCGCCTGGTGGAAACGCTGCTCGTGGGGTTGGTCGTGTACGGCGGTTACCGCACCGATTTCTTCGAGCGAGAGCTGCGGTTCGGCAACGTGGGCGGGCCGGGTCGCAAGGTCTCCTACGGTCGGAGCGCGTTGGTCGGCGTCATTTTTGCCGCCGGATGGACACCGTGTGTGGGGCCTATCCTGGCCGGTATCCTGCTGTTGGCGTCACAAACACAAACGGTGGGTCAGGGCGCGCTGCTGCTGGCGACCTATTCGCTGGGGTTGGGGATTCCCTTCCTGCTGGCCGGCGCGTTGTTCTCGCAACTCACGGTCTATCTGCCCCGTTTTTACCGCTTCTTGCCGGTCGTGGGCGTGCTCAGCGGCGTTTTCCTGTTCCTGATCGGTGTGCTCATGTTCACCGACAGCCTGGCGCAGCTGGCTGCGCTGGGGTCGTTCCTGAACATCGAGTCGGGCCTGGCGCCGTCCTCGGCCGCCGACATCACCCTCTTCCTGGCCTTCCTGGCCGGGGTGATTTCGTTCCTCTCGCCGTGTGTGTTGCCGCTGGTGCCGGCCTATCTGGGCTATCTCAGCGGCGCTGCGTTGAGCGCCCGCCGCGAGACGGAGCGGCCCGCCACGGCAACATCAGTAGCCGTTGAACGGGCCTAAAAGTCGCGCGAGATGGCTTGCGCGATATCGCCATCGCTGTCGTATCACGTAGGGCAAGATGGCATCTTGCACTACAAAGACGCAAAGGATGCAATCGCTGTACGTTATGACACGACGACATCAGGCATGGTTGTTATTGGTTTTGGGCCTTATCGTCGGGGGTGTGGCCATGGGCCTGGCCTGGCGGGAACAAACACGCGAGGTCTCCCCACCCACGGCGCTCGTGGCCGAGGCCGGGGTCTATCCTGTGGCCAGTCTGTTCGGGGTGGATAACGGCGCCGCCCAACCCGATGCCGGTCATCCGGCGCCCGATTTCGTCATCCACCTGCCCGATGGCTCGTCCACTTCGCTGGCCGCCTATCGGGGCCGGCCGGTGGTCATCAATTTTTGGGCGACATGGTGTCCGCCCTGTCGGCTGGAGATGCCCGAATTGGTCAACGCTTACGAACGGTATCAGGAGCAGGGACTCGTCGTTCTGGCCATCAACGATGCCGAGGCCCATGACCAGGTGGCGGCCTTTGTGCGGGAGTTCGGCCTGACGATGCCGGTGATCATTGACCCGCAAGGCGAGGTCATGCGGGCTTACAAGACCAATGCCTTGCCCTCGACCTTTTTCATCGACCGCCGCGGGGTCGTGCGGGTACGCTGGATCGGCGTGCTGACGCCCGAGGTGCTCGAGCAGCATCTGCGGACCATCCTATGAGGCTGACCCTGTACGGCAAACCGGGGTGTCATCTGTGCGAAGAGGCCGCCCGCCTGCTGGCCGAGCTGGCGGCCGAGTTCGACTGGGACGTCACCGAGAGGGATATCACGGCCGACCCGGCCCTGGAAGAACGGTTTCGGTATCTCATTCCGGTCGTGGAGGTGGACAACGCTGTGCTGGTGTACCCCCCGATCACGGCCGAGCGACTTCTGGAGAGCATGGCCGAGGTACGCCGATGACGCCGGAAACGCCGGAAGCGGAACGGGCGCCGATGACGGGCGGGGCCGCCGAGGCTCTGGTGGCCGGTCTTGGGCGCGTGGTGGCGTTCGTGAATCGCCACTGGCTGGGGCTGCTCAATCTCGTGTTCCTGCTCTACGTGGGGCTGCCGTTTCTGGCGCCTGTGCTCATGCGCCTGGGCGCGACGACGCCAGCGCGGGTCATCTACACCGTCTACATGCCGTTCTGCCATCAGCTGCCGGAACGGTCCTATTTCCTGTTCGGCGAGTCGCCGGTTTACACCCTGGAGGAACTCCAGGCCGACGGGGTGGCAACGGGGAACCTGTTCCAACGCCGCCACTATATCGGCGATGAGGCGCACGGCTACAAGGTAGCCCTGTGCGAGCGTGACCTGGCCATTTACGGCAGCATGGCCGTGCTCGGACTGTTGTTGGCCGTGCGACGATGGCGGTTGCCACGTTTGCGGTTGTTCTGGTACGTGCTGATCGCCGTCATGCCCATGGCCCTAGACGGCGGCACGCAGCTGATCGGCCTGCGTGAGAGCAATTGGTGGTTGCGCACCCTGACCGGCGCCCTCTTCGGCGGTGGGACGTTGTGGTTTGTGTATCCCTATCTGAGCGAGGCGTTCGCGGCTGAACGGGGACGGGGCTAATTGGGATAGAAGACGAGGGAAAAAAACGAGTCGGTCGGCGGGGTGTTTGTGGGCTTTGTCAAGTGGCACCCTCTGGCACGTCCTCTCCGAATTAGTATCGAGTAATACGCGCATCACAAATACTTCTCGATCAGATAGTTCGTATATGAATCTTCGAGTTCTTTATCTGTAGGTACCGATTCAGTCGTTTTGAGCATACCACGCCATAGTAATGGTGTTTTTTGTTTTTGTTGCTCTGTCTTTGACATTAGCTGATCACACAATGTTTGCGTCAACTCTTACAAAAGCATCAGTTGTTGATCAATTGGCAATTGCTTGAATTGTAACGCAATTTCTTTGTATTTCATAATGGTCTCCGATCAGGCAAGTCGAGTTGACAATACATCAACCCCAAAGTCCTGTCCAATTGACCGGTGCCGATCACACAGAGACGTTGGAAAGGGGCTATAGGTAGGGCGGTTTGCCGGGTGCGCCGAAGGCTGAAGACCCCAGCTCCTCCGTAACGGTGCCTTGTCAACGGGGCTTGCCGAGGCGCGATCACGGAACTGATGCCGTTGGGAGGTCGCTCGTGCACGGCGGGGCGGCCTGTTGCCATGCCAAGAAACGTCGCACCACACCCCTGCTCGCTCCGCCGGTTTGGTTTGGTTCTGCCATCTTGTTACAATGGGCGATTGTTATGTCCTCATGGCAACGTGCCTTTGCCCTGCTCCCGGCCTGGCATCGTAGCGATTTCCTAGGGCCGTTGGCCCTCATCGTCGCTGCCGCCGGCGCCATCGCCCTGCTGCCCCTGCCGGCGGCGGTCCTGGGCATGGCGGCCGCAGGCGGCGGCGTGGCCCTGCTGCTGCGTCCCGTCCTTGGCCTCTATGCGCTGGCGTTGCTCATCCCGGTCGGGCCGTTGTTGCGCCTCCCTTTGGCCGTGGGAAGCATCGGCATCCTCGACCTGATGGTGGCCGCCACGGCCGGCGCCTGGTTTCTGGCCTGGAGCAGCGGCCGGTACCCCTGGCGACCGGCGCCCTTGTTGCGACTGCTCGGCCCCTTCGGTTTCGTCCTGCTCCTTTCGACCCTGGCCGCCGCCTCGCTGGAAGAAGCCCTGCCCGAGCTGGTCAAATGGGCCGAGGTCATCGTCGTCTATGCCCTGGCCGCGCAGCTCGTCGGGCCGCGCCATCGGCTGCCGCTGGCCGCGGTCCTCATCGTCGCCGCCGTGGGCGAAAGTCTGATCGGCCTGCGCCAGTTCGTCTGGCGGATCGGGCCTGAGGCCTATCGCTTGGGCGCGTTCCTGCGCAGCTACGGCACCTTCGGGCAGCCCAACCCATTTGCCGGCTATCTGGGGCTGATCCTCCCCCTGGCGCTGGCCCTGGGTTTGGGCTATCTCGGCGAGATCCGCCACCGGCGCGGGGACGCGCGGGTTCCCGCCTGGCTTCCGGCGGCAGGCTTTCTGGCCGCTGGGCTTGTCATCGCCGCCGGCATGATCGCAAGCTGGTCACGCGGGGCCTGGCTGGGTATGGTGGCTTCGAGTCTGGCCGTCCTTGTCCTTACCTCGGCCACGGGCCGGCTCTTCGTCGGCATCGCAACCGTCCTCCTGTTCTGGCTCTATCCGCTGCTGCCGCCGGCCCTGACCGGCCGTTTTCAGGACATCGCCCTCTACTTCGGCACCTGGAACGCCCGCGGGGTGGCGGTGACCGATGCCAACTTCGCCGTTTTGGAACGGGTAGCCCATTGGCAGGCTGCTTGGGCCATGTTCGCCGACCGTCCCTGGCTGGGTATCGGTATCGGCAACTGGAACGTCATCTATCCTGAATACGCCATCAGCCCCTGGTTCGATCCTCTCGGCCATGCCCACAACGTCCTCTTTCATGTTGCCGCCGAAGCCGGTATCCTGGGCGTGCTGGGCTATCTGTGGTTCTGGCTGGGGAGTCTGGTCGTGGCCCTCGCGGTCATCCGGCGGCAAAAGGGATGGAACCGGGCGCTGGCCATCGGCGTCTTTGGCCTGTTCATCCACCTGTCCGTCCACAATCAGTTCGACAATCTCTTCGTCCAGGGCATGCCGCTGGTGGTGGCCCTGGGGCTGGCTTTGCTGCCTTACGATCAGTAACTGGTTACTGGTTACTGGTTACTGATCGCTTGGCAAACATGTCGAAAATAGCGAACATGATGAATCGTACCTAAAAATATCATTATTATCTACTATATCACAAAAAAATTATCAAAATAAAAACAAATCACACAGCCCATCTATCAAAATCTTTGGAATAAAATAATAGCTCATCACACCACAAAAATCACACATTACACAAGAATAACTCAGAACTTGCAATTTATAACTTTCAACCAGATACGGCGAAACCATCGAAATACGACCAGTAACCAGTAACCAGTCACCAATTACCCCCCCATGCACGTCCCTCTCGTGACCGCTCATAAGCTCTTCGCCCGGCTTAGCGCCGTTCTTCCCGTTCCCACCAAAGAACTCGAACGTTTTGTCAAATTCGCCATCGTCGGCGCGTTCGGCGCGGTTGTGGATTTCACCGTGCTCAATCTGCTGGCCGTGGGGCTGGATTGGCCCAATCTGCTGGCCAACGCTGTCTCCTTCAGTTGCGCCGTGATCAGCAATTTCACCTGGAATCGGCTGTGGACTTACCCGGAAAGCCGGCAGATCCGCAAGCGCAAGCAGCTCCCCCGTTTCGCTCTGGTGAGCGTCATCGGGTTGGGCATCAACTCGGTGGTGCTGTACCTGGTGGATCGGTTTCTAATCGGCCGCGGGTTGGGCGAGGTACCCGCGCTCAACATCGCCAAAGCGATCGCCATCCTGGTCGTACTGTTTTGGAACTTCGGTGTCAACCGGTTGTGGACCTATCGCCAGGTGACCTGAAGTCGGCCTTGTGGGGCGGCATCGTCGCGAACGGTCATGCATATCGCCATTGACTACACCCCGGCGGTCTTACAGGGGGCGGGCATCGGCCGCTACACGCGGGAGCTGGTCCGGGCGCTGATACCGCTGTTGGACCCGACCGACCGGGTGACCCTGCTCTACCCGCGTGAGCGGGGCCTCTTTGCGCCGGCCGGCGCCTGGCCGGCAGCGGTCCGTATCCGCCGGCTGCCGTTGCCCGACCGCTGGCAAACGGTGCTCTGGCATCGGCTGCGGGTGCCGCTGCCAGTGGAATGGGTGACAGGCTCGTTCGACCTGTTCCACGCGCCGAACTTTCTGCTGCCGCCCGTCCGCCGCGGTAAGACCATCGTCACCGTCCACGACCTGGCCTTTCTCGTCCATCCCGAATACGCCTATCCCGCCTTACGGCGGTTTCTGGCCGCCGCCGTGCCGCGAGCACTGGCCCGGGCCGACCATGTCCTGGCCGATTCCGAGGCCACCCGTCGCGATGCCATTCGTCTGTTCGGCCTGTCCCCCGACCGCATCAGCGTTGTCGGCGCCGGGGTTGATGCGCGTTTTCGCCCGCTCGACCGGGCCACCCTGCGGGACGTGGCCGACCGGTATGGGCTGAGCGATGTTCCCTTCGTCCTCACCGTCGGTACGCTGGAGCCGCGGAAGAACATCGAGGGCCTCATCCGCGGTTTCGCCATCGCCCGGCAGTCGGCTGCTTTCCCCCACCATCTCGTCATTGCCGGCGGCCGCGGGTGGCTATACGAAACGATTTTTGCCGCTGTCGAACACCACAACCTCGGCGACTACGTCCACTTCCTCGGCTTCGTCCCCGACGCCGACCTCCCCGCCTTGTACAACCTGGCCGACCTCTTCGCCTATCCCAGCCACTACGAGGGTTTTGGCCTGCCCGTTCTCGAAGCCCTGGCCTGCGGCACCCCCGTGCTCTGCACCGATACGAGTAGTCTGCCCGAAATCGCCGGCGACGCCGCCTGGTTCATTCCGCCCGGTCATGACGAGGCCCTGGCCGCTGCCCTGGCCCGCCTGCTCACCGACGCCGACCTGCGCCGGGAACTGGGCCGCCGCGGACCGGCCCACGCCGCCGCCTGGACTTGGGACAAACCGGCCGCGCGCCTGTTGGCGGTTTATCGTTCGCTTTTGGCCATGCAGTAGCACAACTCCTGTGGAGTTGTGCTACAACGTACGGCAAAAGACCGCACACACCCGTTCGGACATGCGACTCCCCCAACCCCCTTCCTCGCCCCATAGCGTCGCCCGCATGGCCGCCCTGTGCCTGGCCGTGGGCCTGCTCTGCTTGGCCATCGGCTACTGGGGCGCCTGGCTGCCTCATCCTGCTGCGGGCCTCGCCATCCTCGGCCTTGACCTGGCCGAATACGTCAAGTTCGTGCCAGAGGTGCGGAGCGGGCACATCGCCCTGACCCGCGAGGTTTTCTACAACCCGCTCATCAGTCTGGCCCTGGGCCTGCTCGTCCTCGGCACCCTGCGCGGGGTCAGGCTCCCGTGGTGGCTGCGCCTGGGCCTTGTGCTCCTTGCCGTCCCCGTCGCCCTTTCCATGTTGCCGCCGGCCTGGACCCCGACCTCGCTGCGCGCTCCCGAATTCCGCCGCCAGACCACGGTCATGTTGCTCTTGTTGGCGGCCGTGCCCCTGTCTCCCCTGCTCCAGCGTCATGTGCCCGACCCCATCCGCGGCCTGGCTTTGCTGGCCCTGGCGGTCTTGCCTGTTCCGGCCATCGTCGGCTTCCTGCGCCTGCTGCCGGCCCTGGAACGGCTCTACAACCGGCCCTTGCAACCGGGAGCAGCCCTCTACCTGACCGGTTTGGGTGCGCTCTTGCTGGCCGTGGCCGGATGGCTCTTGCTGTCGGGCGGAAGACCGTTCGCATTCAGACTGACGAGACGGGCCAGGGCGACAGCGCCGCCTCCGCCGGCAACCGGGCATACACCTCGGCCCGATTGATCCCGGCCGGCAATGGCCCTACCGTCGTCAACTTCAGCTCGGCGATCTCACGGGCAAAGAGGGCGCCGCGCGCCGGGGGGTGCCCGTCGAGCAACGCCGTCAGGAAACCGGCCCAGAACGAATCGCCGGCACCGGTGGCATCGGCAATGGCAATGGGTCGCGCCGGCACATGGCCAAGCAACTGCCCGTCCACCGACACGAGCGCGCCCTCCCGCCCCATGGTCAGCACCACCACCCGCGGCCCCAAGGCATGAAAGCGGGCAATGTATCCGGTCGGTGTATCGCCGGGGCCGAACAGGCGCCGGGCGTCGTCCAGCGAGGGTTTCGTCAACATGGCAAAGCGGTAGAAATCGGCCAAAACTTGCCGGGCCTCCTCGTGATTGGGCCAAATGACCGGGCTGTAGTTGGGATCTAGCGAGATGAGTTTGCCGTGGGCCTGGGCCAGGGTGAAAGCCCGTCGGACGGCCGACCGGCAGGGTTCGCGCGAGAGGGCGAAGGTCGAGGCGTGGACGATCCGCGCCCGCGCCACGGCTTCTTCCGCCACTTCCTCCGGGGTGAGCTGATAATCGCCGTCGCGGAAGGCCTCAAAGTCGGGCGTGCCGGTACTGCGGGCGACGAAAATGACCGAGGTGTGGACGCGATGGTCCATCCGCAGGTAGTCGGTGAGGACGCCGTGGCGCTGCAGCTCGGCCTTGGCAAACTGGCCGAAGCCGCCGATGCCCGTTTTGCCAATGATGGCCGACCGCCTGCCCAACTTGGCCACATAGACGGCGATATTGGCCGGCGACCCACCCAGATAGCGCCGAAAGGTCTCGGCCTCGCGCAGGTGCGCGGCCGGTTCTTGCGAAATCATGTCCATGACGACCTCGCCGATGGCGAGGACGTCAATATCGCCGGCGGGGATGTCCATGTTCAGTCACCCAGAAAGACGCGGGCCAGGGCCTCCAGGCCAAGGGGATAGCGGTCAGGGAAACGGAAATGGGGCGCGATCGGCTCCCGGCGTCGGGTCTGGGCCCGGGCGATGGCTTCCAGATAGCCCTCGGCCGTCCGCTGCCAGGTGTAGCGCTCATACACCCGGCGGATCCCGGCCTCGTGATAGTACTGCCAACGGGTCGGGTCAGTCAGGACCTCCAGCAGACCACGGGCGATGTCGGCCGGGTCGGCCGGATCCACCAACACGCCGTAGGCCGTGCCCGTGGTGGCGTCGTACAGGCTCTCGCTGGGGCCGCCGTTACGGGTAACCACCCCCGGCAGACCGGCGGCGATGGCCTCCAGCGGCGCCAGGCCAAAGGGTTCGTACAGGGCCGTGAGCGCAAACACCGAGCGCCGTCGGGCCAGATGGCGATAGGCCGCGGCCAGCTCCTGCTGGCTGTTCAGGGGGAAGGCGCTCACCTTGCCCCACAGGCCGTGAGCATCTATCAGGGCCGCGATTGCGTCGAGGATGGCCCGTTCCTCGCCCCGACCCTGGCTGCGGTCGCGCAGCGGGTCGGTCAGACCCCGCACGACGATGACGAGATTGGCCGCCGCCTGCAGGGCCGCGTTTTCGGCAAAGGCCCGCACCAGGCCGATGTGATTCTTCTTGGCGTCAAGCCGACTGGAACAGACGATGGCCGGCAGAGCCAGACGGTCAGGCGTTAGGTCGCGGGCCAGCATGGCCTCGACATGGGCCTGCACGGCCTCTTCCTGGTCGTTGCGGGCGCTGGCGTCAAAAATGCGCAGGTTGACCCCCGGTGGGATGACGGCAAAGCGGCTGTCATCGGCCGGGTCAATGGCTCCGCGATAGGCAGGATGACCGTATTGCTCGACCTGCTCCTGGCGGGTGCTGACGATGACCACCCCGGCTCGGTTCATGGCGATCCGTTCGGCGGCGATGCGTTGGGCGAAATGGAAACGTGCGTCCAGCTCGGCCAGGTTGGCCGCCGTGGGGTTGAGCTTGTCGAGCTTTTGCGCGCCGAGGGAATGCCCGGTAAAAGTGAACGGAATGCCCACATCATCCTCGATGAGGGCTCCGCTGAGACCGCCGTCGGCGTAGTGAGTGGTGATGGCATCGGGCAGACGGCCTTCCTGCCGGTAAAAGGCCAGGATGTTGGGCACCCATTCCGGCCCCAGATAGGGCCACAGTTGCTCTTTGGCTAGGAACGTCGGCGGTCCGCAGGGGATGCGGACGATGCGCACCCCTTCGACGCCGGGATAGGCGTCAAGGGGCGCGGCGAATTCGGGCCAGTCCGGGTCCACGATCTGCCGCGTGACGATGTCCACCCGATGGCCTAGCCCGGCCATGGCGATGGCTACCTCTTTGACGTAGACCAGCTGTCCCCCGAAATCGGGATGGGCCGTCCAGTAGCTGTCGTGGGGGTCGAAATTGCCTTGGGGATTGAGAAAAGCGATGTGCATGGGGTTGGTGACTGGTGACTGGTGACTGGTAACTGGTAACTGGTTGTATTTCGATGATTGAAAAGTATTAAGTCTTAAGTTATTTTACGCCAATTTTTAGTTTCTGTGTCATTGAAATCTAAAATTATTTTGCATTATCTTTGTTTCAATAAGACAAGAATAAGCATTTTCTTAATTTTTCTCTTAATCTATCCTATTCACTGTTTTCCGCCATACTCGCTAAGCGATCAGTTACCAGTTACTAGTCACCAGTTACCAATTTAGACGCCGGATACAAACGAGAAAAACACCGATACGGGGCCTCGTAGCGCTCGACATGGGCCGGATTCGGCGCGATGACGGTGGGCCGATAGCGCACGGTGGCCGCACAAGCCGTCGCCAGATCAGGCCACCAGCCGACGCCTACCCCGGCCAGGAGCGCAGCGCCGAAGGCGGCCGCCTCCTCCGTAGCCGCAACGGAAACCGGCCGGTTGCAAATGTCGGCCAGCAGGCGCAGCCAAAGGGGATGCCGTGTGCCGCCACCCGAGGCGATAAGACGCCCGACCCGGGCGCCACAGGCCAGCATGAGGTCCAACCCCTGGCGCAGAGCAAAAACGACACCCTCCATGACCGCCCGGATGAGATGGTCGGCCGTGTGGCGCAGGGTCAGGCCGACAAAAGCGCCGGTGGCGTGAGGGTCCATGTGGGGCGTGCGTTCGCCAGCGAGATGGGGCAGAAAGAGCAACCCCTCGGCCCCTGGCGGGATCGCTGCTGCCCGGTCGGCCAGAGTGCCGTAGTCGGCGCCGGGGAAGAGGGTGTCGCGCAGCCAACGCAAAGCCAGCCCGGCGGCCAGAATGGCGGCCATGAGATACCAAGTGGCCGGGACGACATGACAGTAGCCATGCAGGCGCAGGCGGGGATCGAAAGCCGGCTCTGACACGGGCGCCAGGAGTTGCCCACCCGTGCCGATGGTGATGGACAGGTCACCGGGCCGCAGGATGCCGTTGCCCACAGCCTGACAGGCCTGGTCGCCGCCGCCGTACACGACCGGGATGCCGGGGCGCACCCAGCGCCGCGGCGGCCTCTCCGCGCAAACCACCGGCTACGACATGGGAGGGCGCTACCGGCGGCCACAGCCGCGGGTCGAGATCGAGCTTCTGCCACAGCGGTCGGGACCAGGTGCGCGCAGCTGGGTCGAAACAGCCGGTGGCGCAGGCATCGCTCGGTTCGGTGCCCCGTTCACCGGTCAACCACAGCCGCAGGTAATCCTTCGGCAACAGCAGGCAGGCCGTCTGGCGGGCCGTCTCGGGTTCGTGCTGGAGGAGCCACAGCCAAGAGACGAGCTGAAAGCCCGTCGCCAGCGGATTGCGGGTCCACTCCGTCAGGCGCTTGCGGCCGACGCGGTGATAGACCTGGGCCACCTGCTCATGACTGCGGCGGTCGGGCCAGATGATGGCCGGCCTGAGCACGCGGTCATCGGC
>JAOADB010000213.1 GCA_026417535.1 Caldilineales bacterium
AACACGGACTGATCGAGTGTAGGTGCTTGAGCTGTCATAGAGCGCTTAATCTCCTACCTTGATGCGCGGATCAAGGATGCCGTACGTCAGGTCCACCGTCAGGGCGTTCGCACCGTCAAGCACGAGGTCGGCGGCGAGAACCCGGTCGTCCAGGGCCAGGGCATAGGTCCCCGCGGCCAACCCCTCGAAACGGTAAGCGCCCGTTGCGTCGGTGCGCGTGGTGGCGATGGTCTCGGCCCCGCGACGGAGTCGGACGACCACATCGGCCTGAGGACGGCCGGTTGCATCGCGCACCGCACCGCTCAGCCGGCTGCGCGCGAGCGGCGGAGAGGGCGGTGGGGGCGCAGGGGGCGGTGAAACCTGGCCCAGGCGGATGGGCGGCACTTCGAGCACGCCCAATCCATCGCTGATGAGACCGGAGACCAGGGTATCGTCCAGCTCCAGCCGATAGGTGCCGGCCGGCAGATTGGTGAACCGATAGGCGCCTTCGGGCGTCAGTTCGCCGTGCCGGCTGAAGCCGTAGGTTTCGGAAATGAGGGTGATGCGGCGGCGGTCGGGCGGGGGATTTTCGACCCGGCCGACAATGGCGCCGAGGATGGGAAAATCGAGGCTGACCTGATGGCTGCCGTCGAGCACGATGTCCTGGCGGATGAGGCCGATGCCGGCCAGGGCTAGGTCATAGACCCCGGCGGGCAGGTCAGTGAAGCGAAAACGGCGATCGGCTTCGAGGGCAAACTCCCATTTGCGCTGCCCCTGCCACAGGGTGACAACCTGACCCACGCGGCCGCCGGGGATGTTACCGGCCACCACGCTTTCCCGGCGGGGCGGAGCATCCGCCGCCCGCAGCTGAAAGTTGATCTCGTAGCTGATGGGGTCGCCTTCACGACCGGGGATGCCCGTCGTCACGAGACCGTCGGCCACGTCGCTGGGATAGTCGCCCTGGACGACCCGGATCGAAAATTCGCCGGGTGAATGNAGGAACTCGAAGTAGCCGTCCGGGTCGGGGCGGAAGGGGTTCTGGCCGGTGCGGGTACGAGGGAAGACGGTGCCGGGCGCGGGGTTCTTCCATTGCATCTCCAGCTCGATGCCCTTGAGGCCGCGGCCCTGGGCATCGCGCACCCGGCCGAAGAACATGCGGTTGTTGCCCGTTTCCTCCTTCGAGAGCAGCCGTTTCTCCGTCAGGTAGTAGCGCAATCCCACGGGCGCCGGCACGGTGATATCGGCCGTGGCCTGGGGGCGGTCCGGCGAGACCACGGCTTGGGCGCCGCCTTCGCCAGCTGTGACGGTGTAGGCGCCGGCCACGCCCGGTTTGAAGCTGTAGCGGCCCTGGGTGTCGGTGCTCGTCTCGGCATGGGTCAGACCCTGCCGCCGCAACTCGACTTTGACCCCGCTGCGGGTCTGGCCGGTCGTGTCGCGCACGGTGCCGCCGATGGTGTAGGCGCCGACCGGCTCCAGGTTGGGCACGTCAATAACATCGGTGTCGCCCTCCCCCAGGGTGATCGAGCGGGCGACTACGCCCACCCACTGGACGGCCAGGTCGTACACCCCTGGCGCTGCCGTCAGCCGATAACGGCCTTCGGCGTCGCTTTGGGCCGAGGCCACGACCCTATCCCCCCGCAGCAACCGCAGGGTGTGGCCGGCCAGAGGCCGACCGGCTGCATCGGTCAAGCGACCCTCGACCGCCGAGGTGTGACGGCGCAGCTCATGGCGGATTTGGGCCGGGGTGTCCTTGAGGATCTGCACGATGGGGAGCTGACCGTTGAGGCCGAATTGCTTGTCCCAGATGTGGGTGTACCAGGACATGCGTTCCCAGGCCGGGTTGAAGTCGTTGAACGGCCGCGCGCCGATGAGCCAGGTGCAGCTCGTGAAGTACCATTCTGGCGCTTCGTCCTGGAGGAAGCGGTAGATGGCCATCTGCCATTCGGCATGGGTCGTCGGGCTGACGCGCGGGTAACGGGTGTCAGGCTTCCAATCCACACAGGGACCGGCCTCAGTGCTGATGACCGGAACGTAGAAGCCCAGGGCGTCGTAAATCATCTGACCGAAGACCTCGTAGCCGCGGAAGCAGTTGGGGTCGTCGAACACGGTGGCGCCGGGGTTTTTCTTGGTGGCCCGTTCCCGGTTGACCATCTCCATTGTCCAGCCGTCCCAGGCCCAGTTTTGGAACTGAAAGTACTCATCGCGGCTGACGCCGTACTTCTCGGCTTCTTCAGGGCTGAGATGGCTGTATTGCCAGCGGCGGTAGTACTCGTACTCCTCCGGCGTCAGCGGCTGACCGTGCTGATTGACCGGGTCATCGGGATAATCGAGGGGGTGGTTCAGGGTGTAGTTGTGGATGGCCACCCAGGCCCCGCGCTCGAAGATGTCACGGCGGCCCCGTTGCACCACGCGCACGATGCCATTGTCCTTGCTGCCCGGCCCCATGGCCGGGAAAGCGGGCAACCCGCCCAGGCTGAGGATGTAATCGGCATCCCAGATGAAGTTGTCCACGACGATGTCCAGCCAGTTGGGCGGTTTGACGCCGCCCTTCCATTCGGCCGGCAGGTCGGGTTCGTTGTTCGTCTCGAAGTAGCGCACGCCCGCGTCGATGAGCCGTCGCACGGCATCCACCCCGCGGCCGTCGAGATGGCCGGGATTCGGGTACTCGCGGTAGATACGGACGATGGGCATGATGCCGTTGTCGAGCAAAGCCCGGCAGATCTCGAGGGACGAACCGCCGCTGTCGTCGAGCAATTTCACCCATTTGATCTGCATGGCCTTGAGCTCGTTCAGCCAGAACTGGAGGTCGCGGCCGGTGGGATGATAGACCGTGGCCGACCAGTGGATGCCGCGGCCGTTATCCTCGGGGGGACGAGGGAATTCGGAAAGGGGTTTGGGCGCCATGGCTACACTCCCTGGGCAGAGAACCGGTAAGAACCGACCGGCAGATGGATAGACCTTACTCTAGCACGTCCGGGCCGTCCTGGCAATTGGGACGCCGACAATGGCGCGACCGTTGCTTTTTGTCTCCGTCATTCGTCCTTCGTCTTGCGTCCTGAGAAGAGCCAAAAACCCGAGACGAAGGCCAGACAACGCCCCCACAGAGGGCCTTTAGGCCAGACGGATGGGTTTTCCTGCCACCAGGAAGAGCGTTTCATCGGCGGCCGCGGCCAGACGTTGATTGGCCCGGCCCAGGACATCTCGGAAGAGCCGCCCCAGGGGATAGGGCGGCACCAAACCCATGCCCACCTCGTTGGAGATGACGATCCAGTGGCCGCCTACCTCCCGCCAGCAAGCCAGCAGGGCGTCCACCTCGGCCAACACCATGGCCGTGGCAGCGGCCTCGGTGTTCGGTGCCGGTTCCTGCACGAGCAGATTGCTCGTCAATAGGGTGAGACAATCGAGGATGACCACATCGGCGGGGCGTTCGGCCAGAGCCTGGCCGATGGCCGCGGCCACCTGCCGCGGGGCCTCGAGGGTGCGCCAGTGCGCCGGCCGTTCGGCGCGATGGGCGGCGATGCGCGCCCGCATCTCGTCATCGCCGGCCGTAGCTGTGGCCACAAAGAGCACATCGCCACCATGGCGGCGGGCCAGCTCAAGGGCATAGGCCGATTTGCCGCTGCGGGCGCCGCCCAAGAGCAGGGTGAGCCGCGAGGAGGGGCCGGGTCGGGCGGCCAGCCGCGCCAACCCGGCCTGCACTGCGGCCACCGAATCCCAAAAATCGGCTTCGCCGAACACCTCCAGGGTGAGCACGCCCCGGTAGCCGGCCCACAGCCGGGCCAGGATGGCATCGAGCTGAGCCGGAGGCACATGGTCGAGCGCCGCGTGGTCGCGGTCGGCCACCCCATGCCAGTGGACGACCCGCGCCCGCGGCAGCCACGCCTGCAGATAGGGCAGGGGATCGTGCCCGTCTAGGCAGAGGTGACCGATATCCACACAACAGGCCACCGGGATGCGTTCGAGAACGGGCCAGTTGAAATCGGGCGGGTAACCTTCCAGGTTCTCCACGGCCAGCCGTTCAGGGCCGCCGGCCCAAGTGGCCACCAACTCCAACGCCCGCACGGCCCGGTCCTGCCAAGGCCGAAGCACGGCAGGGTCGGTGCTGTGTCGCACCGCCTTGCCGTCGAGATGGAGCACGTAGGCCCAGGGTTCCAAGGCGCGGGTGCACGCGATCACCCGCCGCGCCTTCTCCAGCGAGACATCCTGGTCCGAGCCGTCCGCGGCCAATTTCAGGTCCAGGGGCAGATGGACGGTGTAGCTCAGGTCGTACAGCGCAGCCAACCGGGCCAGCTCGGCCACCACAGCGGGGCTGGGCAGGTTGTTGGGGCCGTCGTCCACCTCGAAGAGAACCAACTCGACATCGCGGACCTTGCCGGCGAGATAGCGCACGTTGGGCAGGATGTCGGCGGGGATGACGTACGAGGTGGCGCCCAGGCGAAAGGGGAGTTCGTTGAGCGTCATGGGGGCTCACTCCGAGACGAAGGACGAACGACGGACGATGAAAAGGGTCGTCTTCCGTCGTTCGTCTTCCCTCCCGCAAAGGGCCTCACTCGGAAACGAAGGACAGAAAACGCCCTCCATCGTCTATCCTCCAAACCCCATTGCGAGCACGGCCACCAGGAGCACGACCGTCTCTACCAGCTCGACGGTCATGCCCATGACATCGCCCGTGACCCCGCCCAGGCGGCGCTGGGCCAGGGTGATCACCCCGGCCGTGACGATGAGACCGGCGACTACGGCGGTCAGGCCGCGCGGACCCATAACCGCGGCCAGGGCCAGGGGTACCATCGCCGCTGGAAGCAGGCTGCGCGGCCGCAGACCCAAGGCAAAATCGGCAGCCATCCCCTCCGGCCGAGCGGGCGGCGCTAGACCCACCGGCAACACACACCCGCGCGCCAGGCTGGCCGCCAGGACCAAGGCCAGGCCGCGGGCCGGCGTCAAGGCCATCAGCAGGGTGGCCTTGAGGAGGATGACCGCAATCAGGCTGATGGCGCCGAAGGTTCCCAGCCGCGGGTCGCGCAGGATGTCCAAACGGCGTTCGCGCGGGACGGCCGCGGCCAGCGCATCGCCGCAATCGGCCAGGCCGTCGAGATGCAGGCCGCCGGTCAACCCGACCCAGACCAGGAGCGCTATCACGGCCGCCGGCGCCGGGGGCAGCACGCGCGCGGCGCCGAGCCAGGTCAGCCAGGTCACCCCGCCGATGAGGGCGCCCACGAGGGGAAACCAGGCGGCCGCACGGCCGCCGGCGCCCGGCGCCTGCTCCGCCGGCAGCGGCATGGGCAGCGTCGTCAGCAAACCCAGGGCCACGGCCAGGCCGCGCAGGCTACGACCGATCACGGACACCGGCCTCGGCAAAGGTGGCCATTTCGGCCAGGAGCTTGCAGGCCGCCTCGGCCAGGCTTATGCCCAGGGCCGCGCCCGTCCCCTCGCCCAAGCGCATGTCCAGGTCGAGCAGCGGTGGCAGCCCCAGCCAATCGAGCATGAGCCGATGCCCCGTTTCCTGCGAGCAATGGGCGGCGATGAGGTAGTCGCGACAGGCCGGCGCCAGCCGCACGGCGATCATGGCGGCAGCCGTGGCGATGAAGCCATCCATCATGACGGGCACGCGACGGGCCGCCGCAGCCAGGATGAGGCCGGCCAGGCCGCCGATCTCGAAGCCGCCCACTTTGGCCAGGACATCGAGGCCGTCGTCTGGGTCGGGCCGGTTGACCGCCAGCGCCCGCTCGACCACGGCGACCTTGCGCCGCCATCCCTCGTCATCGAGGCCCGTGCCCCGACCGACGACGGTCGCCGGGGTAAAGCCGCCCAGGGCGCAGGCCACGGCGGCCGCGGCCGTCGTGTTGCCGATGCCCATCTCGCCGGTGGCCAGGATATCAGCCCCATCGGCTACGGCCGCCGCGGCGATGTCCATGCCGGCATGGAGCGCGGCCAGGGCCTGTTCGCGAGTCATGGCCGGACCCATGGCCATGTTGGCCGTGCCGCAGCCGACGCGACGACTGATGAGACGGGGATGGGGCGGCAGTTCGGCGGCCACGCCCATGTCCACCACCAGCACCCGGGCGCCGACATGCCGGGCAAGGACGTTGATGGCCGCGCCGCCGGCCAGGAAATTGCCCACCATCTGGGCGGTCACTTCCTGGGGATAGGCGCTCACGCCCTCGGCGACGACGCCGTGGTCGGCGGCCATGACGACGATGACCTTGTCGCGCAGCTGGGGGATCGGTTGGCCCGTGATCCCGGCCAGCTGCACGGAAAGGCTTTCCAGACGGCCCAGACTGCCCGGTGGCTTGGTGAGAGTGTTTTGCCGCGCTCGCGCGGCGGCCATGGCGGTTTCGTCGAGAGGAGGAATGGGGAGCATGGGTTGGTAACTGGAGACTGGAGACTGGGGACTGGGGATTGGAGACTAGAGACTGGGGACTGGGATGGCGTAGGTT
>JAOADB010000214.1 GCA_026417535.1 Caldilineales bacterium
ACCCTGGATAAACCACGTGTGGTGGCCATGGCAACGAAGGGGCGACGGTGCAGTACGGACAACCCGCATTATAACCCGCCTTTCAGCTTTGGCTATGATCTGGGTCACAGTTTAGAGGCGAATGAACGAAAGCTCAACGCCGAAGGACAGGTCGGCGGTTTTTGTTTTCCGGTTCTCATCCTTCGTCCAGCGTCCTCTGGGAAAAGAGCCGCCCAACGAGCAGGCCAAAAGAGGGATTAACCCTTTTGGATTCGTTTTGTCTCCTTTTTGCTCGGTGTTTTTCTCCCTTTGGCCGATGCCCGGCCGCCGTTCAGGTTCACGAGATCATGACCAAACCGTGCATCGTGGTCAACCCCGATCTGGGCGTCGAATACGTGGCGCGGCTGTTTGCCAACACGGGCATCCGTCGCGCGCCTGTCATCAAAGACAAGCTGTTGGGCATCGTCTCCGTCACCGACCTATTGCGGAAGGCGATGTAATCCACACCACGCGGCGCAGCGTCACTCTCCATGGCCTGGGATAGAGTGGGGAGACCCACCTATCTCCCACCCAACACCTGCCCCCACCACGTCACCAGCTCATACACCCGATCAACGGGCAACGTCACGCGGGCGGCGATGAGACTGCCCAGGTAAACCCCCGCCGCGGCCATCAGGGCGAGATGGCCGACGCGGCCGAGAAATCCCAGCCACCCGGCTACGGTTTCGTCCTCGTCCGGACGACGGGCTTGGAACCGGGCGAGCACGCTCAGGGTCAGCAGGGTGCTCAGCACCGTGACGAGGATATCGAGGCCGGGACGGGCGCCGTCGGTCGGCGCCAGGACGAGAACGGCCAGCGTCTGCGGCAACAGCGTCCCGCGGAGGGCGCCGGCCAGGGCCAATCCCACCAGGGCGCCGGCCAACCAGCCCACCGCCGGCAAACCGAGCTGAGGCCATCGGCTCAGCCGCAAGATGAGCAAGACCAACAGCGCCGTGGGCAGCAACAGCGTCGGCCATGCCTGCGGGTTCTGGCGGAGCGGCATCAGCAGACCGGGGATGAGGACCTGGCGCAGGCTCAGGGCGGTCACATAGCCCGCCAGCAGGCCCAACAGCAGGTAGGCGGTTAGGCGAAAGAGCCGGTAAGGCCGCCATAGCCGGCCGAAGACGATGAGAGTCAAGACCGTGGCCGCCAGCAGACCGGCCCCATCGCGCAGGTTCATGTCCATCGCGTGCGCAGGGAACGAACAAAGGCAATGACGACCAAACCCACCACGAACAGAAGGGCCAGACTCTGGGCCAGCTGCCGGTCCGTGGCCTGTCCCGGTATCCCCAACAGCGCCTCGTAGGCCAGGGCATCGGGGTAGCCCGACAGGAGCGCAAAAATCTGACCCGTTTGGGCGTAGGGTTCCAGGGCCGGCGCCACCGCGCCCGACGCCGCCACGATCAGCGGCACCGTCTGCCGGGCGGCGATCTGCTCGACCCATTGCCGGCTGGTCGCCGTCTCGGCGCTGAACTCGATGACCAGGTCGAAAGCGGCGATGGGTTCGTCCGCGGCCAGGGCCAATCGCTCGCGGGCCGGAGCCGGCAGATGGGTGACCCCAGCCGGCGCCAGGGCCAGCGCCTGTAGGGCCGCCGCCTCGCCGGGCAGGAAACCCAGGTCCACCGGCGGTTGCACCAGGGGCACGATGGTTTCCAGGTCGGCAAAGGCCGCCGCCGCCATCGCCGGCCCGAACGGTCGCAGGCTGACATTGGCCAGGATGACCCGCCGGCTCTGCAGGTGCTGCAACAGCGGTCGCGCCAGCAAGCGCATTTCGCCTTGGGTGGTGGGGTCGTAATCCCAGGCCAAGAGCACCCGCGCCGTCGGCGGCAGCGCGGCGATGAGATGATAGGCCGCGGCGACGTCCGGCCGTGGGGACGCAGCCGGCGTTGGCGGCGTCACGCCCAAACCCGTCAGGACGATGGCCAGCAGGATGACCGCCACCATGAGCAAACCCGCCCACACCGGCTCCCTTTCCGCCTGTGCTGCCGCCGGCACAGGCGCGGGTTCCGGCGCGGCTGCTGCTGGCGGTGGGGACGGCATCGCAATGGCCGCCACCAGCTCGTGCCAGCGCGCCTCGTCGCCGGGGGGAAGCCGCCCGGTGGTGATGACGGGTTCGGCGGGCAGCACGCCCTGGATTTGGGCCAGCAGCTGCGGAGGCGGCACGGTCAGGGGGCGACCGCACTGCCCGCAGACTGCGGCATCGGCGGGATTTTCGGCCCCACAAAAGCGGCAGCCCATCATGCCTGCCTCCCTCGGCTCCGGGCCAGCACGCTCAGGACAAAGCTCAGGCTCAGGCCGATGAGCACCCCGCGCAGCACCGGCGCAACCAAGCCCGTCAACAGCCAATGGCGCAGTTCCGCCAGCGCCGGCCAGGCGGCCACCAGCAGCGGCGTTTGCGCCAACAGCATGAGCACCAAACCCGTCACGAACGCGAACGCGGCCGGGCCATCCACCCCCAGCCGTCGCCACAGGGCCGCAGCCAGGAAGAACGGCATCAGCGCCAGCAACGCCGCCCAACCCGGCCGCAACAGCCAGGTGTACAGCCACGGCCCCGGCCCTGTCGCCGAGTCGCCCGGCCATAGCCCCGCGACCAGGGCCAGGACCATGCCCATGAGCAGGGCCGCGCTTTCGGGTTGTCGCCATTGCCGGACGTGGCGCGCCCACAGACGCCACGCCGCCAGCACCAGAGCCATCCCGCCCAAGAGGACCACCGAGCGCAGCACGGGTTGCGCGGCCTCGCGCACCGGCGTAACCGGCCAGAAGTAGTGGACGAACACGATGGCCCCCACCAGGCCGGCCAAGACTCCGCTCAGACGAGATAGGAACGAAGGCGAGGGCATGGCTTCTATCCGGCAGGGCGCAGACCCAGGAGGGCGCGGGCTTCGGCGGGGGTGGCCACCTCACGCTGGAGCTGATGGGCCAGATGGACAGCCATCTCGACGAAGGCGGCGTTGCTCGGCGCCAGGACGCCCTTGCGCAGGTAGAGGTTGTCCTCGAACCCGACGCGGATATGCCCGCCCAGGAGGATGCCCAGGGTGATCATGGGCAATTGCGCCCGGCCCACGCCCAGCACCGACCAGACGGCCCCCGGCGGCAGCTGCCGTTGCATGAAAAGCAGGTTCTCGGCCGTGGCCGGGATACCCCAATCCACCCCCATGCACAACTGAAAGTAGGGTGGCGGGTCAATCAGCCCGCGTTCGATCAGGTGCCGAGCCTGGTGGATATGCCCCACGTCGAAGACCTCGATCTCGGGTTTGACCCCGGCCTCCTGCATGGCCCGTGCGGCCGTCTCGCCCCAGTCGGGCGGATTGGCGAAGAGGCGGTCGCGGAAGTTGACCGAGCCGATGTCGAGGGAGCACAGCTCCGGCCGCAGGGCCACCGGCGCCAGGCGACGGGCTACGACATCCTCCCCTTCGATGTGCAATCCGCTCGTCGTCAGGTTGATGAGCACATCGCACGCCTCGCGAATACGGGCCACCACCTCGGTGAAGAGGGCCGGGTCGGACGACGGCGCGCCTGTGAGGGGGTCGCGGACGTGGATGTGGACGACCGCAGCGCCGGCGCGGGCGCAGGCCACGGCCTCGGCGGCGATTTCGGCCGGCGAATAGGGCACGGCCGGGTTCATCGCCTTGGTCGGCCGCGAACCGGTGAGGGCAGCGGTGATGATGAGTTTGTCCATAACGGTTCGTCTTTCCTCGTTCGTCCTTCGTCACGAATTCAGGCCGATGGCGGGGACGGATGACGAACGACGGAGGACGGATGGGTTTTCGTCGTTCGTCGTTCGTCCTTCGTCACGTTCAAGGCCGCGGATAGACCCACTCGGCGAACAACGGCGTCAGGTCGCAGCCACAATGGGTCTCGGCCAGCCGTTTGAAATCGGCCGTGCTGACCGTCTCCCACTGGAAGGTACGGTAGTAGTCCTGCAAGAAAGCGGCAAAAGTGTCTTCGCCCAGGGTTTGGGCCAGAGTATCCAGGAACAACGGCCCGCGTCCGTACACAATGGCGCTGTAATCGGTGTCGTCGTAAGCGGCCACCGGTAGACCGATGGGCATGGTGCGGTCGCTGGCCCATTCCCACCGGCGTTGCAGCGAAGCGGCGAAGGACTCGTCACCCTCCTCGCCGTACCGGTCGCGGTAGTAGAGCCAGGTGGCGTATTGGGTCAACGATTCGTCCAACCAGGGCTCGTCCACTTGGTCGTTGCCGACCACGCCGTAGAACCACTGATGGGCCACTTCGTGGGCAACGACGTGCTCGAAGAAGGGATCGGACGGGTTCTCATAGACCGAGGCGGCCACGACGATGACGCCGGGATACTCGACGCCGCCGGCCAGGGTCGGTGTGGCGACGATATCGAGTTCGGTGTAGGGATAGGGGCCAAAGCGCCGGTTGTAGATGGCCAGGGCCGTCGCCGCCTGTTCCAGGGCCAGCGTGGCCGCCTCGGTCCTTTCCGGAAAGGCCCAGCTGTGCACATCGGTCTCGCCCACGGTGGTGCTGCTCACGGCGAAGCGGGGGCTGGCCACGAGATAGAAATCGCGCACGGGGCCGGCGATAAAGGTGTACACCCTCCGGTCGCCCTGCTCGACCCGTTCGAGCTCCCGACCCGACGTGACCACGACCAGAGCGGCCGGCGCCTCCAGACGCACCCGATAGTAGCTCGTGTCGGCGTAGACCACATCGCCGATGGACGGCGCCATTTCGGCATTCCAGCCCTCGTCGTCGTAGGCCGGGATGAGCGGATAGAAATGGGCCAGGGCCAGGACTTCATCGAGCAGGGCAAAGGTGCCATAGTTGCCGCCGGGCCAGGTAGGCACCGTCACGGTGTAATCGAGGCCGATGACCACCGACTCGCCGGGCGCCAACGCTCGGCCCAACGGGACGATCAACGCGCTGTTCTCCAGCGCGTAGCGGGGTTGGACCGGAGCCCCGTTAAGGGTGACGGCGGTGACGTTCGTCTCGCCGCCGGCGATGTTGGGGAACAGGCGGAAGTACACCTCGGTCAACGGCACCGACTCGGTGTTCGTGTAGTGCACCTCTTGCCGTCCCGTCAGTCGGGTCAGGTCGTCGGCCAGGTTCAGATCGAGATGATACACGCTTGCGCCCGGTCGCAGGCGCAGCGCGTCCTCCTCGGCGGCGATGAGCTCGGCCTCGAAAACCGCGCGCTGATCCCAGGCCACGGAAAACAGACTGGGCGGCGGCACCTCCTCCGGCACGGCGACCCCATTTCCGGCCGTGGGCGTAGGTGGCGCTTCCTTCCCGGCCGGCACGGTCGTGGGCAGGGTCACCACCGTCGGGGTCATCGGGAGATTCTCGAAAGCGGCCCAGGGCACGATCGCCCACGTGCAGCAGGCGCAGCCGATGGGCATGAGGAGGAGGGCCAGGAGAAGGCGCATGGGGGGAACTGGGAACTGGTTATTGGTTACTGGTAACGGGTTGCCTGTAGCGTGAGATGGCATCTTGCGCTACGGGGGTGTTGGCCGATGGCCTGTAGGGCAAGATACCATCTTGCGCTACGGCGCTACGGCGCTACTCGTTCAGTCGCTGCACACTGGGACGGAGTTGGAGACGGTCAATGAGCTCGTTGAGTTCGGCTTCGGTGAGCACGCGACCCTTGCCGGCGTAGGCCGTGAGCGCGGCTTCCATCATGTTCGTGCCGAAGGAGCGACCCTCATAGCGCGGGGTGGTCGTGATCAACCAGCGTAGTCCCCGCTGCCGCAGCAACTCCACATCCTGCTCGGTCGTCGTGTTCGTCAGGATGGTCTTGCCGTGCAGGTCGTCGGGCAGGTGCTTGCGGATGTACAGGAAATCGCCGGCGATGAGCTCGGCCGCGGCCCAGTAGCGCGGGTACTTGGGCGTGATCTGCTCCTGTTTTTCGCCGGTCGGGTAGAGCATGGACACGGGCAAGAGGCCGATGACTGGCAACAACAGCCGTGCCAGCACCCGCAGTTGCCGCAAGCTGGTGATGGGAATGGGCAACCCCAGGGCAAACATGAGGTCGCCGTACACCACCCGGTCGGACACCTCGGCGACGGCCTGGGCCATACCGAAGCGGTCCACGCCCAGGGTCATGAAGGCCTGGCGGTAATGGGGACGAAAGCCGAGCGCAGGCGTCGCCAGCTCGAACACACGGCGCTCCAGCGTGTGTTTCAGCCCGCGACCGTCCACACAGGGTGTTTGTCGCACGTTCTTGACCAGGCTCAACCCCGACCGCAAGGGATACTCGCGGCCCTCCAGCCGCAGAAACAGCTCCACCCCACCCACGCCCAGGGCATCCACTTTGCCGTCGAGTTCCTCGAACAAGCGCCGCGCCTTGGCCTCGTCGCCGTCGGTGCCGACGCGCTCGATGCGGATCGGCTCGCCGTCGAGGGTGATGACCACGCTCTTGTTG
>JAOADB010000215.1 GCA_026417535.1 Caldilineales bacterium
TCCGCCGCCCGGCCGCCCCTTTTGCCGCGCGTGGCGATCCCTACCGAAGTTCGCCGCGGGGCAACGTAGGAACCCCCTTGCAAGGCGGTCCTTTCCGGTTTGACCGCCGCGCCTCGTCGGAACCCACCGCGCCTGGCGCCAAGCGCCGGCCAACGCCCTCACCATGTCACTCGGCCGCAGAACGGTTCGGCGCCTTTCGCCAAATCCGCCGCGCCCTGGGCCGCATGTTCCCTCCTACCGGTTCATCTCGCGTCCAATTCGGTCACCCATTCCGATTCCACGGTCAAGGGAACGAAAGAAGCCAGGAAGCGGGCGACCTCTTCGTGAGAGCGTCCATGCCAGAAAACGGCCATTGCGACCTCGTCCAGGTTCAGTAGGAAAGCTCCTGATCCATGGCGAGAAGCCTCATCCAACGGCAGCCACCACGATGCCGCGACCGTTTGCCCGCCGATCCGAAGCGGGATCGTTTCCCCGGTGTCCTGCATGTTGGCTAAAGCTTTGCTGACGGGGTACATGGTGCGTATGTCACGCTGGCTCAGATACACCCACACCTGCCGGGGTGGCTCACCGTATATCGTGGTCACATGCCACTCTCCATCTTGAACCAAGGTAAGACCCGCGCGCAGGTGTTCCGGAATGTCAGGTCTTTGCACCAACACGTCGGTCAGTTGCAGATCGGGTGGACGGTCAGCCGGGGCGTACAACGTGAAAGGAACCTCTCGGACGGTAGCGGCCACGGATTGCTCCATCTGAATGATGGCCGGCGCGCCCGTAAGATACCATTGGCCGAATTTGTAGCCGATCGGCGCCGCCAAAAGTAACAGCGCCGCTCCTAAAGTGAAACCGAATGATTTTGCCTGCATGACCATCACTCCCTGTGGCAAGGGCTATCGCCGAGGAACACAAACATAGTATAGCTACTGTCTGTCTCATTCTCGGTCAAGAAAACGCAATGATTTCTTCTATTCTCGCTAACAGAACTACAGTTTGTAACTCTAAAAGCCAATTAGTGCGATTTCGATTTTTTGTTAATTATTGATAAACATTTCCGATGTTGGATTTGATTGAATTTCGTGCTTTTATGACTTGTTATTGTAACTACTCAGGCCGATGACGATGACGACCCAGGTTCCAACAGGGTTCCATCGCAGGCGGACGAAAGACGAAGGACACACGACGACTTTTCTTCGTCCTTTGTCTTCCGTCTCGAGGGGCGCCAACCCCGGTTACCGCTTTCCCAGTCACCGGTCACCAGTACCCCCTCTCCCCACCCGCTGCAAGAACCCCAACCCCACCAGCACGGCCGCCGCGGCCGGGGCCCACATCAGCCGGTAGTCGCGCGCCGTCATCTCGAAAACCACCCCCACCAGCTGCGGGCCGAGGATGCCCGCCAGCGACGTCACGGCGTAGTACAGCCCCGTGAGCAGCCCGGCGCGGCCTTCGCCGCCGACCTCGTAGAGCAGCGGAAACAGGTTGATGATGATGAGGGCCCAGGCCAGACCGGCCGGCGCCAGCGACGCCATGAGCAGGGTCGGCGTCGGCACGACCAGGTTGAGGCCGAAGGCCGCAGCCAGCGCCGTCATACCCACGGCCAACGTCGTCCGTAGGCCCAGCCGGGCGCCGAGAAAACCCGCGGGCACGGCGCCGACGATGAGCGCAGCGGCGAACACGGCCAGAACCAGGGGTAGGCGGCCGGGTTCCACACCCAGGGTCAAAGCCGCGTAGGAGCTGATCCAGGTCTCGACGATGCTGAAGGCGCTGAAGACGCAAAAGGTCGCCGCCAGCAACAGCACGGCCCTGCGCGGCAGGGGCGCCACCGCGCGACCGGGCCGCAGCCATCGCCCCCAGGCCGCGGCATCGGCGCCGCCGTCCGCGGCTGCCGGCCCCCACTCGCGGCGTTCCGGCACGGCCAGCAAGAAGATGAAGACGCCGGCCGCCACCAGCAACCCACCCAGCCAGAAAGGCCACTGCGGCCCCAGGGCATAGGCCTGGCTGCTGCCCACCAGCGCCGCCAACGCCCCCAACCCGCCCACGAGATTGATCACGCCGCTGGCCTTGCTCCGTTCGGCCGGCGCAAACAGGTCGCCCAACAGGGCCAGACCAGGCGCCCGCACCAGGGCCATGGCCACATGGTGCAGGAAAACGAGCGGCAACAGCAGGAACCCCGCGGCCAGATGAGGGATGAGGACATAGCTCAGGGCGCCGATGGGCGCGCCGGCCAACACCCAGGGACGGCGGCGACCCAGCCGGGTCCAGGTGCGGTCGGAGCGGGCACCCGCCCAGGGCGGGATGAAAGCCCGCAGCCAGTCGTCCCAGGTCATGACGAAACCCACCGCCGTCGGGCTGAAGCCCTGGCCGTGCAGGATGAGGGGCAGATAGGTGTTGTAGATCGGCCCCAGCACGGTGATGCCGAAAAAGCCCAACCCCAACACGATGCCGTAGGTCCAGGGCAACCGCCGCGGGGCCGTCGCCTCACTCGACATGGCACAACAACCCCTTCAGATAGGCGGCTTCGGGAAAGGTGAGCAGCACGGGATGGTCGGGCGCCTGGCCGAAATGGGTCACGATGCGCACCTCGCGGCCGGCATCGAGCGCGGCGGCGAAGACGATTTTCTGGAAGAGGTCGCGGTCCACCAGGCCCGAACAGGAGAAGGTCGCCAGCAGACCGCCCGGCCGCAGCAGCCGTAGCGCCAGCCAGTTGATGTCCTTATAGCCACGGGTGGCCCGTTCGAGATGTTCCGGCGCGGTGACGAACTTGGGCGGGTCGAGGATGATCAGGTCGAATTGCCGGCCCTCCTCGCGCCAGCGCCGCAGCTGTACGAACACATCGGCCTCCAGATTCGTCCACCGGGTCGCCGCGAAGCCGTTGAGCTGCAGATTGGCCGCGGCCAGAGCCAGGGCCTCGGCGCTGCTATCGAGATTGACCACATGCCGGGCGCCCGCGGCCAACGCATACACGGCGAAGGCGCCGGTATAGCTGAAGGCATTGAGCACCTCGGCCCCGGCGCAATAGGGCGCCAGCAAGGCCCGGTTCTCGGCCTGGTCCAGGTAGAAACCCGTCTTCTGTCCCCGCCGCAAGTCCACCAGGAAGCGATGGCCGTGTTCGCCGATGACGATAGGCTCGGCCGGCAGCGCGCCGTAGAGCAGCCCCTCGGCCGGGGGCAACCCCTCCTTGCGCCGCACCGGGTCATCCCGCTGCCAGATGCCCAGGGGATCGAGCAGGCTCACCAGGTCGGCCACGGTCTGGGTCTTGCGCGCCTCGGCGCCGGCCGTCAGCGTTTGCAGGACGAGATAGCGGCCGTAGCGGTCCACAATGAGGCCGGGCAGACCGTCGCTTTCGGCGAAGACGAGCCGACAGGCTTCGCGATGGGGCAGGAGACGCTGGCGACGGGCGATGCTCGCCTGTAGCCGCTCCCGCCAGAAGGTGGCGTCAATGGGCCGGTCGGGTTCCCAGCAGAACGCGCGCGCCCGGATTTGCGAAACGGGATTGAACTCGGCTGCGGCCAGCCAGGTCCCATCGGCCGCCCGCACATCCACCACGGCCCCGGCTGCGGGTCGGCCTTCGACCCGGGCGATGGCGCCGCTGAAAATCCAGGGATGGCGCCGCCGCACCGATCGGTCCCGGTCGGGCCGCAGCACAAGGCCCGGTCTCATTCCTCCCAACCCCACTCGTTCAGGCGGATGAGGCGACGTTCCTCGCCTTCGTCGAGGGCCAGCTCGCGGCGGGCGCCATCATAGCGGAAGGGAATCCACGCCTCGCCGATGCGCACCAGCCCGGAGACCTGCTCGCCCTCGCGGTGGAGCAGGCGCAGAGTATAACGTGGGGTGCGATTGCGGGCCCAGAGGATGAGCGGTTTCATGGACGGGGAGGACGGATCGGGATGGCGCACACGTCTCAGAAAACGAACGTTCCGGAGCAGTCTTCCGTGCCTGCCATCGGCCAAGAGCGGACGATGGACGATAGCCCTTCTTCCTCCGTCATTCGTCGTTCGTCCTGTTCATCGGCCGAGAGCAGACGAAGGCTCAGACGTTCCATTGTAGAAGGAAGAAAGCCAGGTTCCAAAACCGGTATTTGTCCTTTTTTTCTCCTTTCGGTTAGAATGCATCCCATTCCCCCTGTAGCCACCTGCGGACAGGCCGGCTCTTTTGGACGGTGTTCGGGCACGACAAAAACGCTAACAAAGTGATAAAACCCGGTTGACAAGGGCCATAAACCTGTCCTCCTCCTTGTAAGGAGTGCTCTCCATGCGTGCACCTGTATCCTTTCGGTTTTTGCTGGGGATGATAACCCTCGTAGCGGTGTTGCCCGTGCTCTGGGGAGGAAGCTCGGCCGCGCCTCTGGCCGATACAACCGCTCCGGAGGCCACGGTCCAGGCCGGTCATCTGCTGTGGATGCCGGCGGCCGGGCATCAGGTCGTGGTGCAAAAGCCCCACACGGGCCTAGGCGATGCGCCCGACAGCACAAACTCCTTTGGCGTTGCCATGACGGCCTATCCCAAAGGCGGTCCGGCCGGAATTGTTGCCCGCTATCCCACCGTGTTCAAGGCCGGTTCGCCACCCCACGGCCCCCGGCATACGAACGCCACCACCCGCTTCTACCTCGGCCCGGCCATGACCCGTGAGCTCGAGGCCGACACCGGTTTCGATGCCGACCCTACGAACAACCTGATCCCCGCCAGCGACGGCTCCGATCTCGACCTGCAGGACGACGGCACGAATCCCAACCCGCCGTTACCCCATTGTGTGCCCACCCGCATCACCTACACCGTGACGGTGGCGCCGGGCACGCCGCCGACCGAGGCCTATGTCAACCTGTGGTTCGACTGGAACCGCAACGGCGCCTGGGGTGAGACCCTCGATTGCCCCAACGGGGCGGCGCGCGAGTGGGCCGTGCCGAACCAGATCATCTCGTTGCCGGCGCCGGGCACCTACACTTTCACCACGCCTGCGTTCCTCCCCTTCCATCCCCCGGCCGTAGCGAGCTGTATCTGGTGGCGGCTCACCCTCAGCGACGCGCCGGCGCCTTCGCCCGCCAGCAACGACGGCAGTGGTCCGGCCAACGGCTATCGTTGGGGTGAGACCGAGGACTACTACACCTGTGTTGAGACGGTCGAACCGCAGCCCGACCTGGGCGATGCGCCCGACAGCACGAACTCCTTCGGCGCGCTCATGACGGCCTATCCCGCGGGGGGACCACCGGGCACCCTGGCCCGTTACCCCACGGTTTACGGCGCCGGTTCGCCGCCCCACGGCCCCCTCCACCACAACAACCCGCGGACCCACTACTACCTGGGGCCCCAGATCACCCGCGAGCGCGAGGCCGACATGGGGCCGGATGCCGACCCCTCGAACAACATCCTGCCCTTGTGGGACAAGCCCAACCTCGACCTGGCCGATGACGGCATCCTGCAGAAACCGCGCGTCTTTCCCCACTGTGTGCCGGTCAGCATCACCTACCAGGTGACGGTGCCCCCCGGCGCGCCGGCCAGCCAGCCCTTTGTGAACTTGTGGTTCGATTGGGACCGCAGCGGTCACTGGGGCGGTCGGCAGGATTGCGGCATCCTCGGTCCGGCCAATGAGTGGGCCGTGCAAAACCAGATCCTCTTCCTGCCCGGTCCCGGCACCTACACCTTCACCACGCCGGCCTTCCTGCCTTACAACCCGCAGGAACACCTCTGCCTGTGGTGGCGGATCACCCTCTCTGATGTCATGGCCACTCAGGACGACGGCCGCGGGCCGCAGGGCGGCTACAAGTTGGGCGAGACCGAGGACTACTACGATTGCCCCCTGGGATTGACCCCCACGCCCACGCCCACACCGCGTCCGACGGAAACGCCCACACCTCGCCCGACAGAGACGCCCACGCCTCGCCCTACGGAGACGCCGACACCAACCCCGCCTACCGGCGAGCGGATCACCGACCTGGGCGACGCGCCCGATAGCACGAACTCCTTCGGCGTCGGCATGACGGCCTATCCCGCGGGTGGGCCGCCGGGCATCCTGGCCCTCTTCCCCACCGTTTTCACCGTGGGGTCGCCTCCGCATGGCCCCATCCACCACAATCCCGTCCTTCGGTTCTTCTTTGGCACCGGCATCACCCGTGAGCTTGAGGCCGATAGCGGACCCGATGCCGACCCCTCGAACAACATCGTGCCGCCGTCAGATGCGCCCGACCTCGACCTGGCCGATGACGGTACGAGTCCTAATCCGCCCCTGCCCCATTGCCAACCGACGCAGATCACCTATCTGGTAACGGTGCCGCCGGGCGCGCCGACTAACCAGCAGGTGTTCGTCAATTTCTGGTTCGATTTCGACCGCAGCGGTGACTGGGGCCAGACCTTCAATTGTCTGGGTCTGCCCACCTCGGCCGAGGAATGGGCGGTCAAGAACC
>JAOADB010000216.1 GCA_026417535.1 Caldilineales bacterium
AGTTACTAGTAACCAGTAACCAGTTACTTATAAAAAACCAACGTTTTCACCGAGAGCGGTACGACACGGCCGTCGAGCATAGGTTGGCCGATGTCAATGAAATCGCCTTCGCCCAGGCCCACCTGGTCAATGGCCAGCAACGGCAGATCGGGTCGCAGGGCCTTGATGGTTTGGCCGAGCACTTGGGCGTAGTCCCGCTCGATGATGAGGACGAGGGGCCGACCCGGTGACAGATCGGTGGCGGCATAGGTGATAACGCCGCCCGCCACGGCCTGCAAGAGGGGATAGTCGAGATGCACGGGCAAGTCCAGGGCAATGGCGACGTTGCCGTTAACACGGTCGGCATCCCAACGCTGCACGGCCTGGCGGATGGCCGCCGCCAATCGTTCCGGGGTCAGGTCGGCGGCGGTGAGATGAGGGCGCACCACCGGCAGGTTGCGCTGGGGCAACAGGCTGGCCTCGGCCCAAATGGTGCTGCCGCTGAGGGTGACGGTTTGGCTGGCCGCGCCGAGGACGGTGGCCCGCAGGGTTTGGGCCGGGCGGCGGATGGTCAGCCCCTGTAAGCGCGGGTTGAGCCGCAGGCATTCGGCCAGAAGGGGGCCGACATCATCGTGGATGGCGACATCGGCTAACGTGGCGATGGGAACGGGGTCGTAGTAGTAGGCGCCGACGCCGCCGGAGAAGAAAAACACGCTGGACTGCCGAGCGTTGAGCAGGGGCGGGGTGAGTTGGAGCTTGCGTCCCAACGGACTGACCTCGCCCAAGGCCAGATCGGCGATGAGGTCGGCCATGGCCTCGCAGAAACGCCGCAGGACCTCCAGGTCGGCCCGGCCGCCCTCCCGCAGAGGCAGGTTGAGAGTCTCGATGATGTGGCGGCCAGGCGGCGGAATGCGCCGCACGAGACCCGAGGTGCGCTCGACCTCGATCTGACGGCCGCCCACGGCCATCGCCGACGAACACAGGTGCTCGCCCAAGCGGAAGATGGCGGCGTTGGCCGTGCCACCGCCTACGTCAATGTTCGTGACCTGAGTGTAGTGGTCCACCGAGTAGGCCGCTGCGCTCGAACCGCGGCCGGCGATCTGCGCCTCCAGGTTCGGCCCGGCCACGGTGACGACGAAATCACCGGCCAGACCCGACAGGGCCTGAAGGATGGCTTCGGCGTTGCGGGCGCGAGCCGCCTCACCCGTGATGATGACCGCGCCGGTTTCGATCTGCTCTGGCCGGATGCCGGCGACCCGATACTCGTGGCGCACCAGGTCGGCCAGCTGCGCCACGTCCACCTCGTCCGGCGCCAGCAGCGGCGTCAGATGGATGGGGCTTTGGTAAAGAACGGAACGGGCATGGACCTGCAGGCGGGGCACCTGACCCGGCCGTGCCGTGTCTTGGATGGTCAGGTGCGAAAAAACGAGCTGGGTCGTGGTGGTGCCGACATCAATGCCGACACTGAGCAGGGTGCGCGGGGGAGCGGTCATGACCGGCGGAAGCGCGAAAGACAACCTCCCGCAGGACATCCTCGCCTGCGGGAGGTTGACCGGTTTTATCCTTCCGGCAATTTGGGCAGGATCATCTCCACGTCGCTGTGCGGCCGCGGGATGACATGGACGCTGACCAACTCGCCCACGCGTTGGGCCGCAGCGGCGCCGGCATCCGTGGCCGCTTTGACCGCGCCCACGTCCCCGCGCACCATGACCGTGACGTAGCCGCCGCCGATGTACTCCTTGCCGATCAGCTTGACGTTGGCCGCCTTGACCATGGCATCGGCCGCCTCGATGGCGCCGACCAGGCCTTTGGTCTCGATCATGCCGAGGGCAATCATTTGGATGGTGGACATGAACTTTCTCCTCGAAGGGTGAACAGACGACGGAAGGTGCTATTGGCCGGAATCATGCCACAAGGTGGGCGCAAGAGGCAACAGACGACGTATCCTCGTCTCGCCCCTAGTGGGCCAGCTCGGCCTGAGCGGCTTCAATCAAAGCAAACTCCTCCTCGGGCGCCTCGGCGACCAGCTGATGGCGTCCCCAGAGGAGGAAGTAGAGGATGCCAAGGAGATAGAACACGGCCACACCCAACACACCCGGCCGGTAATCCGGATTGGCCAGGGTCGAGACGGCTGCCAAAGCGGCCAGGATGAGGGCGATCCAGGCGAACAATGTGCCGCCGGGGCTAACATAGGGCCGCTTCAGATTGGGCATGCGGCGCTTGATGATGATGTAGCTGACCATCATCAGCACATAGGAGATGACCGCGCCGAAGACGGCCATGTTGAGCAGCGCCGCACCCAGGATGCCGGTTCCGAAACGGTCAATCAACAGCGCCACCACCAGACCGAGAATGGCGCCGCCGATGAGGGCCACATACGGCGTGTGGCGCTGCGGCCAGGTCAGCGACCAGAAGCGCGGGAAATAGCCCGCCCGCGAGAGAGCGAAAATCTGCCGGGCGTAGGCGTAGATGATGGAGTGGAAGCTGGCGATCAGGCCGGTCAGGCCGATGAGGGTCAGGATGATGGAGGTGGCGCCCAATCCGAACACGGCCTGAAAACCCTCGGCCAGGGGCGCAGGTGACTGGCCGATGGCTACGGCGCCGCCGCCCACGCCGGAGTTGAAGACGAGGGTGAGGAAGGAGAGGATGACCAGGGCGGCAATTCCCAACAGCATGGCCTTGGGCATGTCGCGGCTCACGTTCTCGGCTTCCTCGGCGGCCAGGGGCAGCTCCTCGATGGCGAGATAGAACCAGATGGCAAAGGGCAAGGCGGCGAAGACGCCGAACCAGCCCTTGGGCAGCCCTGTGGCCGAGCGTCCCGGATCGGGTGGAATGTTGAAGAGCTTGTCCCAGCTCCAGGCGCCGCTCAGCGGGGCAGCACGTAGAAAATGAACAACACCAGCGTGGCGATCAGGGTCACGGCCAGCGAGACCTTCAGCGTCAGTTCCACGCCCCAGATGTTGATGCCCACGAAGATGGCATAGGCCACAACCCACCACACCCACAAGGGGACGCCGGGGAAAACCGAGTTCAAATAGCCGCCGATGCCGACGACGATGACGGCCGGGGTGATGACGTACTCGATGACCACAGCCAGCCCGGTGAGATAACCGCCCCACGGGCCCATGGCCTGGCGGGCGAAGGAATAGGGGCCGCCGGCATGGGGCAGGGCCGTCGAAAGCTCGGCCAGACAGTACATCATGGTGATGTACATGATGGCCATCAGGATGGTGGCAATGGCCAGACCCCAAAAGCCGCCGGCAGTCAGGCCGAAGTTCCAGCCGAAGTAGTCACCCGAAATCACGGCCCCGACGCCCAAACCCCACAGCAGTACCCACCCCGCCTTGCGTTGCAGCGTTCGTTTTTCCAGGTAGTCGGCGCCGACATGTTCGTATTCGACGCCTGCGATCTCGATTCTCTGTTCTGTGGTCATGTGCCTCCTCCTTGGAGAAAAAAACGATAGGCGTAACTGCTCAGCCCGCCGTTTTCACCTTCCGGATGGGTCTTGCGTTCTCACCGTTGGCACAAGAACAGGACGAAGGACGAACGACGAACTTTTTGTCTTCCGTCTCTCCGCCATTGGGGCAAGGTAGGAAGCGGGGCCATCACGGACATCGGCCTGAGTAGTTACCGATAGACCACAACGACGAATGAAAGGGTCATAAAGCCATGTCTCCCTAAACGGACTTTGGAACTTAGGGCATAGGCAATAGCTCCTTTTCCGGCCTCGTTGCCGGAGGGTCAAGGGATATGGGGAATGCCGAGCCGGATCGAAACGCCGGCTTTCGGCGCTGCTCAGCTTTTGACGAATGTGAGCTCGCCTTCGACCTCGAGCTCATCAATGATGCCCATGATGACCGCGTCCACAGGCTTGTCTTTAGTCTGTTCGGTCTGGCGGGCCGAACTCCCCTGGGCGATCAGCACCAACTCGCCCACTCCGGCCCCCACTGCATCCACCGCCACGAAAGGCCTGCCCACCAGCTCGTTCCGGTGCGTTGCCTCGCGCACCACCAGCAACTTCAGACCCACCAGTTTCTCATCTTTGACGGTGGAGACCGCCGAACCGACGACACGGGCAATGAGCATTCGTTGCTCCTGAAAGGAACGCTGAGAAACGGATTGGGCGATTATAGGGAGATAGAAAGAAGTTGTCAAATCGGCTTCGCTGCGGATTCGTGCCCCTATGGTCACTTCTCATACGGTTGTCCATCGGCGGCCGGGGGTATGGTTTTGCCCACGATGCCCGACAGGATGATCATCGTCAGGATGTAAGGCGTCAGGCCCACAACATACGAAATCTGAAGGATGGCCAGCTGGGGCGGGATCACCTCCCGGAAAAACTGCATGTTGATCTGCAGGGCCTGCGCAGCGCCGAAGATGAGGGCGGCCGTCCAGGCCCCGAAAGGCGTCCAATTCCCGAAGATGACCGCGGCCAGGGCGATAAACCCGCGGCCGTTGGTCATCAACGGCTCGAAGGACGGAACCGATTCCAGCGTGAAGTAGGCCCCGCCCAGACCGGCCATCAATCCCCCGATGATCACGTTGAGATAGCGTATCAGCGCCACCGAGATGCCCGCCGTATCGGCTGCGCGGGGATGTTCCCCCACCGCACGGGTACGCAACCCCCAACGGGTGTAGAACAACACAATATGGGTGATCACGACCAGAACGATTGCAGCCAGGGTGATGGGTTGTTGATCGAAAATGCGTCCGATGACCGGCAAATCGGCCAAAAACGGGAAGCGAATGCGCGGTAAGATCCCAGGGGCATGCGGCACTTGCCCACCGAAAATGCTGCCTTGCTCGAAAAACAGCTGACGATTCAGAAAACCCGTGATGCCAATGGCGAGGATGTTGATCACGGTGCCGCTGATGATCTGATCCACTTTGAACGTGACCGAGAGCACCGCATGGAGCAAGGCCAACAGGCCACCGCTGAGCACGGCGGCAATGACGCCTCCGATCAGGCTGGGCATAGGCGGCCACCCGTAAATGTGATTCAGGTAGATCGAGGCCAGCCAACCGAAGAAAGCCGCAGCCAACATCATCCCCTCGATGCCGATGTTGACGACGCCGGCCCGTTCGCAGTACACCCCGGAAAGCGCGCCCAGGGTCAGTGGGGTCGCCACGGCGATGGTCGTTGCGAGCATGCTCGTGATGATGACCGGGGCCGGGGTCTGCACCCGTCCGATCAACACCACGACGCCGAACAGGGTGCCGATGATCAACACAATGAAACCGAAACGGCGCAGGTCCACCTCAACCTCCCCATCCACGGGTCAAGACCATCCGTGTTTCGCGCACGCGCAGGCGATACAGGAAACGAATGATGGCGTCGGCCGCAACGAAAAGCAGAATCAAAGCCTGGATGACCGAGATGATATCCACCGGGATTTGCGTGAGAAACTGCATGCGCGTGGCGCCGTTGCGCATGGCCCCGAACAGCAATGCGGCCAGAATCACACCGACCGGATGGGTCTTGCCCAACAGGGCGATGGCAATGGCATCGAAACCGTAGCCGATGGAAAATCCCAACTCGTGACGGTAATTCAAACCGGTGACTTCGATCACGCCGGCCAAACCGGCCAGCGCACCCGAAAAAGCCATCGTCAGGACCAGAATGCGTCTGACGTGAATCCCGGCATATCGGGCCGCGTGAATGTTGGCCCCGACGGTGCGGATTTCAAAGCCCAGGGTCGTCTTCCATAGCAGCCACCAGACCAACCCCGCCACGGCTAGCGCCAGCGGAAATCCCCAATGAAGGCGCAGACCGCCGATGATGGGAGGAATGCGGGCCGTCTCGGCGATCAGCGGCGTGCGAGCGATGACGTTGAGGGGATTGGGGTCTTTCATCGGTCCGTTTAGCAAGTAGCTGACCAGGTTCAGGGCGATATAGTTCATCATGATCGTGTTGATGACCTCATGCGCCCCGGTGTAGGCCTTGAGCACACCCGGAATGGCTGCCCACAATGCCCCGACGAGGACCCCTGCTCCGATGGCCAACGGCAGATGCACGACGGCAGGCAAGTTCAGGCCCAAGTGTTCGGGCAGGGCATAACCGACCCAGGCCGTGGCTACGGCCCCGAAAGCCAGCTGACCTTCGGCGCCGATATTGAACAGCCCGCCCTTGAAGGCCAAGGCCACGGCCAAACCGGCAAAAATGTAAGGGGTGGCCCACACCGCCGTTTCGCTCAAGGCTTTGGCCGAGCCAAAAGCGCCCTGAAACAGGCCCATGTAGGCGGCCAGGGGATTCCCCCCAGCCAGGGCGATGACGCCACCGCCGACGACCATCGCCGTGAAAACGGCCAGGATGGGAACCTGGACGGCCTCAACAATGGACCTGTCTCTTATACACATCT
>JAOADB010000217.1 GCA_026417535.1 Caldilineales bacterium
CCGCCCGGCTTGGCGCGGCTCATGGTGGTGCGGTTGATCCGTGTGGCCATGTCGCACCTCCTTTCAGTGGAAAATGGGCGCCAGCGTGAAATAGCCGGCCACGGCCGTGATCGGCAGCGTCACGGCCATGACCCCCCACCACATCTGGCGCGAGTACACCGTCGTGCGCGGCCAGAAGTCAATGATGATGATACGCAGACCATTGAAGGCGTGATAGACGACGCCGAAAATCAGGCCGACTTCCAGCACGCGCGCCACGGGGTGGGTGTACAGGGCGAGGAACTCGTTGAAGACCTCTTCCCCGAAACTGACGAGGAAGATATCGAAGACGTGTAGGATCAGAAAAAGCAACACCCCCAGCCCGGCCACGCGATGCAGGATGAACGCGTAGTGGCCTTCGCGGCCGCGATAGGTGATGCCCTTCCACAGCGAAGCAATGGCTTGTCCCATCGTGCAGAACCTCGTAACAAAAACGGGGAGAGCGGTAGCGTAACGTCCCGGTCGGCCAGCAATGCTCGTCGTCGAACACCGCCGACCGGAACCCGGTTTTGCCGAACGATGCCCCCATTGTGCCCCATCTTTCGGCGCTTCGTCAAGAGGAGATTGTTACAAAGGGTGCATATTCAAGGCTTCCTCGTGCGTCGTTCCTCCTGTCCATCGGCCGCAAAACTGGGCGGAAGGACGAAAGGTAACCACTCAGGCCAATGACGATGATGACTCAGCTTCCGACGTGGTTCCCTCCCAGGCAGACGAAAGACGTAGGGCAAGATGGCATCTTGCTCTACGTCTTTCGTCCGTCGTCCTTGCGAGCGGCCGCTGGGGGAAGGGAAGACTCATCCGGAACGTAAGGAGCAGTTACACTCCTCCAAGCTCCCTTGAGCTCCTCCGAGCTCCTCCGAGCTCCTTCAAGCTCCTCTCAGCTCCTCCAAAGCTCCTCTCAGCTCCCTCAAGCTCCTCTCAACTCCTCACTCATCCATGTTACGGATGAGCGCATCGCCGAACTCGGAGCATTTCAAGAGGGTGGCCCCCTCCATCAGGCGGTGGAAATCGTAGGTCACGGTCTTGGCGGCGATGGTGCGCTTCATGGCCTTGATGATCAAATCGGCAGCCTCGTTCCAGCCCAAATAGCGGAACATCATCTCGCCCGAGAGAATCACGCTGGAGGGATTGACCTTGTCCTGCCCAGCGTACTTGGGCGCCGTGCCATGGGTGGCCTCGAACACGGCGGCGCCCGTCTCGTAGTTGATGTTGGCGCCGGGCGCGATGCCGATGCCGCCCACCTGCGCGGCCAATGCGTCGGAGATGTAATCGCCGTTCAGGTTCATCGTGGCGATGACGTCGTATTCCGTGGGCCGGGTCAAGACCTGTTGCAAGAAGGCATCGGCGATGACATCCTTGACGATGATGCCGTTGGGCAACCGTTGCCAGGGACCACCGTCAATCTCGACGCCGCCAAACTCCTCGCGCGCCACTTGATAGCCCCAATCGCGGAACGCGCCTTCGGTGAACTTCATGATGTTGCCCTTGTGCACCAGCGTCACCGATTTGCGGTTGTGCTCGATGGCGTAGCGGATGGCCGCGCGCACGAGTCGGGCCGTCCCTTCCTGCGAGATGGGCTTGATGCCGATCCCGGAGGTCTCCGGGAAGCGGATTTTGCGCACACCCATCTCCTGCTGGAGAAAGGCGATGACCTTCTGGGCCTCGGGCGTCCCGGCCCGCCACTCGATCCCGGCGTAGATATCCTCCGAGTTCTCGCGGAAGATGACCATATCCACCCATTCGGGATGCTTCACCGGGCTGGGCGTGCCGTCGAAATACTGCACCGGCCGCAGACACACATAGAGGTCGAGTTCTTGGCGCAAGGCCACATTGAGCGAACGGATGCCGCCGCCCACCGGCGTCGTCAGCGGGCCTTTGATCCCCACCAAATACTCCCGCAACGCCGTCAGGGTTTCATCGGGCAACCATACGTTCTCGCCATACACCCGCAGCGCCTTCTCACCGGCATACACCTCCATCCAGGCGATGCGGCGCCGGCCGCCGTAGGCTTTGGCCACAGCCGCATCGAGCACGCGCGAAGCAGCCGCCCAAATGTCGGGCCCGGTGCCGTCACCCTCGATAAAGGCGATAATCGGATGGTCGGGCACCTGTAGGCGACCGTTGGCAATGGTGATCTTTTCCCCGTCCGCCGGGACGACAATGTGTTGAAAAGCCATTTTGGATTCCTCTCGTCAAGTAAGGTCTAAAGCTTGAGTGAAGACACTTCATGATACCCCAGGCGCTCGACCGAGGCCAAAGCCGTTCCCGTCGGTTGTGGGCGGGAAAGGCCATGACGAGTTTGCTCATCGTGCAATCGTAACCTCCCGCTGGCTCTTCCGTTCTCGCCATCGGACCCAGGCCAAGACGAAGGACGAGCGACGGAAGACGGCGTTTTCGTCATCGGTCCTTCGTCCTTCGTCTTCCGTCTTTCCAACGCGGGACAAGGCAGGAAGCGGGCCATTGCGGACATTGGCCTGGGCCGTGATCAATCGTCTAAACCCCGTTTGACAGTCCTTTGCCCGACGATTTATTATAGATACTCAGCCTTATCCATCCCATCCCAGAGGATTCCGAAGGAGAGATAGAACGTGAGCGAACCCGTCGGCGCCGCGGCCACACCCGAAAAGCCCGAGATCAAGGTCATACCGCCCAAGACCATCGTGCGCAAACTGGCCGTCGGCCAGGAAGTCAAAGGCCGGGTGCGACGCTTGACCGACTTCGGCGCCTTCATTGATATCGGCGTGGGCACCGATGGCCTGGTCCACGTCTCGGAAATTTCGCCCAAGCGTATCAGCAAACCGGCCGATGTCCTCAAAGTCGGGCAGGAAGTCACGGCTTGGATCAAAGAGCTCGACAAGGAAAAGGACCGCATCAGCTTGACCCTGATCCCGCCGGATGCCGTCACCCTGCGCACGCTGCAGGTGGGCCAGGTGCTCACCGGCAAGGTGACCCGTATCGAGAGCTACGGCGTGTTCGTGGATATCGGTGTCGGTCATGACGGCATGGTCCACATCAAGGAGCTGGCCCACGGCTTCGTCAAACATCCCGGCGACGTGGTCAAGGTCGGCGACGAGATCGAAGTCCAGGTCCTCAAGGTGAACCGCCGTCGTGGGCAGATTGACCTCTCGCGTCGCGCCGTGTTGCCTCCGCCTCCGCCCGAACCGCCGCCGGCCCCCAAAGCCGAAAAGGTCGCAAACGAGGCGCCCTCGCGACCGGGCAAAAAAGCGGGTCGTCGGGAACGGCGTGCGGGCCGCCAGGCCAGACCTACCCCGCCGGCCGATAGCGCAGCCAGCGCCGACGAGATGACCGAAGCCGCGGCCGAAGACGAGTCTTCGGTACCCACGGCCTTCGAGATCGCCCTGCAACGCGCCCAACAGCAAAGCACGGCCAGGCAGAAGAAACCACGCGCCAAAAAAGCCTGGTACGAACAGGACGAGGACGATGACGTGGTCGCCCGTACCCTGATGCTGGCCGACGACTGATTCCAAGGCCGCTCTCCGCTCGAACAATCCAGGAAGGCCGGGGGGATACAAACCCACCGGCCTTTTTTGATCGAGAGGCCCTATGAGCCGCCTGCGTGCCTTTTTTGCTTCGACCCTCCTTTTCGGGCTACTGCTTGGTTCGGGATCGCCCACGACCCAGGCGGCCTCGGCGCCGCCGATCCTGGAGCCGATCTACAGCGCCTCGGCTTGGGTCGAAGCCGGACACATCCGAGTACGATTGACCACACGGCTCACCGACGGCGAGCGCGTCTATCGGCCGGAGGAGTTACCCGACCTGCGCTTTCGCCTCTCGGACCATGCCCTTCGCGGGCACACGGTGCTCGTCGCCTTGCCCGCCCAGGCTCGCGCCGAGATCGCGGACATCCAAACCCAAGGAGAGATGGCGTTGCCCCGGCCCGACCCGGTGGCGCTGGATGCCGTTGCTGCCGCCCACCCCGCCTTCTTCGAAGGCGATCCGTTCTGGTTCCGTCAGCAGTGGGCCGTGCGCTTGCGCCTGACGCCCGTACGCGTGGCACCCGACGGCCGCCGGCTGTTGTTGGCACCGGTCTTAATGGTAACCCTAAGCGCCGATCGCCCTTTGACGGCGGCGCCGCCGCCCCCCGACCCCCTCTGGGAACCGCTGTACCGCGCGCTGCTCGTCAACTACGCCGATGCCCGCGGTTGGCGAGGTTTGCCCGCCGAAACGCCCTTGGCCCTGGCCGGGCCGGCTCCGACCGGTAGTTGGCGGGCGCGCCTGGGCGTGGCCCAACCCGGCCTGCACGAAATCGGCTACGAAGACCTGAAACAGGCCGGGATAGACCCGACCGGCAGCGACCCGCGCACCTGGCAAGTGTACCGCCAACAGCAACCCCTTCCGTGTCTGATCTTGGGCGAAGAAGACGGCCGTTTCGATCCCGGCGATGTCCTCCTTTTCTACGCGCCGCCTTGGGAACCGCAACACAGCCCGCAGGCGGTGTATTGGCTGGTAGCCGGCGCTTCCCCCGGCCTGCGTGTGGCCCAACGGCCGGCCGACCACGGCCCGGCGCCCGTGCTGCTCACCGTCCAGGAAACCATCCACCTGGAAAAACAGCTGCTCTACCGCTCCGATTTCGCCGCGCCCGGCGCCCAGGGACGACCTGACCACTGGTTTTGGACCGCGCTGCGCCCGCAGCGCAACGGCCCCAATCGCCAAACCCTGGCCTTCGAGTTGCCGCCCCTTGCCGAAGGGCCTGTCACCGCCCGGCTCCGCCTGCGTCTGTTCGGTCAAGAGGAGGGTACAGTGCAGGTGAGCCTCTGGCTCCGGGATTATCCCCTCGGCCGCTTTCGCCTCAGCGGCCGCACGGCCTTCACCTACGAGACCGAGTTCCCCCACGCGCTGCTGCAAACCGGCGAGAACCGACTGCTCATCGAAGTCGCCGCCGTAGGCGGTACGGCGAACACGATCCTCCTCGATTGGCTCGCGATCACCTGCGTCCGCCGTCTGGCGGCTGTAGACGGCCGGCTGCACTTTCAACCCAACTGGCCGGGGACCTGGCAGATCTGGCTGGAAGGCATGGACGCGACCACCCAGGTATGGGAGGTGAGCGATCCACAACGCCCGGTGGCCCTCGTGGGGTTGCGGCTCGACCCAGAGGCCGGGCGGGTAGGCTTCGTCGGCGGCGCGCCGCCGGCATCGGCAGAGGTCGCCTACCGGCCCCGCTACGAGGCCGCGACCCGGACGGGTCGGCGCCATCCCACGGTGACGTGGGCACCGCCCCTCGACGAGCTGGGCAGCCCTACCAACCGGGCCGATTACCTGATCCTGACGCCGGAGGTCCTCCTGGGTCCGGCCCAACGCTTGGCCGCGCACCGGGCCCGCCAGGGGCTGGCTGCCAAGGTCGTCACCCTGGAGGCCATCTACGACGAGTTCAACGCCGGCCAGCCCGACCCCGAAGCCATCCGCGCGTTTCTGGCCACGGCGCTGAGCCGCTGGCGGCCGCCGGTTCCGGCCTATGTCGTCCTCTTCGGCGACGGTCATCATGACCCGCTGAATTACCTGGGAACCGGCGCTCCGCTGTTCCCTGTTGTTCTGCGCGACCTAGATCCTTGGCTGGGCGAGGTGGCCGACGAAAACCGCTTTGCCGCCGTGCTCGGTGCCGATTCGGTGCCCGACCTGATGGTGGGCCGGCTGCCGGTGGGCGATGTCGTCGAAGCCGAGCGGTTGGTGGACAAGCTGATCGCCTACGACAGTCTACCCACAGGCCAACCCTGGCAAAACCGCCTGGTGCTGGTGGCCGATAACGCCGATGGCGCCGGCGATTTCGCCGTCCTGGCCGAGCACATTGCCAGTCTGGCTGTGGCGCTCTGGCCAATCGAGCGGCTGTACTATGGCGTCAATTACGCTTCGGCTACCGCCCTGCGCGAACGGTTGCTGGCTGCCTGGAATGAAGGCGCGCTCATCGTCAATTACAGCGGCCACGGCCAGGTGGCCGAATGGGGCGCCGAACAGTTTCTGGCCCAACGCGATCTGCCCGCGCTGCAGAACACGGGCCGGCCTGCCGTCGTGTTGGTCATGGCCAGCTTGAGCGGCATCTTCTATCGGCCGGGGATTCGTTCGCTCCAGGAGGCGCTGTTGCTCCTGCCGGACGGCCGCGGGGCCATCGGTTATCTCGCCAGCACGGGGTACGGCATCGGCGTTGGCAACGGCCTGGTCAACGAGGGTTTCATCGCCGCGTTCCGCCAGGGGCGGCCACTTACCCTGGGCGAGGCGGCCCTAAGCGGCCGCATGCACCTCTTTGCCCAGGGTTATGCCTACAGCGCCTTTCTGGTGGATTTGTTTGCCCTCTTCGGCGATCCGGCTACCCGCTTCCCAACGGCGG
>JAOADB010000218.1 GCA_026417535.1 Caldilineales bacterium
GTCGGGCACCACAGGCCTGCCCAAGGGGGCGATGATCTCCCACACCAATCTGCTGGCCGGCTGTGATAGCGCCCAACGGGCCGACCCCCGGTTGGAAACGGATGAGTACGTCTCGTTTTTGCCTCCGGCCTGGATCACCGAAAACGTGTTGGGGCTGGCCCTTCACCTGCGCAGCGGCATGGTGGTCAATTTCCCGGAATCGCCGGAGACGGTGCAGGAGAACATCCGCGAGATTGCGCCCCATGCCATGCTCTTCAGCGCCCGCCTGTGGGAGAACATGATGGCCTTGGTGCAGGTCAAAATCACGGAGACGAGCTGGATCAACCGCCTGCTCTACCGGTTGTTCATGCCGGTGGGTTATCGCGTGGCGGCCATCCGCTACGAGGAGCGCCGGCCGGTGAACGCCTTCTGGCGGGTCTTGCGGGCGCTCGGCGAGTTTGCGGTCTTCCGGCCCCTGCGGGACAAGCTGGGCCTGACCCGGGTCAAATCGGCCTATTCGTCGGGCGCGGCGCTCAGCCCGGCCGTCATCCGCTTTTTCCGGGCCATCGGCGTCAACATCAAGCAGCTCTACGGCTCGACCGAGGCCCAAGTGCACACGCTCCACATCGGCGATGACGTGCGTTTCGAGACGGTGGGGGTGCCGGCGCCGGGTCAAACTGTCAAGATCGCCGAGAACGGCGAGATCCACGTGACGGGCCGAACCGTTTTCCAGGGCTATTACAAGAACCCGGAGGAAACGGCCAAGGCGATCTACGTGGACGAGGAGGGACGGCGCTGGTTCCGCACCGGCGATGCCGGCTATCTGACCGAATACGGCCATCTCGTCTATCTCGACCGTCTGAAGGAGATGATCACCCTGGCCACCGGCGAGAAGTACTCGCCCCAATTCCTGGAAGGGCAGCTCAAGTTCAGCCCCTACATTCGCGATGTGATGACCATCGGCGGCGCGGACAAGCCCTTCGTGACGGCGCTGATCAACATTGACTTTGCCAACGTGGGGCGCTGGGCCGAAAAACACGGGATTCCCTACACGACCTTTGTGGATCTGTCGCAAAAGCCGGAGGTGTACGAGCTGATCCGCCGCGATGTCGAACGGGTCAACAACGCCTTGCCGCCGCCAGCGCGCATCCGGCGTTTTGTGCTCCTGCACAAGGAGTTCGACGCCGACGAGGGCGAGCTGACCCGCACGCGCAAGCTGCGTCGGGGGCTGCTGAGCCAGCGTTACGGCGACATGATCGCCGCCATGTACGAGGGCCGCGAGCAGGTGCATGTGCGCGCGGCGGTCAAATACCGCGATGGCCGCGAGGGCGTCGTCGAGACGACGGTGCGCGTGGCCAGTATGAACGGACAGGAGGAGAAGCGACGATGAACTGGCAGCTGTTGCCGCAGATGATCGCCACGGGGCTGCTGGCCGGCGGCCCGCTGGCGCTGATGGCCCTGGGCCTGGTGTTGATCTTCAAGTCGTCGTACATTTTCAACTTTGCCCACGGGCAGCTGCTGTTGCTGGGCGCGCTGATCACCTGGTGGCTGGCCGTGCCGCGCGGTTTGCCCCTGTGGCTGGCCATTCTGTTGGCGTTGGTGGGCGTGGCCGGGTTGGGGCTGCTCATCGAGCGTCTGGCCTTGCGGCCGATGACGGGGCAGCCGTTGCTGTCCATCATCCTCATGACCCTGGGCCTGGGTCAGGTGTTGCACGGGCTGGCCTTGCTCCTGTTCGGCGGCGCCCAGCGCAATTTTCCCCAGCTGTTTGCCGTGGCCAACCCCTATCGCATCACCCTGCCCTTCCTCATCAACGGCAACCCGGCTGTCATCATCCTCAAACAGAACCTGGTCTGGTCGTTCATCATCGCCATCCTGGGCGTCATCGTCATCGGCGCCTTTTTTCGGTTTACCCACACCGGTCTGGCCATGCGCGGGGCTTCGGAGGACCACGAGCTGGCGCAGAGCATCGGCCTGCGCATCCATCGCATCTTCGGTCTGTCCTGGGCGCTGGCCGGCGTCGTGGCGACCGTGAGCGGGGTGCTGCTGGCCACATCCAGCGGCCTGGACCTGAGCCTGTCGGTGACGGTACTGGCAGCGTTTCCGGTCGTACTGCTGGGCGGGCTGGAGTCCATCCCCGGCACCGTCGTCGGCGGCTTGCTGGTGGGGCTTTCCCAGGGCCTTGTGTCGGCGTCCAAGGTGCAGCTGGTGCGCAACGCCGCCGAAATCATGCCCTACATCGTGCTGTTGCTCGTTTTGCTCATCCGTCCCGAAGGCCTATTCGGTCAAAAACGCATCGAGAGGATTTGAGTCATGGCCGTTCTCCGTCCGGCAGGGGAATTCGATACGAGCTATGCCTACGACATGGCCACCATCCGCCGCAGGTGGCAATGGGCGGTGCTGTTCGCCTTTTTGGCGGCGCTGTACCTGTTGCCGCTCTATGCGAGCCAGGGCCTGGTGGCCCTCGTCAACCGCATCGCCATCGCCATCATCGCCGTGCAGGGTCTCAATTTGCTGACCGGCTACACCGGCCAGATTTCGCTGGGGCAGGCGGCCTTTATGACCACGGGCGGCTATATCTCGGCGCTGCTGGTCAATCGGCTGGATTGGCCTTTCTACTTCTCGCTGCCGGCGGCCGCCCTGGGCGCGGGGGTCATCGGCCTGCTGTTCGGCTTGCCCTCGCTGCGGGTGAAGGGTTTCTATCTGGCCATGGCGACGTTGGCCGCCCAGTTCATCATCCCCTGGTTCGTGCGCAACGCCTACAAGGACATCCTCAACGGTGCTCAGGGCATCAACGTGCGGGCGCCGGTGCTGTTCGGCCTCGAATTCAACAACCCCCAGCGGTACCTGTACCTGTCGTTGACCGTGCTGGTCGTGACGACCATCGTCGCCCACAACATCGCCCGGTCGCGGCTGGGCCGCGCCTTTGTGGCCATCCGTGACCACGACCTGGCGGCCGAGCTGCTGGGGATCGACCTGTTCCGCTACAAACTGCAGGCCTTTTTCCTGGCGGCGGTCTATGCCGGCCTAGCCGGCGCCCTGGCCGCCCATCAAATCCGGCACCTGAACTCGGAGACCTTCAACCTGATTGACTCGGTGACCTTCCTGGGCATGCTCGTCATCGGTGGGTTGGGTTCGAGCCTGGGGCCGATTCTGGGCGCTATCGTCGTGGAATTGCTCATCGAAGGCGCCACGCTGATCGGGCCGTTTTTCATCAGCGTCTTCCCGGCGACGGCCGCCGGTGCGGTTCAGGCGCTGCGACCGCTCTTTTTCGGTACCACGCTGATGCTGTTCCTCATTTTCGAGCCGCGCGGGTTGGCCCACCGTTGGCAGATTTTCAAGGCCGCCTGGCGGTTGCGACCGTTTTCGTATTAGGTGTCGTCGTCCGTCGTTCGTCCTCCCTCCCGGCTGACGGTGGCCGATAGACGATGGACGATGGTGGTCGTCTTCCGTCGTTTGTCCCTCGTCTCGGCTTTCGGCCCCTCCTGAGAAGGCCTCCAAGTTCCCCAAGCTCCCCCAAGTTCATCCTTCCGGATGGCATCCAGAGCTACATGGCATCCAGAGCTACATGGCATCCGGAGCTACAGCCGCCCAAGCTCCCTCAAGCTCCCCAATCCCCCTCTACCCAAAAGGAGGTGAGACCCGGAGCCGCTCCCACTGTTTTCCCTTTTTTGCCGCACCGTTTTTCTTCTTGCCACTCACCAAAGGAGGAGTAAGCCATGCGTAAGACCCTGTTCGCCCTGGTGGCCGCGCTGACGGTCGTGTCGTTGCTGTTGGCCGCGTGCGCGCCGCAAGCAACGCCCACGCCCGTGCCACCCACGCCGACCCCGGTGCCACCGACACCCACGCCCGTGCCGCCCACGCCGACCCCGGTGCCGCCCACGCCGACCCCCGTGCCGCCCACGCCAACGCCCCAAGGCCCGCCCGACCTGACCGGCAAGACCATCACCCTTTACCATTTCGGCGACCTGTCCGGCCCCTACGCGGCCATTACGGCGCCGCTCGTGCGCGGGGCCGAGGATGCGGTCAAGGCCCTCAACGAAGCCGGCGGCATTTACGGCGCCAAGCTCGAGGTCAAGTTCGCCGATACCGGCGGCAGCATTGACGAGGCCGTGGCCGCCTACGATCGCTTCACCGGCGAAGACCCCAATGTCCTGCTCATGATCACCTACGGTTCGGGCGAGGCCGAGGCCCTGGCCCAGCGCTTTGCCGAGGACAAAATCGTCAACATTGCCGCCGGCCTCAGCGCCAAGGCCTTCTACGGTCCCGGTTCGGGCTACACCTTTGGGCTGGCGCCCATTTATCCCGACCAGTTCGGCCTGGTGATGAAGTTCCTCAAGGACAACTGGCAGACCTATAAGCCCAAGGAAGCCGGCGACGAGATCAAACTGGCCTATCTGTCCTGGCCCACGGCCTTCGGTCAGGGCGCGCTGACGCCCGAAAGCCGCGCCTATCTGGCCGAGTTAGGCATCGAGATCGTGGCCGAAGAGACCTACGATGTCTCGCCGACGGCCGATACGACCACCGCCATCCTCAACGCCCAGGCCGCGGGCGCCAACGTCATCTGGACGAATACCCTGGCCTTCGGCACCTCCGTTTTGCTCAACGACCTGCATGCCCTAGGGGTGCGCGATCAGTTCGTCGTCGCTGCGGACAACTGGGCCATGGACCTGGCCACCTATGCCTTCCTGGCCAACCCGGCCTACGGCGTGGGCCTGATCACGGCCTTCCCCTACCTGTGGTGGACGGATACGGACAATCCCGGCATCCAGTACGCGCACAAGCTCTTTACGGCTAACGAGCGCAAACCGGCCGAGCGCAACGTGGGCTATCTGCTGCTGGTCGCCGGCGTGGATATGGCTGCCAAGGCCATCAAGCACGCCATCGACACGGTCGGCTACGAGAACCTGAACGGTGAGGCCATTCACGATGCCCTGATTGCGCTGAGTCCCTTCGAGCCGCTCGACGGCGTGTTCAAGGCCGATTTCCGCGACGGCAGCCGCTCGCCGCACATGGCCCAAATTCGCATGATCCAGGGCGGACCCGACGCCTTCGTCGTGCTCCAGGATTGGACCGAAACGCCCGACCTGCGCCCGAAGTGAGCCGTTTCCACGGGGGCGTCGCTGCCGGAGCGGCGCCCCCGTTCTCCTTATCCTGCGCATGCTCCGTCTCAACAACATCGAAGTCGTCTATAGCCACGTCATCCAGGTCTTGCGCGGGGTGTCGTTGGAAGTGCCCGATGGCCGCATCGTCTCGCTGTTGGGCGCCAACGGCGCCGGCAAGACGACCACCCTGCGCGCCATCTCCGGCCTGTTGCGCACCCAGGAGGGCGAAGTCACCCGCGGCAGCGTCGAATTCGCCGGCCGGCGGATTGACACCCTGCCCCCAGAGGACATCGTGCGGTTAGGCATCGTTCAGGTGCTCGAAGGCCGTCGCCTGTTCCGCCATCTGACGGTGGAAGAAAACCTCATCCTGGGCAGCATCGGCCGGCAGCGGGCCTCGCGGGCCGCCATCCAGGCCGATCTGGAAAAGGTCTATCACTACTTCCCACGGCTGCGCGACCTGCGACGCCGCATCAGCGGGTTCCTCTCGGGCGGCGAACAGCAGATGCTCGTCATCGGCCGCGGGCTGATGGCCCATCCCCGGCTCATGTTGCTCGACGAACCCTCGCTGGGCCTGGCGCCGTTGCTTGTGCAGGAGATTTTCGAGGAGATCAAGGCCATGAGCGTACGCGAAGGGGTGGGGATCCTGCTGGTCGAACAGAACGCCCGCGTGGCGCTCACCATCGCCGATTACGCCTACGTGATGGAAAACGGCCGCATCGTCCTGGATGGCCCTGCGGCGCAGCTGGCCGAAAACGAGGATGTCAAGGAGTTCTATCTGGGCCTGACCCAAGTGGGCCAACGCAAATCCTATCGCGATGTCAAACACTACAAACGCCGCAAACGCTGGCTAGGGTAGGGAAGGGACGATGGACGATAGATGTCAAGTGTAAACGATCGTTTATACTCAAATTGTTGATAAAATCACAATATGGTGTGCTGATAACGATAAAAGTTCTTGATCTTGTATTCTTCTTATTTATACAAAATGGCAGAGAATGTGTGAAAAAACATCCCTTGTCATCTTCTTTTGATAATCACAAGTCCACTCATTGCGCTTGATGTCACATCGCGCCGTGCAAGATGACATCTTGCGCTCCCTTTATCTTGAATGGGCACATGAGCACTCTTGAGGATCGTCTCCAGCACATCATCCACCATGCCTATGCCCACGCGGCCGCCGTGCGCGCCTTGTTCGACCGGGCCGGACTCACCCCGGACGACATCCGCACCGTGGCCGACTTGGACCGTATCCCGGTGACGAGCAAGGACCGCT
>JAOADB010000219.1 GCA_026417535.1 Caldilineales bacterium
GTCTTGTTGACATGCTGTCCCCCCGGCCCGCCGCTCCGGGCATAGCGGAAGCGCAGCTCATCCCAGGGGATGGCCAGGTCCGCGGTGATGGGGAGCATGTCGCTCATCAAGCGTTGCTTTGCTTTCGGCCGAATAGTGAGACGGAAGACGAAGGACGGAAGACGAAGCCTCTTCTCGTCGTCTTCCGTCCTTCGTCTTCCCTCCCAGGATGCACCGGGAACGTGGTCACTTTGGGTTTTATACCCCCACCGTCACGGCCTGGCGATAGACCGCCAGGGTTTCGCAGGCGGCCTTTTCCCACGAAAAGCGCGCGGCCTGCCGCAAGCCGCGCGCCCGCAATTCGGCTTGCAGCGCGGTGTCGTCGAGCAAGCGGTACATGGCCGCAGCCCAGGCTTCGGTGTCGTCCGGCGCGATCAGCAGGGCGGCATCGCCAGCAACCTCGGGCAGACTGCCGGCATTCGAGCAGATCACGGGCGTGCCGCAGGCCATCGCTTCGAGCACCGTCAGGCCAAAGCCCTCGTAATAGGCGGGATGGGCCAACATGACGGCCAGATTGTAAAGGCCGCGCAGGGCGGTGTTGGACGCAACAGTGCCCAAAAAGTGGACGTGCGCCTGCAGTCCGAGCTCGTGCACCCGCTTCATGATGTCGTCGTGGAGCCAACCGGGCGCGCCGGCTAAGACGAGAGGCAGGGCGACCCGGTAATCGCGCCGCAAGCGGTGATAGGCCTCGAGCAGGGTGTGCAGGTTCTTGCGGGGCTCGATGGTGCCGACGAAGAGGATGAACTCGTCGGGCACGCGGAGGCCGGCTTCGGCCAGATGGGTCTTGGCCTCGTCCCGCGGAAGGGGTGAAAACACGGGATCGGCCGCTTCGTAGATGACGGTGATTTTGGCCTCGGGCACCCCCATCAACCGCACCAGGTCGTTGGCCGTCGAGTGACTGACGGCGATGATGCGGCTGGCCCGCCGCGCGGCCAGCTCGGTCTGACCGTAGTAACGGGCGGCGTCGGCCGTCAGAAAGTGGGGAAAAAGGACAAAGCCCAGGTCATGAACCGTGATGACGGCCGGGATGCGGTTGTGCAACGGCGGGATGAAATCGGGGCTGTGGATCAAATCGAGGCCCAGGCGCCGGGTCTCCAGGCTAAGGGGCCACTGTTCCAGGCGATGATGGGCGGGGGTGAAAAGGCCGATGCGATGGAAATTGGGCGCCTGGACAAGCGGCTCGCGTTGACGGCGGTCCTGCAGAAGGAGGTATTCGTTTTCGGTGTCAATTTTGGCCAGAGCCGTGAGCAGACGAATGGCATACCAACTGATGCCCCCTTGCCGGTAGTATGCCAGACGGACGTCAATACCGATGCGCATGGCTGGGGTGAACGACAGGTAAAATCCGGGAGCAAGATTGTCGAATTGGCCGGCCCGTTTTACAATCCGAGTAACTGCTCAGGCCGATGACGATGATGGCTCAGGCTTCGAACAGGTCCTATGCCGGACAGACGAAAGACGAACGACGGAAGATGACCTTGCTTTATCCTTCGTCTTTCGTCCGTCCCGATGCGCAGCCGACGACAGGAACGAAAGACCCAACGGGGCCGAGCAGTGACCGATCGAAGACCAATATCAAACCTGGCGTATGCCGAACGATGCTGCGAACGCTTCTACAAACGCTGATCCGCAAGCTCAAACGAGATAGCGATTATACCATTGACCCGGCTTTGCCGACGAGTGCACTATTGACGTTGATCAAAGAGCGTGGCTTGGCCTACCTGCGGGGCTGGCTGCGACGGCCCTTTCTGGCCGAATGCGGCGGCGCCTTTTTCGTGGGGCGTCGTGTGCAGCTGCTGAACACACGGCGACTGCACGTGGGCCGCAGCGTCACCCTGGAGGACGATGTCAAAATTGACGCCCTCAGCCGGCAAGGGGTGTGGCTAGGCGACAACGTCTCCATCGGCCGTTTCACCGTGATCGAGTGCACGGGCGTCATTACCCACTTGGGCGAGGGCTTTCGCATCGGCGACAACTCGAACCTGGGGGATTACAACTTCGTCGGCGCGGCCGGCGGCGTCACCATCGGCCGCCATGTCCTGATCGGCCAAGGGGTACGCTTCCATTCCGAAAACCACGTCACCATCCGCACCGACATCCCCATCAAGGAACAGGGCGTCAGCCATCGCGGGATCGTCGTCGAGGATGACGTGTGGCTGGGGTCCGGGGTCATCGTGCTCGACGGCGTGCGCGTGGGCACGGGCGCGGTCGTGGCTGCGGGCAGCGTGGTGACGCGTGATGTGCCGCCCTACGCCGTCGTGGCCGGGGTGCCAGCGCAGATTATCCGTTATCGCAAGGAGCCGCCCAAGGAGGTATGAGCCGAAGTTCGTGGTTCCTCTCGCCGGCCTGGCTGGGGGCTGCGCTCGTCGCGGGCCTGGTGGCCGGCTTGTTGCCCTGGCTGGTCGAACGACAGCCGCTGGCGGCGCTGCTCGTGTTCGGCGCCACAGCCGGGGGGTTGTTTCTGCTCGGGTTCTGGCCGCTGAGCGGCGTGGCCACCCTGGTCATCACCGCCCTGTTCACGCGCTATCGCTTCGACGTGGGGCCGGTTTCCATCCGGCCGGAACAGATCGCGGCGGTGGTCGTGGGGTTGGTCGGCCTGAGCCAGTGGCTCGTGTGGCGGGGCCGTCTGCGCCTACCCGCGGCCGTATGGTTGGCGCTGGCCTGGTGGGGATGCAATCTGATCGCGGCCGTCTTTTTCAGCCCGGCCCTAGCGCCCGTTTTGCAAAACGCCGTGCGGGTGGGCGCTGGCGTGGTGACCTTTGTCCTCATGGTCAACCTCATCCCCGACCGGCGCGGCTGGTGGCAGGCGCTGGGGGTTTTCCTGGCCGCAGGGGTGGCCGAGGCGGCCTTCGGCATCCTCGCCCGGGCGCTGTATCCCTTCGGCATCAACCTGGGCGTCCAGGTGAGCTGGAACTTCACCGAACCCATCCCCTACGGCACCTTCCAGGAGGGCAATCTGTTCGGCAGCCACACGGCCACATGGGCCATCACGTTGCTGGCCCTCTGGCCGGTTCTTCCGCGACGGTGGCGTCCCCTCGCCCTCGGCGCCCTGCTCGTGCTGATCGTGGCCCTCTATCTCAGCCTTTCGCGGGCGGCCTGGCTGACCTTTGCCGCCGGTGCGGCCCTCGTCTGGGCCTTCTGGCGCCCGACGGCCTGGCATCGGCTGAATCGCCTGCTGTTGGGCGTTCTGGCGGCGCCGTTTCTGGTGGTCATGCTTCTCGGTATCGCGCCGTTGTTGCCGGCAGAATGGCCTTTTGTGGACCGGTTGCAGTCCTTCCTGCGGCTGAGCAGCGACCCGACCTTCTCGGCCCGGCTCCACGATTGGGCGTTGGCCTGGAACGACTGGTTGCAACAGCCTCTCTGGGGTTGGGGACCTGGTTCGTTTTACGAGCTGCACGGCCTGCTGCGGGCGAACCCGGCCTGGATCAGCAACCTCACCCTGCGCCTGTTGCAAGAAACGGGCATCGTCGGGCTGGTGGTGTTTGCCGCTTTCGTGTTGACCCTGTTGGTGCCGGCGCTGAAAGTGGCGGAACAGCGGGCGGCCCCGGCCGAGGCCGCTGCCCTGCGCGGGCTGGTCATCGCCTATGCCGTGCTGTTGGGCCTGGCCTATCAGTCCACCGACGGCATCTGGTTGACGGCCGGCTGGGTCCATGCCGGCCTCATCGCCGCCGGCACTCGCGTTTTTGGTAACTGGTGATTGGATTTCGCCTATCGGCATTTGTCCGTACACTGCGATTTTGGCCGATCAATTCAGGGCGAAGGACGAACGACGAAGGACGAAATCCATCCGTCCTTCGTCCTGTCAATCGCCCAAATCCCCCAAGAAGCGACAAACAACAAAAAACGACCCATAACCAGTTACCAATCACCACCATGCCCACCCTCCTTTTCGCCCATAGCTCCGACGAACTCTACGGCTCTGACATCGTACTTTTGGAGCTGGTGCGACGCCTGGACCCGGCCCGTTTTCGGCCGGTGGTGTTGACCCCGACCGACCTACGCTACGAGGGGCGGCTGAGCCGGGCCTTGACCGCGGCGGGCCTTGCCCATCATGCCGTGGACATGCCCGTTCTGCGCCGTCGTTACCTCTCGCCGACCGGCTTGCCCGGCTTCTGGAAGCGCTTGCTGACGGGCACGAGGCAGGTGCAACGGCTGGCTGTCGCCGAGGAGGCGCGGCTCATCCACTCGAACACGGCCGCCGTATGGGGCGGGGCCCTGGCCGCGCGGCGGCTGAGGCTGCCGCATGTCTGGCACATCCACGAGCTGATCACGGAACCCGTTCTCGTGCGCCGGCTGGTGGCCGGGATGGTGGCGCGCTATGCCGACCGGGTTGTGGCCATCAGCCGGGCCGTGGCCGACCATCTCTTGGCCGACCAACCCGGCCTGGCCGCGCGGCTGACCGTCATTCCTGACGCCGTGGATACCGACCGTTTTCATCCGCAGGTGGACGGCGTCTCGCTGCGCCGGGCCTGGGGCGTCGCCGCCGACGAGGTGTTGGTTGGGGTCGTGGGTCGGATTTCGGCCTGGAAGGGCCAGGAGGTGTTCATCGAGGCGTTGGCCCAGGCTCGGCGCCAAGTCCCCAACCTGCGCGGGGTCATCGTCGGCGATGTCGTGCCCGGCGAGGGCTGGCGCCGGGATGAACTGGTGCGCCGGGCCGGCGAGCGGAGGCTGGGCGACTGTCTCATCTGGGCCGGCTACCGCGAGGACGTGCCGCAGGTCATGGCCGCGCTCGATGTCCTCGTCCTGCCCTCGGTGCGGCCGGAGCCGTTCGGGATGGTCGTGCTGGAGGCCATGGCGGCCGGTCTGCCCCTGGTGCTGGTGGATTCACCGGCCCTGCTGGAGCACGCCCGCCCCGACCGGGATTGCCTGGTGGCGCCTCCCCAAGAAGAAGCCTTCGCCGCAGCCATTCTGGCCTTGGTGCGGGATCCCGACCGCGGCCGGGCGTTGGGCGCTTCGGCCCGCCGTCAGGCCGAAGCCCTGAGCGTGCCGGTCCTGACGACGCGGCTGGTCGCCATTTACGAAGAAACCATCGCCCGTTATCGGCGCAAATCGCAGGCATGAACGTTGAAATCGTCACCACCGGCACCGAGCTGTTGCTGGGCGAGATCGTGGACACGAACGCCGCTACCATCGCCCGGCGTCTGCGCGAGATCGGCGTCAACCTCTACTACAAGACCACCGTCGGCGACAACCGGGCGCGGCTGGCCGAGGTCCTGCGTCTGGGCCTGCAACGCTCCGATGCCATCATCGTCACCGGCGGCCTGGGCCCCACCGTGGACGATATCACCCGCGAGGCCGTGGCCGACGCCACCGGTCGGCCGTTGGAGCTGCGCACCGACCTGGTCGAACGCCTCCAGGCCCTGTTCGCCGGATGGGGCCGTCCCCTCACGCCCAACAACCTGCGGCAGGCCTACCTGCCGGCGGGCGCCATCGTCATGCCCAATCCCATCGGCACGGCGGTGGGCTTCATCGTCGAACACGACGTCGGCGGCCGCACGTGCGCCATCCTCTGCATGCCCGGCGTGCCCCGCGAGATGGAACGCATGCTGGCCGACCACGTTTTGCCCTATCTCCGCCAACGGCAGGGCGAAAGCGGCATCATCGTCACCCGCACCCTCCATGTGGCCGGCGTCGGCGAAAGCCTGATTGACGACCGCATCGCCCCCTTCATGACCGGCAGCAACCCTACCGTCGGTCTCGCTGCCCATCTCGGCCGGGTGGATGTCCGCATCGCCGCTCGCGCTCCCACTCCCGAGGCCGCCGCGGCCCTGATCGCTCCTGTCGAGGCCGCCATCCGCGAGCGCCTGGGCCGGTGGATTTACGGGGCCGACGATGAAACCCTGGCCGGGGTCGTGGCGGGTCTGTTGCGGCGGCGCCGGGCCACCATCGCCCTACTGGAGACGAACACGGCCGGGCACATCGCCACCATGCTGCGGGAGACCGCGGCCGACTTGGTCGTCATGGCCCTGGCCGGCTCCGACCCCGCCGGCTTGCTCGGCCTGGAAACGCCCCTGGCGGCCGAGGAGGCCGACGCCTGCCGGGCCGCCCACCTTCTGCGCGAGCGCGGCAACGCCGATTACGCTCTGGTGCTGCTGGCCACGCAGGGGCCCAACCAGGGCTTCTGGGCCGCCGACCGCGGCCATACCTGGCTGGCCCTGGCCACCCCGGATGGGGTCCGCAGCGAACGCTTCGGCGTCGGCGGCAGCGACGAGTTCAGCAGTCGCTGGCTGGCCGTGTACGGCCTCAACTACCTCCGTCTGCAGTTGCTCTGAGCACCCATGCTCCTCTTCATCTTCCTCGATGGTATCG
>JAOADB010000220.1 GCA_026417535.1 Caldilineales bacterium
CTTTTTCGTCCTCCGTCTTTCGTCCGCCGTCCTAGCAAGCGGCCAATGACGGGAAGGGAAGACCCATCCGGAGTGTAAGGCAGTGGACTAAGCCGTTACGAAAAAAAGAAGAACTCAACAAGGCAAAGCCAGGAGCGGCGTCAGCATCTCATCGGCCGAAAGCCCGCCGTGATGGCCGCGGAACTTCTGCTCGAAGCGGTCCTTCTCGTACCACCACACCGTCTCGCCGGGATGGGCCAGGATGACGAGGGGACTCAGCCGGGACGACAAGGCCGGGCAAGGCTCTCCACCGAACAGACCCTGCGCCACCAGGTCGGCCGTGCGCACCACATCGGCGCGACCGTCGAGCATTCGCCGCAACAGCGCCTCGGCCTCGTCCAGACACTCGTCGCGGACGTAGAGGAACACATCCCGAGGCGAACCACCCGGAACCAGGACGTTCCCACGGCGATCCGTGCGCAACAGCGGCCGCAAGCGGGCGAAATCGGGGTGCAGGTTCAGGTAAATGGTCGTCTCCGGCCGCACGGCGGTTTGGCCGTGGTCGGCGGTGATGAGAATGAGGGTACGCGGCAAGGTACGCTCGGCCGGGATGAGCAGATGGCGCTCCAACACACCGAGAAAGGCGTCAATTTCGGCCTCGACCTGAGGCGAATCGGGGCCGTAATCGTGGCAGACGCTGTCGATGTCGGGGAAATAGAGGTAGTAGCAGGCCTTGCCGGTCTGTTCGGCCACCATCTGGCGCAAGTTGACCAGCGCCTCCGGCAGGGTACGATAGGGCACGATTTGCGCGCCCTGAGCCGTGAAGCGGGTATAGGGCGAAAAGGCAATGTCGCGGGGCAGGATGGTAAAGCCGGCCACGCCCTCCTGCTGCAGCTCGCGGAAGAAACTGCGGGAGGGCAAAATCTGCCGCGGCTCGACGCCGACGTTCTCCAACGTGTTGCGGTTGCGGTCGCCGGCAAAAGAGAACATGAGGGGAACGATGACGGCATCGAGCACAGGCTCGTAGTACTGCCACTCGAACACACCGTGACGGGCCACCACCTGGCCTGTGCCCATGGTGGTCACGTGGGCGCTCGTGGTCGAGGGAAACTGCGCCGTTGTGCGCAGCACGCCGCCCTGCCGCCGAATGTGTTGCAAGGCCGGATGGTGGTCGGCAAAACGCCGGAAGAACGACCAGCCCAACGAATCGGCCAGGACGAAGATGACCTTTTCGAACGGCACCGAGGCGGCCTCGGGCAAAAGGCGCTCCAGCAGCCGCGAAGGCTGGCCGGTCAGGACACGGCGGATCAGGGCCGGGACCTCGGCAAAGGAGCGGTAACCATAGGCCGGCTGTACGCCGGGTTGGGTCAAGCCGGGGAGGTTCATGGCGACGAATCCTGGGCCAGGGGCAGCACCTGGGCGCCGACGGCGGCAACCAGGGCCTGAGGCGAAACGGCAAAGACGGCATGGGGTGTACCCGCAGCCGCCCACACGACCTCGTATTGTAGCAGGTCGGCGTCGCAAAGCACAGGCACCCGCTGAGGGTAACCGAAAGGAGCCACGCCGCCAATGGCATAGCCCGTCGCCGCCCGGACGCTCTCGGCATCGGCGCGATGCACGGCCTCACGACTCAGGCCGGCCCAGGCGGCCAATTTGGCCTCGTCCAGGCGGTTGGTTCCCGAGACCAGGCAGACCACGGGTTGTCCGGCCACCAGGAAGACCAGGGATTTGACGATCTGACCGACCGTACAACCCACGGCCGCAGCGGCATCGGCGGCCGTGCGGGTCGGCGCCTCGAATTCGAGCACGGCGATTTCCAGGCCAAGCCGACGACCGGCCTCCTGGACCCGCAGAGCCGTGGGATGGGTGGCAGGGCGCATGGAAGAGGGGAGCTTGAGGGAGCTTGGGGGAGCTTTCCTGTCTTCGTCCTTCGTCCGGCCCTCGGCCAAGACACGGGACGGAAGACGAAGGACGAACGACGAAGCCCTTTCGTCCTCCGTCCGGCCCTCAGCCAAGACACGGGACAAAGGCCGAACAACGCCAGACGACCTTCTTCGTCCTCCGTCCTTCGTCCTTCGTCTGACCTTCGGCCAAAACTCGGGACAAAGGCCGAACAACGCCAGACGCCAACCCAGTTACCAGTAACCAGTAACCAACTACTCCTCCTTCCGCGCGCCGTTCAGGAGGGCGTATTCGAGCCCGTCGGCCAGGGCCTTCCAGCTCGCTTCGATGATGTTCGTGCTGGCGCCGACGGTGCTCCAGGTCCGTCGCCCGTCGGTGAAGTCAATGAGCACGCGGGTCGTGGCTGCCGTCGCCATGTGGGTATCGAGGATGCGCACCTTGTAGTCGGTCAGATGGACGTTTTCAAGCTGCGGGTAAAAGCGGTGCAGGGCCTTGCGCAGGGCCAGGTTGAGGGCATTGACCGGGCCGTTGCCTTCGGCCGCCTCGTGGAAGACCTGCCCCTGGATGCAGACCTTGACCGTGGCCTCGGCCACCATGCCGCGGCCACGGCGATGTTCGACGATGGTCGTGAAGTCAATNAGCTCGAAAGGCGGCCGGTAATCGGACTGCAATCGGCGCAGCATCAGCTCCACCGAAGCCTCGGCCGCCTCGAAGGCATAGCCCTGATGCTCCATCTCCTTGACCTGGGCCAGGACCTCCCGTTGCTGCTCGCGGGTGATGCCCTCCAGGCCGAACTCGAGGCTCTTGAGGGCGATGTTGTCCTTGCCCGAGAGGTCCGAGACGATGACGCGCATGCGATTGCCCACCAGGGCCGGGTCAATATGCTGGTAGGAGTTGACGTTTTTGGCCACGGCGTTGACGTGAACACCGCCCTTGTGGGCAAAGGCGCTGAGACCCACGTAGGGCGCGTGGGTGTCGGGGTTGAGATTGGCCACCTCGCTGACGAAATTGGCCACCTCGGTCAGCCGTCGCAGCTGTTCCGGGGTCACGACCGGTATGCCCATCTTGAGGTTGAGATTGGCGATGATGCTGATCAGATTGCTGTTGCCGCAGCGTTCGCCGTAACCGTTGATGGTGCCTTGAACATGGACACAACCGGCACGCACGGCGGCCAGGGCATTGGCCACGCCCAGCTCGCTATCGTTATGGGTGTGAATACCGAGGGGGTAGTGAAAACCGGCCGCTCGCACCTCGCCGATAATCCGCTCGATGTCCCAGGGCATGGTGCCGCCGTTCGTATCGCACAGGACGATGCAATCGGCGCCGGCCTCGGCTGCAGCCCACAGCGTGCGCAGGGCATAGGCCGGATCGGCGCGGTAGCCGTCAAAGAAATGCTCGGCGTCGTAAATGACCTCCTTGCCGGCGGCCTTGAGATAGGCCACTGTGTCGGCGATCATGGCCAGATTCTCGTCCAGGGTCGTGCGCAACACATCGAAGACGTGCAACGTCCACGACTTGCCGAAGACGGTGACGACGGGCGTCTCGCATTCGAGCAGCATCTGCACCTGCGGGTCGTCGGCGACGGCCGTATGGGCCTTGCGCGTGGACCCGAAGGCGGCGATGCGGGCGTGGTGTAGGTTCAACTCGGTGCGGGCGCGGCGGAAGAACTCCATGTCCTTGGGATTCGAGCCGGGCCAGCCGCCCTCGATGTAGTGCACGCCCAGCTCATCGAGCTTGCGAGCAATGCGCAGCTTATCGCCGGCGGAGAAGTTGATGCCCTCGCCTTGGGTGCCATCGCGAAGGGTGGTGTCGTAAAGAAGAACGGACATCGGCGCTGTACCTCGTCTGAAGAACGTGGGAACGTGGGAACGTTCTAGATCGGCCTGAGGAGTTACCTTGGAATCAGGCAGACAGGAATTGGCGGACGACGGCGCCCATGGCCTGGGTGCCAACGACCTCAACGCGGTCATCAGGCCCATGCACACCGGCCAGATCGGGCGTGCGATAGCCCGCGGCCAACGCTTGGGCCACGGCCGTCTCGATGGCCTGGGCTGCGGCCTCCTGGCCAAGGGAATGGCGCAGGAGCATCGCCGCCGAGAGGATGGTGGCCAGCGGATTGGCAATGCCTTTACCGGCGATGTCGGGCGCCGAGCCGTGGATGGGTTCGTACAGCCCCAGGGTGCCCTCACCCAGGCTGGCGGAAGGCAACATGCCCATCGAACCGGCCAACATGGCGGCCTCATCGGTGAGAATGTCGCCGAACAGATTTTCGGCCACGATGACATCGAAACTGGCGGGCCGGCGGATGAGGTGCATGGCCATGGCATCCACCAGCACATGTTCGAGCTCGATGTCGGGGAACTCGCGGGTGACGACCTCGGTGGTCACCCGCCGCCACAGCCGCGAAGAGGCCAGGACGTTAGCCTTGTCCACCGAAGTCAGCTTGCGGCGGCGTTCGCGGGCGGCCTGCGCAGCCACACGCACGACGCGCTCGATCTCCGGCCGGGTATAGACCATCGTATCGTAGGCCTCGTGGCCGTCCTCGCCAGCCTCCTGCCGGGGGCCGAAGTAGATACCGCCCGTCAGCTCGCGCACGACGAGCAGGTCCACCCCTTGCAGCACCTCTTCCTTAAGGGTGCTGGCGCCGAGCAGCTCGGGAAAAAGCCGCACCGGACGCAGGTTGGCAAAGAGGCTCAGGCCCTTGCGCAGGGCCAGCAAGCCGCGTTCGGGCCGGTCGGGTGCCTGGGGATTGTCCCAACGGGGGCCGCCGACCGCACCGAGCAAGACGGCATCGGCCCGGCGACAGGCGGCGAGGGTGCTTTCGGGTAGGCTGGTGCCGTAAGCCTCGATGGCGCAGCCGCCCAAAAGGTGGGTCTCGAACTGCAGGTCAAAACCGAAACGCGCGGCCACCGTCTCCAGCGTCAGCCGCGCCTCCTCGACGACTTCCGGACCGATTCCATCGCCGGGGAGCAAGACGATGCGATAGGAGGGTGTCATAGGCGCTGCTCAGTCCTGGCCTTCCCCTTCCGGCACCGGGACGTTGGCGCCCCAACGTCGCTCTTGCAGGACAGTCGCATCGCGCACGATGCGCGCGGGGAAACGGGCCACGCTCTCGGCGTCGTCGGTGTGGGCGGTTTCATCCACGGGCAAGTAGATCTCGGCTTCGGCTTCGCTGGCGCCGGCATCACCTGGGATCTCAGGCGGAAGGGTCATGGCATTCATGGGACCTCCGGGGTGGTAACTGAAAGACGATGGACGATGGACGAAGCTCCTCCGAGCTCCTCTCAACTCCTCTAAACTCCTTCAAACTCCTTCAAGCTCCTTCTTCCAACTCCGCCAAGCTCTGCCAAGCTCTTTTTCGTAGGCGGCGATGGCTTCCTCCTGGGCGAGGAGATAGCCCAGGTCGTCCAAACCCTGCAGCAAACAGAGCTTGCGATAGGGGTCAATGGCAAAGGTGACCTCCTCGCCGTCGGGTAGGCGCACGGTCTGTGCGGCCAGGTCAATCGTGATGAGGCTGTCGGGCTGCGCTTCGACCCGGTCGAACAAGCGGTTGACCACGGCATCGGGCAACACAACCGGCAACAGGCCGTTTTTGAGGGCGTTGTTGTAGAAAATATCGGCAAAACCGGGCGAAATGACGGCGCGGAAGCCGTACTCGGTCAGCGCCCACACGGCGTGTTCACGGCTGGAGCCGCTGCCGAAATTGCGGCCGGCAATGAGAATCCGGGCGCCGGCGTATTCGGGCCGGTTGAGGACGAAATCGGGTCGTGGCCGACCCTCGCCATCGTAGCGCCAGGCGGCAAAGAGGCCCTCGCCCATGCCGGCTTTGGTCACGGCGGTCAGGTAACGGGCCGGGATGATCTGATCGGTGTCCACGTTTTCCGCCCGCAAGGGCGCGGCCGTGGCGGTGAGAACGGTGAAGGGAGGCATGGGGTGGTAGGTGGTGACTGGAGACTGAAGGCTAGACTGGTAACTGGGGACTGGTAACTGGGGATTGGTAACTAGGGACTGGTAACTGGGGACTGGGGACTGGGGATTGGTGGCCGAAGGTTGACGGTTCGATAGACGAGGGACAAACTCTATCGTCCATCGTCCATCTACAACATCTCGCGCACGTCTACGACGCGGCCGTGGATGGCGGCGGCGGCAGCCATGATCGGACTCATGAGCAGGGTGCGGGCACCGGGTCCCTGACGACCCTGGAAGTTGCGGTTGCTGGTGCTGGCGACGTACTTGCCGGGACCGGCTTTGTCCTCGTTCATGCCCAGACACATGCTGCACCCAGCCCCGCGCCACTCAAAACCGGCCTCGATGAAAATCCGGTCCAGGCCCTCGGCCTCGGCCTGGGCCTTCACCGCCTTGGAGCCGGGCACGACGATGCCCCACACATGGTCGGCCAGCTTGCGGCCACGCACGATGGCTGCCGCCT
>JAOADB010000221.1 GCA_026417535.1 Caldilineales bacterium
AGAAGGCCGAAAGCCGGTTATCAGTCACCAGTCACCAGTCACCAGTTACCAGTTATCAGTCCCCAGTCCCCAATCACCAGTTACCCAATCCCATGCCCGAACGCCGCACACCCCTCTACGATTTCCATGCCCGCAGCGCCGTTGCCCTGGTCAAAGGCGGTGGCGACTATCTGTTCCCCGTGGCCTACACCTCGCCGGCCGAGGAACACACCAACACCCGCACCCATGTGGGCATGCAGGACCTTTCGAGTATGGGCGAGGTGGACATCAAAGGGCCGGGCGCCGAACGGCTGATCAACCTCCTGCTCGTCAACGACATCCTGGACATGCATCCGGGCCAGGTGCGCTATTCCACCATGGTCAATGAGCAGGGCGGCATCGTGGACGACATCACCGTGTACAAGTTCGGCGAGGAGCACTTCATGATCGTCACCAGCTCCGGCCCGCGCAAGCAAACCCACCGCTGGATCGCCGAACATGCCCGCGGGATGGGCGCCTATGTGACCGACCTGTCGGGCGCGGTGGCACTCATTTCGGTGCAGGGGCCGAACTCGCGCGAGTTCCTGCTCACCCAGGTGCAGGAGGCCGACCTGGCGAACCTGCGTTTCTTCTGGTTCACCCGCGGGGTCATCGGCGAAACCGAGGTGATCGTTTCCCGCACGGGCTACACCGGCGAGTTGGGCTACGAGCTCTACGTGCCGGCCGAAGAGGCCATGGGGGTTTGGGAACGATTGTTGACGGCCGGGCGTGCCTTTGGCCTGCGGCCCTATGGGGTCGAGGCCATGCAAAGCCTGCGCATCGAGAAGGTTTTTCCCCTCTATGGACCCGACATAGACACCACGCGCAACCCCTTCGAGGTAGGGCTGCACCGCTGGATCCGCTTTGACAAACGTCAGTTCATCGGCCGGGACGCCCTGTTGCGGATTCAGGAGGAGGGCCTGCGCGAGCGCTGGGTGGGTCTGGTGCTGGACAGCGAGATCCCGGCCGGCCGCGGGGATCCCATCTACGCCGTGGCCGACATTGCCACCTATCGGCGACGACAGGCCGCCGGCCCCGAAGCCGGCGCCGAGGTGGACCTGGAAAAGGCCGGCGAGCGGGTGGGCGTGGTCACCTCCAGCGCCAAAGGCCACACCGTCGGGCAGATGCTCGCACTGGGTTACGTGCAGGTGAGCCACTCGTGGCCCGGCGCGCGGCTGCTCGTGAGCATTGCCGGTCGGCCCGTGCCGGCCACGGTCACGCCGACGCCCTTCTTCGACCCGCAGGGCCTGCGTCTGCGGGCGCGACCGGGCCAGGGTCCGACCCGCTAGGGGGGAGGCGCCGCCATGAGGGGCTATTCTCGCCATTTCAACACCATTGTCATCGGCGTCGGCGGCATGGGCAGCGCCACCTGCTACCAGCTGGCCAAACGCGGACGCCGCGTCCTCGGCATCGAGCGTTTCGATATCCCCCACGACCTGGGTTCCTCCCACGGCTATACCCGCATCATCCGCCTGGCCTATTACGAGCACCCGTCCTACGTCATGCTTCTCAAGCGCGCCTACGAGCTATGGCACGAGATCGAGCAGCGCACAGGACGCCAGGTGTACTACAAAACCGGCTCGATTGACGCCGGACCGGCGGACAGCTGGGTCTTCAAAGGCTCGCTGCGCTCCTGTGTCGAGTTCGAGCTGGAGCACGAGGTCCTCACGGGCAAGGAGGTCAACGCCCGTTTCCCCGGTTATGCCCTGCCCCATGACATCCTGGCCGTCTTGCAGCCCGACGGCGGCTTTATCACGCCGGAGATCGCCACGGTGCTCTTCGTCGAGGCCGCCCACAGCCTGGGCGCCGAGATCCACGGCCGCGAGATGGTGCTGAGCTGGGAGCCGTTGCACGGACGCAGCGGCGAAGGCGTGCGCGTGGTCACCGACCGGGGCGTCTACGAGGCCGATAGCCTGGTCATCACGGCTGGGGCCTGGAACTACCGCGTGTTGCCCTTCCTGCAGGGGCTGGCCGTGCCCGAACGGCAGGTCCTGGCCTGGCTGCAACCGCAACGGCCCGAGCTGTTTCGACCCGATAACTTCCCGGTCTTCAACCTGCTCGTGCCCGAAGGCCGTTACTACGGCTTCCCGGTCTTCGCCGTGCCCGGCTTCAAATTCGGGATTTACCACCACTTCGGAGAGCAGGGCGCGCCGGAGGAGCTGAGCCGCGAGCCGACCCGCCGGGACGAGGAGGCGCTGCGCGAGTTCGCAGCCCGCTACTTCCCCCACGGGGCCGGCCCGACCATGAGCCTGAAGACCTGCCTGTTCACGAATTCGCCCGACCGCCATTTCATCATTGACTTGCACCCCGACTATCCGCAGGTGTCCTTTGCCGCCGGTTTTTCGGGCCACGGCTACAAGTTCGCCAGCGTCATCGGCGAAATCATGGCCGACCTGGCTGAACGGCAGGCGTGTCGGCATGACATCAGCCTGTTCAACCTCGGCCGTTTTACCGGCCGCGCCAGCGCCCTCTATCGTACCCGCCCCCACGAGCGCGGCGGCGCCGGGCATGGTTCGGCCCTGCCGGCGCTGACCGCGGCCACGCCTTCTCAGGCCGTCTCTGTTGGCCTGGCTGACGCCATCACTCCCTTCTGGTAACAGGAGCACGCCATGCGCACCCACGCCCCCCTCGTCATCGTCGGCGCCGGCATCGTCGGCTGCAGCGCCGCCTATCACCTGGCCCGCCTGGGCTGGAAGGATTTCGTCGTCGTGGATCAGGGGCCGCTGTTCGAGACGGGCGGCTCGACCTCCCACGCGCCGGGTCTCGTCTTTCAGACGAATAGCTCCCGTATGATGTGCACTTTCGCCCAGGAAACGGTCGCGTTGCTGCAACAGCTCCATCGGCCCAACCACCCCACCTGGTATCCCGTCGGCGGTCTCGAGGTGGCCTACACCCCGGAACGGCTGGAGGAGCTGAAACGCAAATGGGGCTGGGCCACGGCCTACGGCCTGGAGGCCCATCTACTGAGCCCGGCCGAGGTCAAACAGCTCATCCCCATCCTCGATGACCGGGTCATCCTGGGCGGGTATTTCGTCCCCAGCGACGGCGACGCCAAGGCCGTCAACGCGGCCGCCGAGATGGCGCGCATTGCCGAGACGGATGGCGCTGTCGAGTTCTACGGCCATACGTACGTCGAGGACATCGAGATCGTCAACGGCCGCGTGCAGGCCGTCATCACCGACCGGGGCCGCATCGTCTGCGAGAATGTCCTGCTGTGCACGAACATTTGGGGACCGGTTCTGGGCCGCAAAGCGGGCCTGACCATCCCCCTGATGGCCGTTGAGCACCTCTACGCGATCACCACGCCTGTGCCCGAACTGGCCGGCGAGACGCGCGAGATCGTCCATCCCATCCTGCGGCATCAGGACCATGCCATGTACTTCCGCCAGCACGGCGACCGTTACGGCATCGGCTCGTACCAGCACGCGCCGCTGCTGGTGGACCCTCACGAATTGGGCAAGGTGGCCACGCGACCGTTCACGCCGGAGCATTGGGAGGCGTCGTGGCGATCGGCCACCGAGCTGTTGCCGGCGCTCAAGGCGACCACCCTGGAGCGGAGTTTCAACGGCATGTTTGCCTTCACGACCGACGGCTTTCCGGTCATGGGGCCGGCGCCAGAGGTCGAGGGCCTGTGGGTGGCCGTGGGCGTGTGGGTGACCCATTCGGGCGGGGTTGGCCGCGCCATCGCCGAGTGGATGACGGCCGGCGCGCCGCAAACGGACGTGCGCGAGGCCGATATCAGCCGTTTTCATCCTCACGTCGCCAGCCCCCGCTACATCCGCGCCCGCTGCTACACCCAGTACGACGAGGTGTACGACATCATCCATCCTCGGCAGCAGATGGAGAACCCGCGCAACCTACGGCTCAGCCCCTTCCATCCCCGATTGCAGGCGCAGGGCGGGGTCTTCTTCGAGAACGTGGGCTGGGAGCGACCGCAATGGTTCGAGGCCAACGCCGGTCTGCTCGAGAGGTACGACGAGTGTATCCCCCACCGCCGGGGTTGGGAGGCCCGCCACTGGTCGCGCATCGAGGGGGCCGAACACCTGGCCACGCGCGAGCGGGCCGGGCTTTTCGACCTCTCGCCCTTCACCAAAATCGAAGTCTCTGGGCCGGGCGCGACCCGCTTCCTCGAGTACCTGGCGGCCAACCGCATTGACCGGCCCGTGGGCAAGGTCGTGTACACGGCTTTGCTCGACCCCAAGGGCGGCATCCGCTGCGACCTGACCATCACCCGATTGGCCGAAGACCGCTATTGGGTGTTGACCGGGGCCGGGACGGGCATGAGCGACCTGGCCTGGCTGCGACGCCATGCCCCGCGCGATGGCTCGGTGGTCATCCACGATGTCAGCTCGCAGTACGCCGCCGTAGGGCTGTGGGGGCCGCAGGCGCGGGCCATTCTTCAGGCCGTCACCGATGACGACGTGAGCAACGATGCCTTCCCCTACTTCACGGCGCGCTCGCTGTTCATTGACCACATCCCGGCTCTGGCGCTGCGCGTTTCCTACGTGGGCGAGCTAGGCTGGGAGATTTACGTCCGCACCGAGTACGGGCTGCGGTTGTGGGATGTGCTGTGGGAGGCCGGGCGGCCGCACGGACTGATCGCGGCTGGAGGCGGCGCCTTCGATTCGCTACGCCTGGAGAAGGGCTACCGGCTGTGGGGCAGCGACATCCATACCGAGTACACGCCCGATGAAGCCGGGCTAAGCTGGGCCGTGCGGACGGACAAGGGGGATTTTCTCGGCCGCGAGGCGCTGCTGCGCCGTCGGACCGAGGGACTGCGCCGCAAGCTGTGCTGTCTGACCCTGCAAGACCCCGAGGCGGTCGTGCTGGGCAAGGAGCCTATCCTGGCCGGTGAGACCTGCCTGGGCTATGTGACCAGCGCCAACTACGGTTACAGCGTCGGCCGCTTCATCGCCTACGGCTATCTGCCGGTGGCGTACAGCGCCGAGGGCACTGAAGTGGACATCGCCTATTTCGGCTGCCGTCTGCGGGCCGTCGTCACCCGCGAACCCCTCTTCGACCCGGAGATGGCGCGGCTGAAGAAGTAACTGGTTTTTATTGGATACTGGTTACTGGGTATTGGGTACTGGTTATCGATTATTAGTTATTGGGTATATTTTGCGTAATATGTAGTTTTGCATCGCTCACCAATCAATTACCGATTATCAGTCATAAGTTGCGATAATCAATCACCAGTATCCATTATCCAGTATCCAGTATCCAATCCTCATCACCCAACACCCAATCACCACTATGAAGCCCCTATGAGCGACGAAATCGATCTCAAAGCGTTAGAAACTGAAGAACTGTTGCAACTGATGCAAGAAGACCTGTACGATGGCCTGCAAGCCGAAATCGTGGCCGAAGTTCAGGAGGCTCTGGATCGCGGCATGGCGCCCTACGATGTCCTCACCCAAGGGTTGGTGGCCGGCATGGACATCGTCGGCGTTGACTTCCGCGATGGCGTCCTCTTCGTGCCCGAGGTGCTCATGGCCGCCAATGCCATGAAGGCCGGGATGAACGTGCTGCGGCCGCTGTTGGCCGAGACGGGCGCGCCCAAGATCGGGACGATGGTCATCGGCACGGTCAAAGGCGATATCCACGATATCGGCAAGAACCTGGTGGCGATGATGATGGAGGGCGCCGGGTTCGAGGTCATCAACCTGGGCATCAACGTCTCGGTGGAGCAGTTCTTGGCCGCCATCGAGGAGCACAAACCCGACCTGCTCGGCATGAGCGCGCTGTTGACGACGACCATGCCCTACATGAAGGTCGTGATCGACGCGTTGGTCGAGCGCGGTATCCGCCAGAACCTGATCGTGCTCGTGGGCGGCGCGCCGCTCAACGAGGCCTTTGCCGAGGAGATCGGTGCCGACGCCTATTGCCGCGACGCGGCCGTGGCCGTGGAAACGGCCAAAAAACTCGTCCTGATCAAACGCGGCCTGCTCTGACGGCCGAACTATGACGACCAAAGTCATCGCCCTGCTCGAAGCCCACGGCGTGCCCTACCGGCTGTTGCCACACGATGAACCCGTCTTTACGGTGGAAGCGGCGGCACGGCAGCGGGGGGTGATCAAGGAGGAGATGGTCAAGTCCATCCTGCTGCGCGAAAAGGCCGAGCCGCGGCGCTATGTCATGGCCTGTGTGCTCGGCCATATGCGCCTGGACCCGCAGGCCGTGCGTCAGGCGTTGCCCGGCGAGTGGAAACGCCTGACCTTCGCTTCGGCCGAAGAAATCCTGGCCGTGACCGGCTACGTGCAGGGCGCGGTGAATCCGC
>JAOADB010000222.1 GCA_026417535.1 Caldilineales bacterium
GGATGCCCGTTCACAGGGTCGTCCATGTCGGGATAGCGCTCGTAGTCGAGGTCGTGGACCAGCGCCGTGATGCCCCACAGGTCTTCGTCTTCGCCGTAGCGACGGGCATAGGCGCGCATGGCGGCCTCGACGGACAGGACGTGCTTGCGCAGGCCCTCGTTGGTGATCCAGGAGCAAACCAAGTCCCAAACTTCGGTACGGGTCGGTAACGGCATAGGCCATCCTCAAGACGACGGGACATCGGGGCGAAGGGGCGGTTTCCAGGGCGTTTCGATCTGGCCCTGACGATGGTTGACCAGACGGGCCAGGACAAAGAGCCAATCGCTCAGGCGGTTGAGATAGCGTTGGGTGGCCGGTTGCAGCGGTTCTTGCGCGGCCAAAGCCGCCACATCGCGCTCGGCCCGGCGACAGACCGTGCGGGCCATGTGCAGGGTGGCGCCGAGAGGCGAGCCGCCGGGGAGGATGAAGTGCTGCAGAGGCGGGAGTTCCGCTTCCCAAGCGTCAATTTCCTGTTCGAGCCGGGCAATGCTGGTTTCCTGAATCCGCACGACGTAGCTCGTCTTGGCGTCGAGCGGTGTGGCCAGGTCAGCGCCGACCTCGAACAGCTCGGCCTGCACGCGCTCCAGTTTCTGCCGCAGGTCGGGGTCGGTGCAAAGGGCCACGGCCAGGCCGAGGACGGCGTTGGTCTCATCCACGGCGCCGTAGGCCGCCACGCGTCGATGGTATTTGGGTACCCGGCCGCCGCCGAAAAGGGCCGTGGTGCCGAGGTCGCCGGTTTTCGTGTAAATCTTCATGGCCGCAGGCGTTGGGCAACAGAGGCGTCGTTGTCGCCCCGGTAATCGGGGGCAAAAATGTCAATGGGCTCGCCGCCCACCGGTTGGGGATGGAGCAGATGGACATCGAACCAGGCCTGAACCCGCGCCAGGGCCTCGCGCATCATCCAGAACGGCATGCGGGAGTAGAAGCGCCTGTCGGCCACGACGCCGACAGCATCCACCCCCAGCTGCCGGCACAGATAGACCGCCCGAGGCAGGTGAAAACCCTGGCTGACGAGCAAAACGGAGTCCTGGCCAAAAATGTGGCGGGCACGCCAGCAGGTATCGTAGGTGCGCCGACCGGCGTAGTCATAGGCCAACGCCGTCTCGGGCAGGCCCTGATTGCGGGCAAAGGCCGCCATGGCTGCGGGTTCGTTGTACTCGATGAAACGGTTGTCGCCGCTGAGCAGCAATTTGCGCACCTTGCCGGCTTCGTAAAGGGCGATGGCCGTGCGCATTCGGTCGGCCAGCACCGGACTCAGCCGGCCGCCGGGATAGACTCCCGCGCCGAAGACGATGGCCACAGGGCGTTCCGGCGCCTTGTCGGGGGTGACGATGGCGTGGCGATAGCGCAGGCTGACATCGAGATAGGCCAGCCAGGCGATGCCTGTCGCCCCGATGACCGGTATGAGCACGCCCGCGGCTACGATCGAGCGCAGGCGAGCGCAAACGGTTCGGCGGAAAGAGCGCATACAGAAGATGCGTCAGGACGAAGCGGTCAGCGTGCGCTGCAGGGCCGGGATCAGATAGTCGCGCACGACGACCTCCCAGCTCATGCGGGCGCCTATCGTTTGGCCGGCCGCCAGCAGGGCCTCCGTTTCGGCATCGGTCAGGGGCAGACGGGCGGCGATGGTCTCGGCGACCCGACGGCTGTTGGCGATCTCGATGAGGTCACGGCCGTAGCGGTCAATGCGCAGGGCATCCCAGGGCGAGGCGAAATGCCAGTCGGACGGCGGGGTCACGTAATCGGCAACGATGACATTGGCGAAATCGGGCATGTCTTCGGTCACCCGCCGGACAAAACCCACACAGCCGCACACATTCGAGGGCACGCAGAGCGCGCCGAAGCTGAGGGGTTCGACCTGGGCGATGCCAAAGGGTTCGTAGATGCTCTGGCCGAACTCGACATCGGCGCCCTTGCGCAGGTCCATGAAGGTCATCTCGGCGGGCATGCGCGTACCACAGCGATCACGGCTCCAGCCGAACTGATTGACCAGCACGGCCTTGACCGCCCGGCTGCCGCGGTTGAACGGTTCGATACCCTCAAAGTAAAAGGGCACCTCCAGGCCAAGGAGGTCGCCGTTGTCGGCGCGATGGCCCACCGGCCAGCCGTAGGCCTGTTCCCAGGCGAAGACCTGGGCCGAGGTGCGGCCGCTCGGCTCGAAGCTGGAGAGCACAAACAGAACGGCGCTCTTGCCGGCGGCGGCGAGCATGGCATCGAGATGGCCCAGCACGCGCAGATCGCGCCATAGGGCCTTGCTGGTCACGAAGCGGGTGACGTGGGTGAAGATGAAATCGGGCGTATAGCCCAACAGGTTGCGCGCATAGGTTTGCAGGAGCGCCTTGCTGCGCTTCTTGTCGGCCAGACTGACGGGAAAGCTCGGCACGCCGTTGTAAACCAGATCGATCGGTTTCCAGGTGAAAGCCCCGCCTAGAAAACGCAGCTCTTCCACCACCCAGTCGCCCACGGCCAGGATGGCATCGCAGGCCGCGGCCCGCTGGATGAGCGCGTGCTTGTAGTAGTGGTTCTGGTCGCCGAACACGGTATCGAGGGTGTGTCCCTGTTGACGGGCCAGGGTCAGGGCGTTATAGAAACGCGTGTCGTGGCCAGGGTGTTCTTCGACCAGCAAGCGAGCCGTAGCCACCTCGTGGGCGTAAAAGGCCGTGCGCCAAAGATGCGGATCCCGGATCAACGCCGCCATGACCAGAGGCATGCCCATCCACTCGTGGGCCAGGAGCACGCGCGGCCCCTTGACCCCGGCCGCGAGATGGTAGAGCGCGGCATAGGCCGGCTCGGCCAGCTCGACGAAGAGGCGGAATTCGGGGTCGTATTCGTAACGGCTGCAATCGAGGCCGAACCGATTCCACAGGAAGTATTTGAAGCCGTTGCTCCGGTCGGCGTGAATGCGGGAGACATCCACCAACAAGACTTCGTGTTCGTAGCTGCGGAAGGGGCGTTTGCCGTACAGCAGCCGTACCCCGTAGGCCGTTTCGATGTCCCGAAAGGCTTGGGACAGTCCGGGCGGAAGGGTGTCAACCCCCAGCTCGGCGGCATAACGGAGCTTGAGACCGTTGCGCGGGTCGAACAGGCGCTCCATTTCGACGGAGTTGTGGACGTTGAGGGGTCCGACGACGATGCTGCGGCCGACCGCCCCTTGATAGGCCTGCGCGCCGAGCAGGCCGTCGAGCACGGCGCCGATGCCGCCGACCTTGACGCCGGCCTCGTGGGTGATGTGGACGAGAAGTTCGATAACAGGTTGCATGGCAAAAGTTTGGGAAAAACGAGAACGGCGAATTCGCGCCGCCATTCTACCATAAAAAGGGCATCGGTCGAGGGCATGGCGCAGCCATCGCGCAGACTGCCGGACGGTGAACCGTCCGGTTACGCCAGGGAATCCCTCCGGGTTCTTCGCCCAAGCCCGCAGGGCCTTTCACGAGATAGCCCGACCGTTCCGCCCAGAAGTGCGATGGGTCACGACTCAGCCCACGACCTCGTCATCGGCCTGAGTAGTGACTCCCCTGCTTTCACCCGTCCACCGCGTTCCTCCGAACAGTTTCCCATCGGCGTCGGCCGGGGAGACGACGGTGTCGTTCTTGCCTCCTTTGTGATGCAGCGCGCAAAGGCACCCCTGTCCATTTGGTCCCTCCTGCCGGACCGTGCTAAAGTGCCGTCTGTATCTTCCTCTCAACGACGAGAGCTGCCGATGAAGTTCACTCGTCCTATGGCTAATCCTCCGCTGTTTCTGGTCTTCCTCGGTCCGCCCGGTTCCGGCAAAGGCACGCAGGCGCGGCTCTTGCACGAGCGGATCGGCCTGCCGCACGTTTCGACCGGCGACCTGTTCCGTCATCATCTCAAGAACAACACGCCTTTGGGGCTTCTCGCCCGGCAGTACATGGACAGGGGCGAGCTGGTACCCGATGGCGTGACTGTGGACATGGTGGCCGACCGCCTGGCCCAATCCGATGCCGCCTGCGGCGCCATTCTTGACGGCTTTCCCCGCAATCTGGCCCAGGTGGTTGCCCTCGAAGCCATGCTGGCCGACCGCGGCGGGGTGAGTCTGGCGCCGTTGTTCGCCGTCTCCGACGAGGAGGTCATGCGGCGCATCACGGGCCGGCGCACCTGTCGGCTCTGCGGCGCGATCTATCACATCGAGTTCAACCCGCCCAAGCAACCGGGCGTGTGCGATGCCGACGGCGGCGAGCTCTATCAGCGGGACGACGACCGGCCGGAAACCGTCGAAAAGCGCCTCTACGTGTACTACAAGCAGACGGCGCCGCTCATCGGCTACTACTTTGCCAAAGGGGTCTTGGCCGAGATTGACGGCACGCAGCCGCCGGAGGCGGTTCAGGCCGCACTGCTACAAGTGCTGACCGACCGCGGCTTGCTGGCGCGGATGCCGGTCCCCGCCGCGGTGACCGGCTAGCCCCAAATAGTCCGAACGGGATGGGCCCTCACCCTCCGCGGCCGTGCATCCGCTCTTCGCCGGCGCCGGTCGAGAGCCGATAGGCCAGGAGAATGGGGACGGTGGTGATGAGGATGACGAACAGGGCCACGACGTTCGTCACCGGCCGGTCGCGCGGGCGCGTGAGCTGGCTGAAAATCCAGATGGGCAGGGTGGATTGTTGGCCGGCAGTAAAGGTCGTGACGATGATTTCGTCGAAGGAAAGGGCAAAGGCGAGCATTCCCCCGGCCAACAGCGCCGTGGCGATGAGCGGCAAGATGACATAACGAAAGGTCTGAAAGCCGTCGGCGCCCAAGTCCATCGAGGCCTCGACCAGCGACCAGGAGGTGCGGCGGAAGCGGGCCACGACGTTGTTGTAGACGATGATGACGCAAAAGGTGGCGTGGCCGACGACAATGGTCCAGAAACTGAAGGGGATGGCAAAACTGCTGATGGTCGAGCGCAGGGCGATGCCCGTGACGATACCGGGCAGGGCGATGGGCAGGATGAGCAGAAGGGTGATGGTCTCGCGGCCGAAGAAGCGGGTGCGGGCCATGGCCGCCGCGGCCAGGGTGCCCAAAATCATGGCGATCAGGGTGGCCATCAGCGCCACCCGCACCGAGAGCCACAACGCCTGCCACATGTCCACTCGTTCCCAGGCCACGGCAAACCAGCGCGTCGTCACGCCGGGCAGGGGAAAGGTATAGGCCGCCTCGTCGGTGGTAAAGGCATAGACGGCGATGATCCACACCGGCAGGTTGAGAAAGAGCACCACGCCGATGGCGGCCAGCTTGAGCCAGAGGGAAGCACGTTGGTCGGACATGGCAAAGCGGTTACAAAGCCTCGAAAGCGCCGAGACGACGGGCAATGAGCAGATACACGCTCATGATGACGATAGGGCCCATGGTCATGGCTGCGGCCAGAGGGAGATTGCCGGCCGTGCCCTGCAGGGTGAGGACGGCCTGACCGATGAAGAAGGCCGAATTGCCCAGGACAGTGGGCACGACGAAATCGCCCAGGGTGAGGGAAAAGGTGAAAATGGAGCCAGCGACAACGCCGGGAAAGGCCAGGGGGAGGGTCACGTGCCGGAAGGTTTCACCCGGCCGTGCGCCCAAGTCGGCCGAGGCTTCGAGCAACGAAGGCGGCACCCGTTCCAGCGCAGCTAGGACGGGGAGCACCATGTAGGGCAGCCACACATAGACGAAAACCACGAACATCCCCAGCGGCGAAATGGAGAGCGACGGTCCGCCAAGGCGGGGGATGGCCAACAGCCCTTCCAGCAGCCCGGTCAGGCCCAGTTGGGCGGCCAGCCAGCTGATGATGCCCTCTTTGGCCAGGATGAGCTTCCAGGCATAGACCTTGACCAGGTAACTCGACCACAGGGGCAGCATGACGGCCAGGTAGAGCCAAGGGCGCAGTCGGCGAGGCGCGTAGCGGGCCATGTAATAGGCCAGCGGAAAGGCCAGGATGGCCGCGGCCACGGTGACGGCAGCCGCCATGCCGGCCGTGCGCAAGAAAATGTCGAGATTGGCGCGGGTGAAGAGGGTGGCGTAGGTGCGCAGGCTGAATTGCCGCACGATCAGCCCGGTGAAATCATCCAGATAGTAGAAACTCTGGATGAGCAGCATGAACAACGAGCCGAGGTAGATGACGCCCAGCCACAACAGGGGCGGCCCCAACAGCAACAGCAGCATCAACAATGGCTGCGCCCAGAGCTGATTCGATAGACGACGCGCCATGGCTCAGCCTCCGATGAAGCGCTGTCTCTTATACACATCT
>JAOADB010000022.1 GCA_026417535.1 Caldilineales bacterium
GTCTGGAGGAAGGTCTCGAGCGCGGCCTGAAAGAAGGCCTCGAACGGGGTCTGAAAGAAGGTCTCGAACAGGGCCTGCGCGAAGGTCTCGAACAGGGCCTGCGCGAAGGTCTCGAACAGGGCCTGCGCGAGGGTCTCGAACGCGGTCGGCAGGAGGGCCTGGCCGAGGGTCTGCGCACCGGGCTGCTCCAGGCCATCAGCATCGGGCTGGAAATGCGCTTCGGTCTGGCCGGGGCCCAGCTGCTGCCCGAAATCATCGCCATCACCGATGTGGGCGTGTTGCAACGGGTGCTCGAACACCTCAGGGTGGTCGCCACCCCGGAGGAACTCCGCGCCGTCTATCGCCAGCGCTGAAATATCTATCCGTACCCATCCGATGGGCGAGCCCCTCGGACTCGAAGCAAATCGAGTGCGCTTGGCTCACTACGACCCCCGTTGGGCCGTCGCTTTCGCCGCCGAGGCGGCCCGGTTGCGCGAGGCCCTTGGCCCATACGCCCTCGCCATCGAGCACATCGGCAGCACGGCCATCCCCGGTATCCCTGCCAAACCCATCCTCGATATCGGCGTGGCCGTACAACGCTTTGAAGAGGCGGCGGCTTGTGTGCCCTTGTTGGAGCGGTTGGGCTACGAGTACCTGGGCGAAAACGGCATCCCGCGGCGCCATTTCCTGCGCCGGGGTCATCCTACCACCCATCATCTGCACATCACCGAGATTGGCAGTCGCCAATGGGAGGAACACCTCCTGTTTCGCGATTACCTGCGGAGCCATCCGGACGAGGCGCAACGCTACGCAGCCCTGAAACGCGAGCTGGCACAGCGTCATCCCAACGATCGGGATGCCTATTTGGAGGGTAAAGCAGCGTTCATCACGGCCGTTTTGGATGCCGCTCGCGCCTGGCAACGCCGACAGCCCCTCGACGCCGCCCGACTGAGCCATGCCGTGCAGGTGTTAGCCTCTCGCGATCCCCATCTCGCCGCCATCGTTGCCGCCCACGGCCCGCCGCCGTTGTGGCAACGACCGCCCGGTTTTGCCACCCTTCTCGCCATCATCCTCGAACAACAGGTCTCCCTGGCCTCGGCGCAGGCCGCGTTTCGGCGTTTGCGGGCTCTGGCCGATCCCCTCACCCCAGCAACATTTTTGGCCCTGGACGATGCCACCCTACGGACCATTGGGTTCAGTCGGCAAAAAACGGCCTACGGTCGCGAATTGGCCCAGGCCTTGCTGACAGGGGCGCTGAACCTAGAGGTTTTGGCCGACTTGGATGACGAGGAGGCGCTGCACATTCTGACGCGGCTCAAGGGCATCGGCCGCTGGACGGCCACGGTCTATCTCCTCGAGGCCCTGCTGCGGCCCGATGTGTGGCCAGCGGACGACTTGGCCCTGGCCACGGCCGTACAAACGGCCCTGCAATGGCCTCGGCGACCCTCGCCCGCCGAAATGGAACGGTTGGCCGAGCCTTGGCGCCCTTGGCGGGCCGTAGCCGCCCGCCTGTTCTGGCATGCCTATCTCGAAGGCTACTGGCCCGAAGCCATGACGGCAATGGGGTAAGACAAACGAATCCCGTCACGACTCAGGCCGATGTCCGCAGGTGATGCTGAACGAACGACGGCGGAGCGGAGATAAAAGGGAGCGAACATCTCCATCGTCCACGTCCTATTCGCCCACCACGCGGTACACCTCACCGCCCAAGTCGAGCACGTACAGCTCGCCGGCCTCGTCCTCGCCGAACGAGGCGATGTTGACCCGCGAAGCCAGCAGCTGTCGGGTCTCCCAGGCGTCTTCGTGGTTACGGAACAGCCCCCAGATCAGACCGCTGCAGAAGTCGCCGAACAGGTACATGCCCCGGAGGGTGGGATATCGCTCCCCGCGATAGACATAACCCCCGGTGATCGAGCAACCTAAGTCGTGACCGTACTCAGTGACGGGAAGAACCTTGCCCCTCGGATCGCAATCGCGAGGGGGTTCGAAGCAATGACTGCCCTCCAGAGTGTCCCAGCCGAAATGTTGCCCGCCGAGACTGCCCGCCGGCACGACATGCACCTCCTCCCAGCGATTCTGGCCCACATCGGCGATGTAGAGATCGCCGGTCAGTCGGTCGAAACTGAAACGCCAGGGGTTGCGCAGGCCGTAGGCCCAGATTTCGCCCGCGCCCCGACCTACGAAAGGGTTATCCGGCGGGATGGCGTAGGTGAAGCCGGGTTCGTTGCGGGGCTGTACATCCAGTCGCAGCAGCTTGCCCAAAAGCACCTGCAGGTTCTCGGCGTTGTCCCAGGGGTCGCCGGCCGCGCCGCCGTCGCCCATGCCCACGTACAGATAGCCGTCGGGTCCGAATTGAAGCTGGCCGCCGTTATGGTTGGCCGCCGGTTGGGCGATGCGCAGGATGACCTGCTCCGAAGCCGGGTCGGCCCGATCGGGGTCGGCACTTAGGCGATAGCGAGCCACTACGGTATCGCCGCCGCCTCGGGCTGTGTAGTTGACATAAAAAACACCGGTGGCGGCGTAGTCCGGCGGAAAGGCCACGCTCAGCAGCCCTCGTTCCGAGGCTTCGGCATCCACCCGGTCGCGGATATCGAGAAACGGTGTCGGGCGAATCCGACCCTCGGCGACGATGTGAATCCGGCCGGCCTTTTCGACCAGGAACAAGCGGCCACTGCCGTCGCCGGCATGGGTCAGGTAGGTGATGGGCGCCGGCGCCGTGACGAAAGGCTCTAACCGGATGGAGGTGGCCGACGGTATGGCGGATGCCGTGGGCGAGGGTGATGGTGTCGCCGTCGGCGAGGGTGGGGTCGGCGAGGGGGGCGGTAGGGCGGGCGATGGCGCAGGCGAAGTCGGCGAGGGGAGCGGAGTGGGCGAGGGCGACGGCGCGGGTGTGAGTACCGTCGCCGGAGCGATCGTGGGTGTGGGCACACGCGTCGGCGTCGGTCCAGCGACGCAGGCCACCACGAGCGCGGCGAAGACAAGGAGGGCGATGGGTTTCATGATGGGAGGCTTTTTACCCCAGGATGGGCCGCCGCGCCAAACCGGTTCAGGTAATCGCAGGCGCTTTGTGCAGGTAGGTCAGGTCGTCGAGTTGGCGCAGGACAAACTCGGCCACATCGGCCCGACTGACCTGACCCGCCACGATGCTTCGATCGAGTCCGGCGCGATAGCGCCCCGTGCGAGGCCCATTCGTGAGACCGCCCGGCCGGACGATGGTCCAATCGAGGCCACTGGCCGTAACGATCTGCTCCTGGCGCTCCTTGTCTTCCATCGGCTTCTTCAGGGCCGTTTTCATCAACACTTTGAAGAAGCCTGGCACCTGGTCGCGGCTATCGCCAACGCCCAGGGAGGAGATGACGATCAGACGTCGCACGCCCAGCTTGTGCATGGCGGCCACGATGACCTTTGTCCCTTCCGAGACGATCCAATCGGGGTTGTTGGCCGTGTTTCCCAGGGTGACGATGACGGCATCGGCGCCGGTGATGGTGCGCTCGACGGCGTCGGGGTCGAGCACGTTGCCGGTGATGACGTGAAGCCGGGGATGATGAACGGCTAATCGCGCCGGGTCACGGACGAGGGCCTGTACCGTATGGCCGGCTTCCAGGGCTTGGGTGACGATTTGGCGGCCGGTGCCGCCGGTCGCGCCGAAGAGGGCAAGGCGATGGGATGGCATAGGAGGGATGGTTTAGTAATTGGTGACTGGAAACTGGTGACTGGTCATTTTAGGATTTTGGGGTCATCTGTGCCATTCGCGACCGGAATGTTGACAAAATCAGGGCGCCGATGATAAGGATGGCGGCGATGGCGACAGCGACGGCGATGACCGTTTCAGTGCCTTGCTTGGCGAAGATGCCGAGGAGCGCCCATAGAATGACGCCGGCAAAGGCGTAATCGGTGCGCCGACGCAGCACGAGAACCGTCACGAGACCGGCGGTCACGACCAGGATCGCCGCCCAGACCGGCCCGGGGAGACCGAACCCGTCCCAACCGAGAGAAACCAGGGTCGTAGCGGCGTTGGCGATGTTGGCTACCGTGATCCAGGCCAGATACAGGCTAAACGGGGTGTGGATGAACCAGCGGTCCGCCCGGGTGACGGGATAAGGCCGCTGCGCCGCCGGCAAGCCAATGCCCAAGCGCACGTAGATGACCATCAAGGCCACCAGCAGGAGCAGCATGAGGGGCACGGTGAGGACGTAGTAGCCCCAATGCCAAGCGAAAATCCACCCCATGTTGCCCAGCGAGGCCAGGATGAACCAAGGGCCGATGCCGGCCAGCTGGGGGTTGGCGCGCTGCGACGGCAGGGCCTGATAGACGATGAAGCTGCTCAGACCCAGGTAAATGACGCTCCAAATGGCGAAGGTGAAGTTGGCTGGAGTGAAAAAGCTCGGCAGCGAATCGGAGATCTCGGCCGGGGTGCGGCCGTTGAGCAGGCCGACGCTCGACAGGCCGTTGACCAGGAGCGTGAGGACGAAGAAGAGAACGTTGAGGAAGGGCAGCAGCCGACGGCCTTCATGGGTCGTGGCAAGGGAAGGGGAGGTCAGGGTTGTCATAGTCCGTGAATGGGTTGGGTGGTTGGGAGTAGAAATCGTTGTCAATATCTTGACAAAACTTTGACAAAAAGTCAAGTACGCGAGATTGCCGTTGAGCATATTGGGCAGGGGACAAACCTGGATCAGGCCTCCAAACGGGCCGACAAGGTGACCGTCCTGGCCGTTTCACCGTCACCATAGCGGAACTCGGCCGGATCGCCGCCTGTGTCCGGTGAGTTCCGCCCACTCTCGAAGCTAATATCGGCCATTCTTTGCAGGATGGACGGTGGGCAGCGACGACGATTGCCGTCAGGGGCGTCTTGTGGTATCTTTTTGCTGAGTGTTTTCTTTCCCGGCCGGCCCGTCGGTTCGCTATCAGGCACTGCTGGGCCGCGTTGTTTTTTCGGTATCGATCTCCTCTTGGTATGGACATCACCATAGGGTCGGCATGGCTTCTGTGGCTCCTAGCCGTATTCGTCAGTGGATTCGTGGCCCTGGCCGAAATGGCGCTGGCCACATTGGACCGTTCCCAACTGCGCCGTCTGACCGAGGCCGGCGTACCCGCCGCCCTGACCGTCACCCATTTGCTCAAGGACGCCGATCGGTTGCTGACGGGCTTTACCGTTTTGCGTACCCTGGCGACGATCACCGTGGCCGGCGCAGTCACCTGGAGTGTTCGTGCCGGGGCGTGGGGTGAGCTCTGGCTGATCGGATGGCTCCTGCTGTCGGTGCTGCTCCTTTTGTTCGTGCGGGTCGAAATGCGCGCGCTGGCCTTGCGCCAACCTCTGGACAGGCGCTGCGCCTGGCCCGTCCGTTGCGTTGGCTCCTGATCCTTATCGCTCCTCTCATCTGGCCGGTTTGGCGCCGCGCGCGTCGTCTTGAACCGGCCGATACGTTGTCGGTCCGGTCTATCCTGTTGACCGAGGAGGGCTTGCGCTTGCTGTTACGTTTCGGCGCCGAAGAACCGCTCATCGAGGAGGACGAACGGGAGATGATTGATGGCATCGTCCGCTTGGGCGATAAAACCGTGGCTGAGGTCATGGTGCCCCGTGTGGATGTCGTAGCCCTGCCCGTTGATGCCACCCTCGAAGAAGCTCTCGATGTGTGTGTCACGTCCGGACACTCGCGCATCCCCGTCTACGAGGATACCATTGACCGTATCGTCGGCGTGCTCTACGCCAAGGACCTCCTCACCCATTTCCGCGCCCGGTTTCTCGAGGGCAAATCCGGCTTCGCACTGCGTGAGCTCATGCGCAAACCCTATTTTGTTCCCGAATCGGCCCTCGTGGGCGATCTGCTGAGCGAATTGCAACATAAAAAGACCCATCTGGCCATCGTCGTGGACGAATACGGCGGTACGGCCGGGATTGTCACCATCGAAGACCTGCTCGAAGAGATCGTCGGCGAAATCCAAGACGAGTACGACTTCGAAGCGCCGCTCATCCAGCAAGTCGAACCGCAGGTCTATCTGATCAGCGGTCGTGCCAACATCGACGATGTCAATCGGGAGTTGGGTCTGAGCCTGACCGATGAGGACGAGAGCTACACCCTGGCCGGCGTCATCTACTCCCATTTGCAGCGGGTGCCCGATGTGGGCGATAAAGTCGAACTCGATGACGCCCAGCTCGAAGTCGTCTCGGTGAACGATAACCGCATCGCTCAGGTGCGAGTGGTGTTGAAACAACCATCGGGCGAGACGACAGCCGGCAACACGGTTGCGTGAACGCGCCTGCGCATTGGCCCTTTTTATTTCCCCCAGGCAACGCCATGAATGCTTCCGATCGCGATCTCGACCCATTGATCCAGGCGGCACAGGCAGCGCGCGAACGGGCCTATGTCCCCTATTCGCGCTATCCCGTGGGCGCGGCCGTCCTGACCGAGGACGGTCACATCGTCACCGGTTGCAACATCGAGAACGCCTCATATCCGCTGACCTGTTGCGCCGAACGGGTGGCCCTGTTCGCTGCCGTCGCCCAAGGGCATCGCCGTTTTCGGGCCTTGGCCGTGGTGACGTCCAACGGCGGCAGCCCCTGCGGCAGCTGTCGTCAGGTCATGCGTGAGTTTGCGCCGACGATGACGGTCATCATTGCCGATACGGCCGGGAACCGGCGTCTGACCACCGTGGCCGACTTGTTGCCCGATTCCTTTGGGCCGGAACATTTGCCAACGGGCAGTGGAGGAGGTGGGGCTTGAGCCGCGAGCGGCTCTACGGCACGCGGGCCATCGTCCTCAGGCATCGCGATCAGGGCGAGGCCGACCGGGTGCTCACCGTGATGACGCCAGGCCTGGGCAAGCGCACCTTGCTGGCCAAAGGGGTGCGGCGGCCGGCTAGTCGCAAGGCTGGCCACCTGGAGCCGTTTACCCACGTCCAGCTGCTGATTGCCCGCGGCCGCTCGTGGGACCTGATAACCCAGGCCGAGACGGTCTATGCCTTCCGTGGGCTGCGCGAGGACCTGGAGCGGGCGGCGTATGCGTTCTATTTCGTCGAACTGGTGGATGCCTTTGTCCAGGAGGAAGACGAACACCCCGAGGTTTTCGACCTGTTGCTACAGGGATTGCACGTTTTGGAGCAGACCGACCGTCCGGCCCTGCTGGCGCGTTGGTTCGAGCTGACCCTCCTGCGCCTGAGCGGCTATCAACCCGTTCTGTTCCATTGCGTCGAGTGCGGCGAAGCCCTACAACCGGTGACCAATTACCTGGCCGTGACTCGCGGGGGCATGTTGTGTCCCCGGCATGGCGAGGGTCGGTCCGACGCCGAAGCCCTCGATGTGGGCGCATTGAAGGTCTTGCGCTATTTACAGACGCAACCGGTCGAGGCGGTCCTGCGTCTGGACCTCTCACCGGTTCGGCTCCGGCAAATCGAGCGGTTGCTGGCAGGCTACATTCGCTTTGTGGTGGAGCGGCGTCTGCGCACGCCCGACTTCATCCATCGCCTCACCCCTGCCTGATACCCGTTGCTCAAGGGGTACCCGAAAGGGACGGGAATCGTTCGCAGATGGGAAACAACTGCAAACGAGCGAGTCGGCCGTGGTCTGCGAGAGGAGCCGCCTGGGTTCGTTCTCGACCTGAGACGGCTGTAGGAAAGCCTGGCCGCCCCGGGCGTCAACCACCTCGCTCTGCGCCGGCCGTCGGTCTGGACAGCAACGCCCTTCCTCGCGATAATGGCGCCGGTCATCCCCCACCTTTGTCGCCTTGCGAGTGCTCATGTCACGTCGTTATCAACAACGCGCCCGCAGCTGCAGCGCCCTCCTCATCGCCTTCGTCCTGGCCCTGGTTGTCCTCATCCAGTGGCTGCTCAGCCTGCGGCCGGCTCCGCCCCCGCCGCCCACACCCACGCCCACGTTGACACCCACGTTCGTCGCCCGCCACGCCGTGGCCGCGCTGCCCACCGCCACCCCCCACCTGCCGCTGGGAACGCCGCTGCCAACCTTCACGCCGACGCCCACGATCACGCCAACGCCCTCCCCGACGGTCACGCCGACCCCCACGCCTATCCCCACCTACGCCGCCGAGGTCGGGCCTGTGCTCACCAACCTGCGTACCGGGCCGGCCACCCTCTTCCCTACGGTGACGGTGCTCGGCCCCGGCGAGACGGTGATCCTGCAAGGCAAAACGGCTGATGGCGCGTGGGTGGCGGTACAGACTCAGGGCGGCATGAATGGCTGGGTAGCCGCGCCGTTGCTGGCGCACCGAGCATGTTGTCCATCTGGCCGTGCTGACGCCGCCGCCTGCTCCGACGGCCACCCCCACCCCCACGGCCACGCCCCGCCCGCGAACCGGTTCCGCAGAGGCCGCAGCGTCGGTCGCAGTCGCGCCGGCCGCTTTGCCGCCGCTGGCGACCGGACCGCGGGTGCCTCCTCTCGTCCTGGCCAACTATTTCGTCTGGTATGACCTGGACAGCTGGGACGATTGCAACATCAGCGCTGGCGACCGTCCCTTGCAGCCCTACAGCTCGGACGACCCCGCTGCCATCGCCCGCCACGTGCAGATGGCCCTGGGCGTTGGGATTGACGGCTTCACGGTACAATGGATTGCGCCCGGCGAGCGCACCGACCGTAACTTTGCCACGCTGCTGGCCCAATCCCAGGGGACGGATTTCCGCTCTACCGTCGTCTTCCAACGCCACTTTTGGCCCGGCACCAACCCCACTCAAGCCAATACGGTCGAGGCCATCCGCTACGTGCTGGAGCGATACGGCAGCCATCCCAACTTCCTTCGCCTCGAAGGCCGACCGGTCCTTTTCTTCACCGATGTCGGTCGGGTACCCCGCTCCGGCGGCAGCGCCGTTGCCGCTTGGGCAGCCATTCGTGAGCAGGTCGATCCCGCGCGCGGCTCGTGGTGGATTGCCGAGGGCCTCGATGCCGGCTTTTTGAGCGTGTTCGACGGCCTGTGGGTGTACAACGTGACCCATGCCACGTCGCCCAACGATTACGTCAAAGCCACGCGTTGGGCAGCCAACGTGCGCGCTTGGGAACAGCGCACCGGGCAGCCCAAGCTGTGGGTGGCGACGCTGATGCCCGGCTCGGACGATGCGCGCGCCTCCTGTCGGCAGGATGTCCGGTTGGCCGCACCCCCGCGGGTTCGCGCCCGTGAGGACGGAGCCTTCTACCGCGCCACCTTGGCCGCGGCCCTGGCCAGTCAACCCGACCTCCTTTGGATCAACAGCTTCAACGAATGGGTCGAGGGTACCTATATCGAACCGGGCCGCCTCTACGGCGATTTCTATCTCCGGCTGACGCGCGAGCTCGTGGCCGCATTCAAGAGTGGACGATAGGACGATAGGACGATGGACGGATGCGGTTTCTCTCGGTTCCTTCAGGCGTCTCGCCCATGACCGATCTGCCACCCCCTGCCCTGGCCCACATCACCATCGTTCTGGTCGAACCCCGCAGTTCCGATAACATCGGCGGCGTCGTGCGGGCCATGATGAACATGGGCCTTTCGCGCCTGCGATTGGTGCGGCCGTTGACGTTCGAACCGGAACGAATTTTGGCCGCAGCCCATCGCAGCGAGCGTTTTCTAGCCGGGATTGAGCGCTACGACGCACTGGAACCGGCCCTGGCCGACTGCAACCTCATCGTCGCCACGAGCAGCCGCCGTCGGCGGCTGAGTCCCCGCTTGGCCACCCCGCGCCAGTTGGCGCCGAGCATCCTCGAACACACCCGCGTCGGCTATCCGGCCATCCTCTTCGGTCGGGAGGATTTCGGCCTGCCCAACGAGATCGTGGACCAGGCCCACTACCAGCTCATCATTCCCGCGGATCCGACCTATCCCAGCCTCAATCTGGCCCAGGCCGTATTGCTGACGGCCTACGAACTGCGCCTGGCCGCGCTCGACGAAACCACGGTCTTGCCCGGCCAGATCGACCCCGACGACCCGCCCGCCACCGATGCCGAGCTGACGGCCGCCATCGAATCCCTCCATGCCGGATTGGAGGCCCTGGGCTTTTACAAGCCGGGTCAGGAGCCAGCCAAGCGCATCAAACTGGGACGGTTGCTGCGCCGGGCCAATCCCACCGCCTCCGAAGCCGGGTTGATCCGGGCTATGGGCTATGTGTTGAGCAAGCGCGCCGGTGGTCGGCCGGGCGAGGGGACGGGCTAGCCGAGGCCGATGCTTGAAGAGCAGGGCTTCCCTACGCTCCTCGAGCTCGCCCAAGCTCTTCCGCAAGGCTCCATCCCTGCCGGCAGAACTCCCGGCGGCAGGGCGATGAGATGGGCCGGGCAGCCTTCGCGACAATCGCCGTTGCCGAAACCGGGGACGGGCGCCCAAGCGCCGGGCAGGGCCAATAGCTCGCGCACCCAGCGGCATTCGCGGCGTTCGGGGCCGGTCTCCAGTCGCCACAGCACGGGCTGCACCCGCAGAGTGAGATGGTCAATATGCCAGTGGGGCCGTTTGTCCCGACGAGCATGCCGGGCCATGCGGGCCTCCCAACCGCCCGGGCCCAGCGCCGACCCCACGTACACCAGGTCGGCCGCAGGCAAGACGACGCGGCCCAACCGCCCGACGGTGAGGGCGAGGGGCCGGTCGAGGCGAAAGAGCAGGGCGTACGTGCCGGGCATGGGATAACGATGAGACGGGTGTGTAACCTTCAGTATAGCGTCTCGATAGCCAACGACGTAAAATGCAGAACAACTCCGCAGGAGTTGTTCTACAAAGAGCGATTTAAAACAGATATGATAAATAACACAAAATATAACGATATTCTTGGAACAATCTATTTTGCCGATAACATGCAAGTTTTGCCGACATTACCGACGGAATCGGTGGATTTGATCTACATTGACCCACCCTTCAACACCGGTAAAGTGCAGGCGCACACGCGACTCAAGACGGTGCGCGCCGAGGATGGCGATCGCGTGGGCTTCCAGGCGCAACGCTACCGCAGCATCGTCATCGGCACCCGGCAGTTTGCCGACCGCTTCGACGACTACCTGGCCTTTTTGGAGCCGCGCCTGGTAGAGGCCCATCGCGTGTTGGCGCCGCATGGCTCGCTCTACTTTCACGCCGATTATCGCGAGGTCCACTACTGCAAGGTGCTCCTCGACTTCATCTTCGGTCGCCGCTGCTTCCTCAACGAGATCATCTGGGCCTATGATTACGGTGGACGGCCCAAAAAACGCTGGCCGCCCAAGCACGACACCATCCTCTTCTACGTGAAAGACCCGAAACGCTACCGGTTCTACCCCGAGGCCATCGAGCGCATCCCCTACATGGCGCCGGGGCTGGTCGGCCCGGAGAAGGCCGCCCGCGGCAAGCTGCCGACCGATACCTGGTGGCATACCATCGTGCCCACGGGCGGCGCCGAGCGCACCGGTTATCCCACCCAGAAGCCGTTGGGCATCCTGCGGCGCGTGCTGCGGGCTTCGTCGCAGCCCGGCGACCTGGTGCTCGATTTCTTTGCGGGCAGCGGCACGACCGGCGTTGCCGCGCTGGAACTGGGGCGGCGGTTTCTCTTGGTGGACAACAACGAAGAGGCTCTGGCGGTCATGGCGCAGCGTTTTGACGGCGTGGACGGCATCGCCTGGATCGGATTCGACCCCTCGCCCTATCAAACCAAAACTCGAAAGTGACTCTTCGGCCCACGGCCTTCCTTTCCGGATGGGCCTTCCCCTCTCGCCGGCGGCTGCTCGTCGGGACACGGACGAAAGACGCAGAGCGAGATGCCTCTTGCACTACCCTCTTTCGTCGGCCTGCGATGGGACCCCATCGGAACCTGAGCCATCATCGTCATCGGCCTGAGTCGTTACACCCGCAAGGGAAACGCCGCCGGGCCGGAACCCGGAACCCACGGGTGAGCGCCGCACCCTTCAACCGGCCATGTCCTGGGCCAGCTCTTCGGGCAGATGGCGGGGCACGCGCGGGAGATACACCGTGAACGTGGTGCCCTCGCCTTCCTTGCTCTCGACCTGAATGCGGCCGCCCTGCATCCGCACCACCTGCAGGCAAATGGCCAGACCTAGGCCGAAGCCGCGCGCCTTGGTCGTGAACAGAGGCTCGAACACCCGTGGGATCTGGTCGGCCGGAATGCCAGGTCCGTTATCGCGGATGACGATCCGCACCCCCTCCGGCGCCGGCTCTAGCGCCACCCAGATATCGCCCCGCTCGCCCACGGCTTCGACGGCGTTGCGCAGCAGATGCCGCAGCAAGAGCCGGATGTGGTCGGGGTCGGCCTGGATGGGTTGCAAAATGGGCGGGATGTGCAAATGAATCGTGACGCCGGGCGGCAGATGGAGGGCCGCCTGCTCGTTGATGAGCAGGTCATCCAGATTGACGTTTTGCGGCTGGATGTCGCCGAGACCGGCAAACTGTTCAAGCCCACCGAGCAACTCCTCGGCCTTGACCAATTCGGCCTGGATGGCGGCGCGCACCTCCGGCTGGTTCAGATCGGCATCCGGACGATTGAGCTGACGCTGGATGGCGATGAGCGGCGCCCGCAGGGCCTTGCTGACCTGACGGGCGATCTGGCCGATGGCGCTGAGTTGCTCGATGCGGCGGGTCTCCCGTTGCACGTCGTAGAGCAGGGAATCCCGCTGCGCCAGCTCGCTTTGGGTCTGGATGAGCTGCACTTGGGTCTGCACCAGGATTTCCTGGGTCTGAAAGAGGTGGACGACCAAGGTTTCGACCAGCGCGTTGAGGACGATGAGGATGACGCCGACGGCCAAGGCCAGGCTGAGGACCTGCTCGATGGGCAAGCCGAGTTCTAGCGGAAGCCGCTGCAGATAAACGGCAGCGGCAAAACTGCCGAAGATGACCAGGAGGCTGAGGGAGACCAGGCTGTTGAACCCGGGACGGGCGACGATCAGGCCGCCGGCCAGACCCAAAGGGACGAGGAACAGCCAGGTCATGATGGCCACCTGTCCCAAACTGTAGTTCAAAGCGATGACGAGCAAGCCGGCCCAGACCAACTGGAGATAGGTGCTGAGCTGGGGGCGGCGTCCAAAGGCCAGCCCGTAGAGGAGCAGGCCGGCGATGTCGAGGGCCAGAATGGCCCACAGCGGGATGAGCGCTGTCCGTTGGGGCATCTCCAGTGCGATCATCACCCCCACGATGTCCACGATCAACCGCACCAGGATGTAAACGCGGACGCGGTAACGGACAACGTGTTGTTCATCCAGAAAACGGGCGCGGCCGGTCAGTTCGTCGGTTTCGGCGGCCATCACGGGGTCTCCTGGCCCTGTTCGCGCAACAGGGCCTCGAATTGGGCCAACCCGGCCGTGGGATCGTCGCAGCCTCCTAGCCGCGCCGTCAGATCCGTGCTGAGGGGGGTCACGGCGATGTGCCGGTCGTCGGCAAAGACGGCGATATCGGAGAGCGGCTCCAGCCGCGCCCGGTCAATCGTCACCCCGTAGTCAAGCGGTTCCGCCGCGCTCAGATCGCGACCCGGCACGACGCGAGCCACGAAATAGGGCTGACGGCTCTGGCGGGTCAGCCGCCATGGCGTTTGGGGTGTGGCCGTGGCGGGCAGATCGATCTTGAGCACGGCCACATCCCGTGGCCAGGACAGGGGCCTCAACGCCAGGCGGGCAAAGTAGCGCAGCCAGTACATGGCGCCCGCCCAGTCCACATCGTGTCCGTAGTTGAGGTGATAGGCTTTGTGCGTCTCCAGCGAGACGGCCAGGCTGCGGATGCCCATGTCGCCGGCCTGCAAGGCCGCGCCCACGGTGCCGGAAATCATGGTGTTGCCACCCAGATTTTCCCCGTAGTTGATACCGCTGACCACGAGGTCGGGCCAACGGTCGTATAGCCGCGGCGCGATCTCCAGGACGCCGTACAGCACGGCCTGGGCCGGCGAACCGGCCAGGTGATAGGCCGGCAGGCTCACGCCGCCGATCTCGTAGGCGATGGCGTGGAGGCGACCGTCGAACGAGGCCGGCAGGCTGCGGGACATGCCCGATTGCTGCTCGGTGGGGGCCACGATGAGGCGCTCGCCCACCCCTTCCAACGCCGCCACGGCCGCGCGCAGCCCAGGCGAGTGAATGCCGTCATCGTTGGTGATCAGGATCAGCGGAGGCATAGGGCCGGGATGGGATCGTCATGGGCAACAACGGCGTCATTATAACAGACATCGTCATGGATGATGGACGATGGACGCGAGACGATAGACACCCTCCTCGTCTATCGTCCTGTCCGTTGGCCTATGCCTCAGGGGCATCGGGCATGCGCAGTGGGTGTGGTTCATCTGTTGCGGAACGCCGTGAGTCTATCCTCCCTTCTGCGCAAAACGTCGCATTGCACTCTGCGCCGTTACCCGGTTTTGCAAGAAACCCTTTCCTGTTCGAGAATGGGGTAGGTAACTTTCTGCCTTTCGTCCTGTCAATCGGTCCCAACCGGGACGGTGGACCAATTGAGGAAAGAGGAGCTCGTGCCATGAAAGTCAGACCATTGTGGGTATGGCTGTTGCTGGCAGCGAGCCTGACCGCCGCTCAGGCCGTCGCCGCCCAAGGCGCCGCCCCTTTTGCCCGCGAGGTGGTGGTGGCCGATTCGAATCGTGAGGAGCGGCTCGAAGCCGTGGCCTATAACACCACGCGCGGGGAGGCGCTGGTCGTGTGGTCGGTGGATACCGGGGGTGGGGATACCGACCTGTGGGCCCGGCGGGCGCAACCGGAAACGCCGGCCCTGTGGGTTGGCGCCGCGTTTCCCGTCGCCGCCACCACCGCGCCGGAGCGCCGGGCGCGGGTGGTCTTCAATCCGTTGGATGAAGATTTTCTGGTCGTTTATGAACGTCGGTTACCCAGCGGCGACATTGACATCATCGGCCAGCGGGTGGCTGGTCGGTCGGGCGGCGGTGATAGCGGCCCCGAACTGCGCGGGACGAGCTTTGCCGTTGCCGCCTCCATCCTGAAAGAAGAACAACCCGATGTCGCCTTTTTGCCGGCCACGCAGCAGTTCCTGGTGGTGTACACCCTCAGCGACGACGTATGGGCGCAGCGGGTCGCGCGCTATCGGTTGGGCGACGGCGGCGGCGAGCTCATCGGGTCGCGTTTCGTCGTGACCGCGGATCTGGAAAACACCGAAACGGGTCCGGTCGTGACCGCCAGCCTGCTACGGGCCTATTTTCTCGTGGCCTACGCCTACGAGTTCGGCACGGATGATTTCGACGTGCGCGGTCAGCGGATTCAAGGCATGGCCGTAGCGGGTTCCCAGCTTCTCGACACCGCCTTTGATATCGCCTTCGACAGCGCCAACGAAACCGAACCGCGGCTGGCCTACAACCAGAACCGTCAGACCATTCTGGCCGTGTGGACGGCTACGGCCGGCGGCAACCGCGACGTGCGGGCGGTCTGGCTGGACGACCGCATCCTGACCGGCAGCCCCCTCATCGGCGTCTCCTTCCCCGTGGCAGCCGGTCTGGTGCCGCAGGAGTGGGCGCCCTATCCCGCCATTGACCCCATCGGCGGCGAGACGGTAGTGGCGCTGAATTACGAACGGACGGCCGGGAGCACGACGCGGGTGGGCCTGGTCTGGTTGCAAGACCGCCTGCCGGCGCCGAATCCCATCGCCCAACCGCTGGCCCTCTTCCCCGAACGGCCTTTCCCCATGTCGGCCCCGCGTCTGCTCCTGTGCCCGGCGCGGCCCTGCCTGCTCCTGGGCTACAGTGCCCGTTTCGGCATCAGCCCGAACTTCGAGCACGATGCCCACCTCCTCGCCGGCGGGCGTTGGACCGTCGCCTCTCCCCGTCTCCGACGCTGGCCATGAATGAGTCGGCCGGTTGGACGCTCAACGGCCGCTTGACGCGCCGCCGGCTTCCATCGCCTCTGTGGTACAATAAAGGCGCGTCACACTCAGCCCATGGCCTTCCTTCCCGGATGGGTCCTCCCTGCCCGTCAGCGGCCGCTTGCTCGGACGACGACGCAGAGCAAGATGCCATCTTGCGCTATCTCTTTCGCTTGCCTGCGCTGGAACCCTGTCGGAACCTGAGCCATCATCGGCCTGAGTCGTCACGACGCTTGGCTGTCCTGTCCCTTTCACCGCTTCGCCTCGATCCATGAGTGAGAACCCGTTTGCCGGCAAACTGATCCTCGTCGTGGATGATGAGCCGCGCATGATCAAGTTCGTCCAGTACAATCTGGAACTCGACGGTTTTCGGGTGATCAGCGCAAGCGACGGTTTGGAGGCCGTGGAAAAGGTACGCACCCAGCTGCCCGATCTCGTGGTCATGGATGTCATGATGCCGGATATGGATGGCTACGAGGCTCTGCGCCAGATTCGGACGTTCTCCGATGTGCCTGTCATCATGCTCACGGTGAAAGACGAGGAGGAGGACAAGCATCGGGCCTTTGCGGCCGGCAGCGATGATTACGTGACCAAGCCTTTCAGCCCTCGTGAGCTGAGCGACCGCATCAAGGCCGTATTGCGCCGAGCCGGCGGCTTCTCGGTCACGGACAGCGAACCCATTCGAATAGACGATCGGCTTCAGATCGATTTCGCCCGCCGCGAGGTCATCGTGGACGGCAAGCGCATCGGCTTGCGGCCCACCGAGTGGCGGCTGTTGTACCATCTGGTGAAAAACCCGAATTGGGTGATACCCTCGGAAATGTTGCTGCAGAAGGTCTGGGGCTTCGAGTACAAGGACGATGTGCAGCTCTTGCGGCTCTACATTGCCTATCTGCGCAGCAAAATCGAAAAAGACCCCAGTAATCCCCAGTACATCCTGACCGAACGCGGCGTGGGCTATCGTTTCGTGGTGCCCGAACCTTCGAACTGAGGTCGAGCGCCCGTCTCTCACAGGCTCGTTTCCGGCGCGCGGATCGCCCCGATGGCTCGAAGCGGCCATAAGCCCCCTTTTCCACGGCCTTACGTTCCGGGTGGGTCTTCCCTGCCTGCCAGCGGCCGATTGCTGAGACGACGGACGAAAGGCCTAGAGCGAGATGCCATCTTGCGCCGCCGCTTTCGACTGCCTGCGCTGTTCGGAAATTCCAGGTTGTAGCCAACGGCTTCGTTTTTCGTCCATCCTCCATTGTCCATCATCTACGTCCATCACCGCTATGTCCCAACCCTCCTCCTCCACCGCTTCATCCGTCCTCATGACTTTCCATCCCGGTTGGTTCGGCGCCGTCATGGGCACGGCCATCGTCGGGATCGCCGCGGCGCTCAATCCGGGCAGCGTGGGCGCCCTCAAGGTGGCGGCGACGGCTGTAGGCGCCCTCTTTGTCGGTTTGGCTCTGGCCCTAACCCTCGTGTTGGGCATCCCCTATGTCTGGCGCTGGCAACGGTATCCGCAGGCCGCGCGTAGCGACCTGCGTCATCCCGTTCTCGGCGCGCTTTATGCCACCTTCCCCGGCGGATTGCTCGTGCTGGCCGCGGCCCTGGCGACCGTGGGACCGGCCTTTTTGCCGGAAGGGGTGGTGACGGTCCTGGTTGCCGTCGTGGGTGTGGCCGGCATCGTGCTGGCTTTTCTGCTCAGCGTGGTTTTCATCTACCTTTTGTACGCGGCGGACGAGGTGCGGCCCGAACAGACCAACGGCGGCTGGTTCATCCCGCCGGTGGTCAACATCATCGTTCCGTTGGTTCTGGTCCCGCTGGCCGCGCGCAGCGGCGGGGACATGGCCCGCTTGCTGATACTGGCCGGTTATGCCGCCTGGGGCATTGGCTTTTTCCTGTTTTTGTTGGTGGCGGCGTTGCTCTTTGGTCGGCTGGTCTATCATCCCCTGCCGCCGGCGGCGTTGGCGCCCTCCTTGTGGATCGGGTTGGGGCCTATCGGGGTGGGCAGCCTGGCTCTGGTGCGACTGGCCCAGGCCGGCAAGCCCTTTTGGGGTGACCATGCCGATGTCGTCGTTGTGCTTTCGGCCCTGGCCGCGCTGGCGCTATGGGGCTTTGGCCTGTGGTGGCTGACCATCGCTGCCGTGCTTTTGCAGCGCTATCGCCGCAACGGCCTACCCTATGGGATCGGCTGGTGGGCCTTTACCTTTCCCTTGGGCGCCTACACCGTCAGCACCCTCACCCTGGCCCGCGTTTGGACGATGCCGGTTCTCGAGGGGATAGGCGTGTTGCTTTTCCTGGCCCTGATCGGTTTCTGGGTGGCCGTCGCTTTTCGCACCCTGCGCGGGCTGCGTACAGGCGAGGTCTGGCGGCGGTAACGGGACGGGAAGCGGCGGAGAAAGGGCTTGGCCGTTTTTCGTTGTTCGTCTTTCGTCCAACGCGGTCCCTCAGGCGATTACAGGCAGATACAGGGTGAACGCCGATCCTCGTCCCGGCTCGCTTTGTGCGGTTATCCACCCCCCATAGGCAGTGACGATGGCCTGCACGAGCGAAAGCCCTAGACCAGCTCCACCGGGGTGTTGGCTGCGGGTGGTTTCCACCCGATAAAAGCGCTCAAAAATGTGGGGCAGATGTTCGGGGGGAATGCCCTGGCCGGTATCACGCACTTGAATGACAACGGTCGGGCCGATGGTGTTCTCCAGACTGCGCGAACGGCGTGAAGAGGTCGGCGGTCGTGCGGGAGAGGTTGCCGGTTCGGCCCAGGCGGCCAGGGTCACCGTCCCCCCGGCCGGAGTGTACTTGATAGCGTTGTCAAGGAGGTTGCGCACGGCGCTGCGGATGGATTCGGGGTTGGCCGCCACTGCCGGCAAATGGGGTGGGACCTCCACCTGCAGCGAGAGGTGGGCTGCCTCGATCAGCGCTCCCATCTCATCGGTCAGTTCATACAGAAGCGGCGCCAAGTCCAGGGGTTGTGCAGCAGGAACACGCCCCTCATCAAGCCGCGAAAGCATGAGCAGGTGCTCAACCAGGCTTCCCAGCGCCGTGATCTCCTGACGAATTTGTCGGAGATAGCGGTCGCGTAGTTCGGGGTTGTCGGTGCCGTGTTGCTGGAGCATCTCCACCCGCAGGAGCAAGGACGCCAAAGGGGAACGCAACTCGTGAGCCGCGTTCGCCACAAAGGCTTGCTGACGGGCCAAGGTCTCTCGAACCTGTTCGGCCATGTGGTTGAAAGCCCGACCCAAGCGGGCGATCTCATCCGGGCCTTCGGGAACCACATTTTGGTCGAGTTGCCCGTCGGCCATGGCTTCGGTCATCCGAGTCAAACGCAGGATGGGCCCGGCCATCTGACGGGCCAGAAGCACACTCACCAGGACTGTAGCCAGCAGAACGGCCAGGCTCACACTTCCCAAGAGCAGCCAGGTCTGCCGAATCTCGGCATAGAGCGGCGCCATGGGCATCGAAAGCTGGACGATCGCCTCGGCTTCGCCGTCTTCGTTGAGAGCAGGTGCGGCAACGAAGAGGCGTTCTTCTTGGCGCCACTCATCCCAACGGATGTCATGCTGCTCACGGCCGACGCGTGCGGCCAACAACTCGACATGGGGATGTTCGTATTCTGAGGTAACCATCGGATCCGAGCTGTAGAGCACCCGCAGGTCAGGAGAGAGCAGCGTTACTCGAACGTTCAAGCTTGTGGCATAGGAACCGAGAAGGGCAGGTAGCGGTCGTTCCATCGCCTCGGATTCCCCTTCTAGCCATTTCTCCAGCGGTTCACGCAAAGCGCTGGCCATGATCAGGGTTTCGAGTTCCAGATCATGCTCGGCCTGCTCGATGATGGCTACTTGCATTCGGATACCTGTCCACAACACAAGCCCACCCAAGCCCAAAACCACCAACAGGAGATAGGTGGCGAGCAAACGGCCTTGTAAACTACGCGGCAGGAAGTCTCGCATCGAGTGTCTCGGGTTCGGCCAGGCGATAGCCATAGCCTCGAACCGTTTGGATATAGCGCGGTGTAGAGGGATCATCTTCAACTTTTTCGCGCAACCAGCGAATGTGCACGTCCAGAGTTCGAGGGTCGCCAATCCATGCCTCACCCCAAACCCGATCCAGGAGTACCTGCCGCGGTATGGCCTTGCCGGGCTGTTCCATGAGCGCCATCAGCAGCTCGAATTCCCGCGGCCGTAAGTCCAAAAGCCGTTGATTCCGCCAGGCCTGACGGGCCGTGCGATCGAGAACGAGATCACCGACTACGAGGCGGTCGCCGGGGGAAGGCTCTCGTCCCGCATCGAGTTCGCGTCGGCGTAGGATGGCCCGCACCCGCGCCAGCAGTTCCCGAAAGCTGAAAGGTTTGACGATATAATCGTCAGCGCCCAGCTCCAATCCCATCACTCGGTCCATCTCTTGATCCCGTGCGGTCAGGATGATGATGGGCACGACCGATTCCTGCCGTAACAAACGGCAGACGGTGAAACCGCTCATGCCGGGCAACATCACATCGAGCAACACCAGGTCCGGCCGCAATGAGTGAACCATTTCCAGCCCTTGCGGGCCGTTAACCGCATGGTGGACCTCGTATCCCTCATGACCGAGGCCGAAACGCAGCGGCTCGGCAATATTTTCGTCGTCCTCGATGAGGACGATACGGACAGGTGTCTGACTCATGCTCTGGACACCGATTTCCCCTGGTGACGGGTGGTCCCTGAAGAACGAATAGCGATCAAAAATCGATAAACCATCAGGAAGTAAACGCTCAAACCGGTTACGATATAGAGTCCAAACCCGAAGGGAGAAGAGGTTTCGGTACCGGCCTTGATGCCATGGAGAGTTATCAGCCAGTATACGATAAAACCGGCGTAGTGCAAGGTTCGCCAGGTGCGGTAACCGAGGCGACGACGGATGTAAAAGCTGAAGGTCACCGGTAACGCCAAATAAAAACCGAGCTGGCCTAGCCCCACCCACAGCGGCCGATATCCCTCGGTGCTGAAGGGTAGGACGAGATCGGCCAAGGTGAAGCTCATGTAGCGGTCGCCAAGCAGGATAAGCCCGTGAAATGCGGCAAAGGCCAATGCCAACACACTGACAAACTGGTGACAATCCAACGCCGCAGGGCCGCCCGGCCACAACCGCGCCAGCTTGTTGGTGATCCCGAGGCCCAACACAACGGTCAGCCAAAGCAGCCCAAAGGCAACCAGTCCCGATCCACGAGCCAGATACCAATAGGCCTTGGGGTTGGCGCCGTTCAAGGATGCCACCAGGTCAGGCAGCCATCGGGGTGAAACCCACAGCACTGCCATCCCACCGAAAACGGCACCCACCAGAAAGAGCAGGATAGGATACCGTTTGAGTCCTGGTTGGACTGACTGCGTAGGAACCGATGAGTTCATGGCGATACAACCTCCTTCATAACCAACGAAATCCGTAGGCCATCAAACCAGGGGTGGTCTCGATACGACCGTCCTTACGGATGAGGAGTCCTTCCACTTTGGATGTCGCAAGCAGCCGGCGCAAACCGGCCCGAGCTCCCAAAATGACGACAATAGAGGCCAGAACATCGGCCTGAGTAGCCGTAGGAGCGATCACCGTGGCCGTGAGGACATCGGTCACGGCCGGCCGCCCGGTACGCGGGTCAATGAGATGGTGTTGACGAATACCCCTGTGATACCAGTGGCGATGATCAACCCCTGATGTGGCCACGCCTCCCCGATGGAGGAGCAGGAGTGCTCGATCGCGATCGGGGTGGAACGGATCGGCGATGCCGATGGGCCATCCTGGTTGTCCGGGTGCCGCGACCGCCGGTGGTGGTGTGCCGCGGGCGGCCAGGTCACCTCCGGCATCCACCAGACATGGCCCCAGAGCGGCCAGATGTTGGGCCGCCCGTTCGGCCGCCCACCCCTTGGCGATGCCGCCCAGATCGAGTCGTGTGTGGGGAGGCAATGTCACCGTGCGAGCAATTGGGTTCAGCTCGATCTGCCGCCAAGGCTGGCGGGAGCGCCGCGGCCACAATGGGCGCACCATCGGGTTGCGCCCGGAACGGGTACCGACAGACAGGTGCTCAAACGAGACGGTGTATCCCGCCATCTCCAGGGCATCCAGGAGGGTGGGGTCATAGAGACCCTCTGACATCTCGGCCGCTGTCAGGGCTTCCACCAGCACCTCCCAAAAGAGCGGACTCACGCGCACGGGTTGACCGGCATGGGCATTGACATAAGCCAGCTCGCTATCGGGTCGGAAACGACTCAGCCGGGCCTCGACTTCGGCCATCAACTCGCGCACCCGCTCTAACCCGGCGATGGCGGCAACCCGGTCTGGTGTCGCCACCCAGGCGGCCATCGCGCAGTTCATGGCCCGAAACGTCTGGCAATGCACGGCGTTATCGGGATCGGAACCGGAAACAGAAAGCCAATCGCAAGAAGCCGGGAACATGGACGGATCAGCGCGACGAACGGGTGCGGGCCAAGGGCTGGGGCCGTATCGCCACCTGCGGCATCGTCACCGTCGGGATCGGCGGCAGCGTCAACCCGGCGTCGACATCGGAAATCGCCGCGCCTTCCCCGTTCCGAGGTGGCACCAGGGTAGGAATCGGCATCGGCGTCGGCCAAGAACGGGTGACTGCCGATGACATGACGGCTGGAGACGCGGCCGGATTGTCCGTAGCGGCCGTTTGATCCTGTCGGGCTAACACGGCCCAGCTGCCCAGGATAGCGGCCACCGAGAGGGTGGCAAGGCTGAGTTTGAGCGGCATGCGGGTCATGATCGGTTCCTAAAAACGGTTGACTGTGATGAACGCAACGGGAGGCGCCTCAATCCTCGGCGTCGTGCTCCTCATGGGCGTCCTGATCGGTATGGAACAAATGCTCTAACACTTCGTAGGCTTCACTCCTGCCGGAATTCGTCAGGCCGGGCCATATCGGACGGATCTCTCCTGCCTGACCGCCGGGCAAGCCACCCTGCGCCAGGCTGTTGGTGGTAGAAAGTTGTTGTAAGAGGCGATTGGCTTCATCGAGCCGTTGCTGGTAGATGTGTTCTCGTTGCGAGAGCTGGGCATTCTGAGCCCGGAGCTGTTCGACCTGAGCCTGGAGCTGGAGCAGTCGTTGATTGGCCTCTTCAATGCGTTGTCGGTAGAGGGCTTCCCGCTCCGGGTCTGTCAGCGGAGCCGTGGCCATCATGGGTGCGGTTGTCGTTACCGGTTGGCTTTCAACCATGACCGGTGGCAAGGGATCGGCCTCGATCGAGGTCGCATCGGCCGAAGCAGGGCGATTCTGGATCTGCCATGCCAGGGCTGCCCCGATCCCCAGCACGAAAACGGTCAACGCCGTGGTGAGCATGAGAGCAAGCTGACGAGACATAAGGAACTCCTATTTCGACTCGTAAGGAAAAGGGGGATCATCGTTTGACTTCGATCTTGGTGGCGTTGATGGAACCGTTGGTTTGTTGGAGACCTTTGACCTCGACATGGGCACCGACACGGAAGAGGCCCTTCTTCTGTTCCAGCTTTGTGGTGGGGAGGACATGAACCGTGCGGCCATCGATCGTCCAGTCACCGATGAGCCCATTGGCCGGCATGGCCTCTACTGTACCGTAAAACTTGATGCTCATGCCGCCAATACCACTGCCGGAACCGCTTTTGACCTCGATCTTGGTAGCGCTGATCGAGCCATCGGCCTGCTGAAAGCCCTCGACCTCGACATAGGCGCCGACCACGGCTTGTCCGTACTTCTGCTCGATCCGGGTGGTGGGACTGACGTTGACTGTACGAGCGCTCACAACCCAGGTCCCAACCAAGGTGCCCGCAGGCATTTGCTGGATATTTCCGTAAAACTTGGAGCTCTTGTCGCCTCTGTTGTCCTGAGCGAAGGCCATCCCGGCCGGCAGCAAACCGAGGAGCAGGACGACAAAGAATACGGAGAGAAGGCGCTTGGGAAGCGATTTTGTCATGGGTTACCTCCGGAAAGGATCGAGTAGGAAGAAGAACGATAACGACTTGGGCCGATGACGATGATGGACCAGGTTCCGACAGGGTTTCATCGCAGGCAAAAGATGCAGCGCAAGATGGCGTCGACGTCTTGCGGCCGTTATCCTGGCGAGAAGTTTTCTCAACTCAACAGCGGTTACGAAGAAAGCCAAGAGTTTGTCGTTCTGCTCGACAGCATACAGGAGGGCCAGGAGGTGGTGGTTAAACCCAATTTACCCCTGTGTTAACGCTGTGTGATCCCATCGGAAGCTAGGGGGATTCTTCCGAGGAATACCGGAGAACGAAGGAACTCGCGAAGCGACTCGATACCACGTTCCCCGCGCCCCCACAGATGAAGCGGCTGTGACAGTCATCTCGCCGGTCCGTTCGGAAATCGCGAGAGCTATCCGCCCTAGGAGCCCTCACCCCTCTCTGCTTTAGCTTGATACAGGAATCGATCGCATTTTAGCCAACCGGGTGCTCCAAGACACCCGGTTGGACCTTGACCAAGCTACCCCTCAACCCCTTGCTCGCCGGTCAACGGTCGGGAAATGGGAAACGAACACGCCTTTCAATCCCCTTCTTCTTCGTACCCGTTCCCTTCGACTCCCCCTTCACCACCGCCTTCTCCCCCTTCACCGCCGAACGTGGCCAGCAACCCCTGGATAAACGCCTGTTTCTCGGCCGGGCTCAGCCGCGCTGCCGGATGGGTGAGCAGGTACATGGCCGGCGGCATGGTGCCTTTCTGCACGGTTTCGGCGGCGTCGTCCCCTTTGTTTTCGCCGCGGCCCCATTCCGAGACATTGAATGCCCGCCGCCCTTCCTCGACATCCCGTTGCACCAACCAGGAAACGGGCGCAATGTGGCTATACCAGGGCCAGACCGTCTCGTTGCTGTGGCAATCGGCACAGGCCCGGAAGAATGTTGCCCGCGTCTGCGGGCTATCCCAGGCCGGTTCGGCCAGTACCGGCGGGTTCGTGTGGTTGCGGCCGTAGGGGACAAGCTGGATGAGAAGGCCGAGCAGTACCAAGCCGCCGGCCACGAAACCCAGGACGGAAAGAAGACATGACGATAACGACTTGCGCATAGTTGGCCTCGTTGCGAAAAGCGACTCCGGGGGTGAAAACCGTCCCCATCACCTGGCCAGCGCCTGCTCCGACGCCGCAGTTGGTTCTGCTGCCGTCAGTTGACGACGAAACGCGGCGACGTTGGCGGCGATACCCCCATCGCCTTTGAAAATGGCACTGCCCACGACCAGCGCCGTAGCCCCGGCTTCCACCACCTCGCGCGTGTTGCTCAACTTGATACCCCCATCCACTTCTAACCAGGCGTTTGAGCCAATGGCGTCGAGCATCGCCCGCAGGCGACGAATTTTGGCCGTGCTGCCGGGGATGTAGCTCTGGCCGCCAAAGCCGGGATTGACCGACATGATGAGCACCAGGTCCACATCGGGCAGGATTTCCTCCAACGTGCTCAGCGATGTGGCGGGGTTGAGGGTGACACCGGCCCGCACACCCAGCCCTTTGATGGCCTGGACGGTGCGATGCAGGTGCGGACAGGTTTCGACATGGACGGTGATGATGTCGGCGCCGGCGCGGGCAAAATCGGCCAGATAGCGTTCGGGCTTTTCGATCATCAGGTGGACATCGAGCCAGGCGCCGGTTTCGTCGCACAAGGGCCGCAAGGCCTCGACGATGAGGGGGCCGATGGTGATGTTGGGCACAAAGTGCCCGTCCATGACATCCACATGGAGCCAATCCGCACCGGCGAGGATGGCCTCGCGCGCCTGGGCGCCGAGTTGGGCAAAATCGGCTGAGAGAATCGAAGGGGCCAGCTTGACCATGGCGGTCTAAACCGTACTGACAAGCCGCATGGCGGCGGCGACAACGGCATCCGCCGTCAGCTGCAAGTGCTTGAATAATACGTGGGCCGGCGCCGAGGCGCCAAAACGATCGAGGCCGATCACAAGGCCATCGAGACCGACGTATTGGCCCCAGCCTAGGGTCGCGCCGGCTTCGACGGCCACACGGGCGCGGATGTGCGGAGGTAGGACGTGGTCCCGGTACGCAGCCGGCTGGGCGGCGAACAACTCGCAGCAGGGCATGGAGACCACCCGCGCTCGTATCCCCTGTTCGGCCAGCCGGCAGCTTGCCTCCAGAGCCAAATGGACTTCGGAGCCGCTGGCGATGAGGATGACATGGGGTTCGGCGGCGCTCGAAGCGGCGCCTTCGCTCAGGATGTACCCCCCGCGCTCGGCCCCGTCGGTCTCGTGACCAAGGACGGGCACGGCTTGCCGGGTGAGGACGATGGCCGTGGGTCCATCCAGACG
>JAOADB010000223.1 GCA_026417535.1 Caldilineales bacterium
CTCCTACTCCATGCGCGGGTCTCTGGCTTTTGGCGAAGAGATCGCCGGCCACATGCTCGAGCTCTTCCCGGCCTTGCGCCATGTGCGCCTGTTGCGACAGTGGGCCGGTCTGTGCGACATGACGCCCGATTACAGCCCCATCATGGGCGTTACCCCAGTCGAGGGCTTTCTGCTCGACGTGGGCTGGGGCACCTACGGTTTCAAAGCCGGCCCGGTGAGCGGCCGCCGTATGGCCGAGCTGATCGCCACCGGTCGCACCCCTGCCCTCCTCGAACCCTTCCGCCTGGCCCGCTTCTACGAGCGCGACCTGGTCGGCGAAAAAGGCGCCGCCTCGGTGGGGCATTGAGGGGGGAGCGGAAGGAGCTTGGAGGAGTTTCGAGGAGCTTTGAGGAGCTTCGTGGAGCTTGGAGGAGCTCGGCTTCGAGGGCGAACGACGAACCCCCTCCGTCCTGCCCTCGGCCGCAACCCGCAACGGCGGCCGAACCCCGCCCGGCGCCAACCCCTCCGTCCTCCGTCGTTCGTCCTTCGTCCCGTCCTCCGCCGCAACCCGCACCGGCGGCCCAACCCCTCCGTCCATCGTCGTCCACTTATGCTCCTCTTGCCCTGTCCCAACTGCGGTCCGCGCAACGTCGCCGAATTCCGTTACGGCGGCGAGGTCCATCCTCGCCCGTCCGACCCCATGGCGGTGACCGACGACGCCTGGACCGATTTCATCTACATGCGGGCCAACAAGGCCGGCGTCCAAAAGGAATGGTGGTATCATCGCAGCGGCTGTGGCCTGTGGTTCCTGGCCGAGCGGGATACGACCACGAACACCGTCCTGCGCACCTACCTTCCGCGCAATGGACGATAGAAAGGCAGCCATCGTGCATCGTCCCCACCCCAAGCCATCGCCATGACCCCCGATACGCCCTTCGACTTCGCCTTTGCCGGGCGGGTCTATCGCGCCCAACCCGGCGACACCATTGCCTCGGCTCTGGCCCGCAACGGCGTGCGGGTCCTCAGTCGTTCCTTCAAATACCACCGCCCGCGCGGGTTGCTGTGCGCCGCGGGTCACTGTCCCAACTGCCTGGTTCAGGTCGGCGATGAACCCAACGTGCGCGCGTGCATGCGGCTGGTCGAACCCGAAATGGTGGTGGAGCCGCAGAACGCCTGGCCTTCCTTGGGCTTCGACCTCATGGCCGTGGTCGGATGGCTCGACCGGTTCTTGCCCGTGGGCTTCTACTACAAGGCCTTCATCCGTCCCCGCGCGCTGTGGCCGTGGTTCGAGCGTTTCCTGCGCCGCGCCGCCGGTTTGGGGCGGGTGCGTTCGACGACGCCGCCCGGCCATACCCTCAAGAAGTACCTCCATGCCGATGTCGTCGTCATCGGCGGCGGCCGTTCGGGCCTGCAGGCGGCCATCGCCGCGGCGCGCGCCGGCGCCGATGTCGCCCTGTTCGACGAACACCCGACCCTGGGCGGCCGCCTGAACATCACCGGGGAGGAGACGGCGGCGGCCGAACGCGCGGCCTTGCTGGCCCAAGCCGCCGTGCAGCCCAACCTGCGCGCTTACACCCAGGCCACCGTCCTGGGCTGGTTCGAGGACCACTGGCTGCCGGTCATGCAGGGCAACTGCTTGCTCAAGGTGCGGGCCAAAGCCGTGGTCGTGGCCACAGGCGCCTATGAGCAGCCCCTGCTCTTCCCCAACAACGACCTGCCCGGCATCATGTTGGCCGGCGCCGTGCGGCGCCTGCTCCATGGGCACGGGGTCAAACCGGGGAAGCGGGCCGTCGTCGTCACGAACAACGACGAGGGGTGGGCCGTGGCCGCCGAGCTGCTGGCCGCTGGCGTGACGGTGGCGGCGTTGGCCGATACCCGCCTGCCCGATGGCGGATCGGCCCGCGCCCTGCCGGGGGTGACCGTCTTTTGGGGCCATACCGTGGCGCGCGGGGAGGGACGGGGGACATTGCGCCGGGTGTGGCTGGCGCCGTTGACGGAGGGCGGTGAATCGGCGCGGCCAACCCAGGCCATCCCCTGCGACCTGTTGGTGGTGGCTGCCGGCAGCACCCCGGCCAACGGTCTGCTCTACCAGGCCGGCGCTCGTATCGCCTACGACGAAGGAATCGGCCAGTTCGTCGTGCAGGAACTGCCGCCGGGCGTCTTTGCCGCCGGCCGGGTGACGGGACGGATGGGCGGCGACGCCGCCGCGATAGGCCGGCAGGCCGCGGCCTTTGCCTTGGGGGAAACGCCGAACCCGGCGCCCATTGCGGATGACGCGCCGGCCCTGCCGGCGCCCTGCTATCGGCCGACGCCGGGCAAGGCGTTCGTCTGTTTCTGCGAAGACGTGACGGCCAAAGACATCGCCACTGCCGTGGCCGAGGGCTTCGACAGCCTGGAACTGGTCAAACGCTACGCCACCGTCACCATGGGACCGTGTCAGGGCAAGATGTGCGCCGCGGCGAGCATCCATCTCACCGCCGCCGCCACGGGCCGCGCCATCGCCGCCACCGGCGTCACCACGGCCCGACCGCCCATGACGCCCGTGCCGCTAGGCGTGCTGGCCGGCCCGCACCTGGAACCCCTCCGCCGCACGCCCCTCGACGAGTGGCATCGCCGCCACGGCGCCCGCATGCTGGTCGCCGGGCTTTGGCATCGGCCGGAGCACTACGGCGACCCCACGGCCGAGGTCCTGGCCGTGCGCCAGGCCGTCGGTCTCATTGACGTGAGCACCCTGGGCAAGTTGCGCCTGACTGGGCCGGGCGTGCCGGCCTTCCTCGACCGGCTCTACACCACCCGGATGGGCGATCTGCCCGTGGGCCGGGTGCGCTATGGCCTGATGGCCAACGACGAGGGCGTGATCCTCGATGACGGCGTCACGGCCCGGCTGGGCGAGCAGGAATGGTACACGACGACCACCACGGGCAACGCCGAGGCCATCTACGAATGGCTGCAGTGGTGGGCGCAGGCCGGCTGGGGCCAGGGCGTGCACATCACGGATGTGACCGAGGATTTCGCCGCCTTCAACCTGGCCGGGCCGCAGGCGCGGGCCGTGTTACAGGCGCTGACAACGGCCGACCTCAGCAACGAGGCGTTCCCGTACCTCCATGTCCGCCAATTCGACATCGCTGGCGTCCCCTGTCGTGTCCTGCGCATCGGCTTCACCGGCGAGCTGAGCTACGAAATCCACTGCCCGGCCGGGTTCGGGCTTCATGTGTGGGAGGCTCTTCTCGAGGCCGGGGCCGCGTTCGGCATCCGGCCCTTCGGCGTCGAAGCGCAGCGGGTGCTGCGGCTGGAAAAGGCCCACATCATCATCGGCCAGGACACCGACGCCATGAGCGACCCCCTCTCGGCCGGCATGGCCTGGGCGGTCAAGTTCGACAAGGCCGATTTCCTCGGCCGGCGCTCGCTGGTGCGGGTGAATAGCTTGGGCCTGCGGCAACGCCTGGTCGGTTTCGAGGTGCTCACGCCGGGGGTGACGCCGGAGGAGGGGCTGCAGATCGTGGCGCCGAACGGCGACGGTCGGCCGGCCATCATCGGCTGGGTGACCTCCAGCCGCTATAGCCCGACCCTGGGCAGGGCCATCGGCCTGTGCTGGCTGCCGGCCGACCTGGCCGCGCGGCCCGGCGCCGTGTTCACCATCCACCGCGACGCGGGGCCGGTGCAGGCGCGCGTCCATCATGGCCCCTTCTACGACCCGACGGGCGCGCGACTGCGGGGATAAGGAGGTCATCATGACCAACCCCCCTCTTGGCTCCTGGCATCGCCTGGAAAGCCGCACCGTCTTTCGCAACCGCTGGTTGCAGGTGGATATTGACCGGGTGCGGTTGCCGGACGGTCGCGACTACGAGTACACCGTCATCCGGCGGGATCGCCACGGCGCCGCCGTGCTGGCTCGCGACGAACAGGGCCGCGTGCTCCTGCAACAGGAGTTCCGCTATCCGGTCGGGCAGGTCATCTGGCAGCTGCCCGGCGGCCTCATTGACGCGGCCGAGACGCCGCTGGCCGCAGCCCGCCGCGAGCTGAGCGAAGAAACGGGCTATGTGGCCGATCGCTGGCAGCTCCTCGGCGTTTTCTGGGATAACCCGGCCCTGGAAGACATGGAGGTGCACATCTTCCTGGCCGAAGGGGTCCGTCGGGACGGCCGCGAACAGCGGGATGAGGCCGAATGGGTGCGCTGCGAATGGAAGGACCTGGCCTGGGTCAAGGCTCAGGTGCGGGCCGGCGTCATCCGCGATCGGGTCGTCATCGCCGCGCTGGGGTTTCTGTGCGCAATGTCACACAACTCCGCGTAGCACAACTCCGCAGGAGTTGTGTGACATCAATGCCGGAAATGCCGCATGCCGGTGAAGACCATCGCCAGGCCCAGGCGGTCGGCCGCGGCGATGACCTCCTCGTCCCGCACCGAGCCGCCGGGTTGGATGACGGCACTCACAGGCGCTTGAGTAATTCATCGTATTCGGCATGCGAACCAATCCAAAACCAGATGATCTGATCGGCTTCTACTAGGCCCAAGGCACGAAAATCAAGCCCGATGCGCACCGAGTAGATGGGTTGACGCCGACTGACCCGCTTGAATTGAAGGCTCGGATGATAGGGATTCACGCGCCAGAGCGTGTAGGCCTGAATGGCTTGTTGTTGAACGTCCCGTGGAAGCTGAGCGAAACGCCTTCGGAAGCTTTTGGTAAGGCCGGATTTCATTAAGGCGACTCGGCATCTGTAAACAACGTATCAAGGGCTACGATATCACCGGCTGCGATTTCCGCCCGAACCATAGCCGCCATCCGATCCCACTGGGCATCAGTGGTCGCCGCAAAACGAGTCTCCCAGGCTTTTTCGTCGGCCAATTCGGCTAATAAACGGGCCGCTATAGCATCTTGAGCATCTTCAGGTAGTTTTTGCAATTCGGCGATAGCTTGTTCGAGTAATACGCTCATTTTTTACCTTTCCAGAAGAAAATGAACCAAATGACGGTTTACAGGTAAACATCTGAGTTGGTTACTTCGGACAGCAACAATGAGGGATGAGCCACAACGAGATCGTAACCTGTGCCAATGCAACTTGTCAAAGACAGGCGTAAGCGCCCGGCCCCTTTCCGGCGTTGCGGATGAAGATGTAGCACAACTCCGCAGGAGTTGTGTGACATCAATGCCGGAAATGCCGCATGCCGGTGAAGACCATCGCCAGGCCCAGGCGGTCGGCCGCGGCGATGACCTCCTCGTCCCGCACCGAGCCGCCGGGCTGGATGATGGCGGTGATGCCGGCCTGGACGGCACGCTGGACGCCATCGGCGAAGGGGAAAAAGGCGTCGGAGGCCATGACGGCCCCGCGGGCAGCCTCGCCCGCCTTCATCCCGGCGTAGCGCACGGCATCGAGACGGCTCATCTGGCCGGCGCCGATGCCCACCGTGGCCGCGTCTTTGGCGAAAACGATGGCGTTCGACTTGACCCATTTGACCACGCGCCAGGCGAAGAGCAGATCGGCCATCTCCCTGTCTCGGTGGGCGGGCGCTGGCTGACCACGCGGCACTCGCTCAGGAGCCGGTCATCGGGGGTTTGGGCCAGCAGGCCGCCCTCAATCGTGACCAGGCGTAGGGGAAAGCCGGCCGCGGCGGTGTGTTTCATCACCCGCAGGTTGGCCTTGCGGCCGAGGCGCTCCAGCGCCGCCGGCGTGAAATCGGGCGCGGCCAACACCTCGACGAAAAGCGAACCGATGGCCTCGACCAGGTCCACGTCCACGGGCCGATTGACGGCGATGATGGAACCGAAGGCGCTGACAGGGTCGCAGGCATAGGCGCGGTGATAGGCCGTCACCAGGTCGGGGTGGGTGGCCAGGCCGCAGGGGTTGGCGTGTTTGATGATGGCCACGGCCGGGGTCTCGAACTCGCTCACGGCGCCCCAGGCGCCGTCGAGGTCGCCCAGGTTGTTGTAGCTCAGCTCCTTGCCCTGCAACTGGACAAAGGCCGGTTCGTAGCCCCGCCAGCGATAGAACGCGGCGGCCTGATGGGGGTTTTCGCCGTAGCGCAGGCTCTGCACCCGCTCGGCCACCAGGTGGAGTACGGCCGGTAGAGCCGTCTCGCCCTCGACCTGCCGGGTCAGATAGGCGCTGATAGCGGCATCGTAGGCGGCGGTATGGCGGAAGGCCTTCAGCGCCAGCCGGCGCCGTTCATCGGGAGAAGGGCCGCCCGCGGCCAGAGCCGCCAGCACCGACTCGTAATCGGCCGGGTCCACCACCACGGTCACCCGCTCGAAGTTCTTGGCCGCGGCCCGCAGCAGGGTCACGCCGCCGATGTCAATGGTCTCGACGGC
>JAOADB010000224.1 GCA_026417535.1 Caldilineales bacterium
TTGGCGGCCTCCAGCTCTTTGGCCTTGTTCAAAATCGCCGTCAGCTGGGCCATGTTCTTGATCCGCTTGGGCGTCAGGTCAATGCGGCCCTTGCGCCACAGCTCCATGCCGAAAGCGACCTTCTTGAGCGCGCCCAGGGGATGATGGCGCAGGTGATGGCGCGTGGCCAGGCCCAGCTCGAAGCTGCGGCCGTAGTTCTCCACGTAGTCAATGTAGGTCTCGGCGAAGGCGGGCACCTCGGCGGCGCTGCTCTCGCGATACAGCCCCTCGCGGATGGCCATGCGCTTCAGGGTGTACATGATGTCGGTGATGTGCACGTCTTGGGGACAGCGCACCATGCAGAAGTAGCAGGAGACGCAGTACCAGGGTGTGTTGCTGCGCAGCACCTCGTCCCTCATGCCGGCGAAAATGAGGGCGAAGAGCTGCCGCGGGGTGTGGTCCATGTCCGCGGCCGAAGGGCAGGAGCCGCCGCACGTCCCACACTGGATGCAGCGGTCGAGGCGCGGATCACCCCCCGGCGTGGCGGCCATGACTTCCTCCAAAAAGCTGGCCGGCGCTGCACGAGCGGCATGGGTTACGGCCATAGGCCCTCCTGGAGTACGGGGAACACGTCAAACGAAACGGTTGCACTCGAACCAGCCTAGTGAATTTTTTCACCAGGTTGGTCATAAGTATAGCGCAAACTCGTCCAACTGTAAAGAGGATTACGGAACTTGGAACACGCTTTTTTTCGCCCCGCTTGTCCTTTCGGCTGACGCCTGATCGCCGCTCTGGAAGGACGGAAGACGAAGGACGAAAGACGAAAGACTCCTTTTCCGGATGACATCCGGATCTACAGCTGCCTCGAGCTCCCCCCAGCTTCTCGAACTCTTTTCTCCGGATGCCATCCGGAGCTACGGCTCCCCTCAGCCCCCACGGTTGCCGGTCGGCTTGCTCCCCGCTCTGACCGGCGGTATAATAGCCAACGGACGCCGTGAAGGTCACCTTCCGGCGGCCATTTCTTGATCGCCTCCTGTCGGACCCGACCTATCTCCCATCCCCCTGCCGGCCTCCATCTCATGTTCTCCCGTTTTCGTCGCGCTCACGTCACCGTCGAAGAGCAAACCAAAATTGACCAAAGCCTGGAAAAAACCCGCCACGGCGTTTTGGGCCGTTTGGGCAAACTGTTCCAGGCCAACGAAATCACCGACCGGCTGTGGGACGAGCTGGAAGAAATCCTGATCATGGGCGATGTCGGCGTCGAAACGACCCTCAAGCTGGTCGAGGCGACGCGCAATCGCGTCCGCAGCGAGGGGATCAAACGCACCGAGGAGGCCTATCGGGTGCTGGAAGAGGAGATGGTGCGCATCCTCCAGGCCCATAACCGGCCCCTTGATATCGAAAATCCCAACCGGTTGCTCACGGTCATCCTCGTTGTGGGCGTCAATGGCTCTGGCAAGACCACGAGCATCGGCAAACTGGCCAAGTACTATCGGGATCGAGGGCATCGGATCCTCGTGGCGGCGGCCGATACGTTCCGCGCCGCGGCCATTGACCAGCTCAAGGTCTGGGCGCAGCGCGCCGGTGTGGGCGTCATCGCCCATGCGCCGGGCGCCGACCCTGGCGCCGTGGTGTACGACGCCATTCGCGCCGCCCAAGAGCGGAATCACGACATGTTGATCATTGACACGGCCGGGCGGCTGCACACGAACTTCAACCTGATGAAGGAGATGGAAAAAATCCGCAACGTGGCCCAGCGCCAGGTGCACAAGGCTCCCCACGAGGTCCTGCTCGTCCTCGACGCCACAACCGGTCAGAACGCCATCACCCAGGCCGAAAAATTCGGCGCCAGCGTAGGCGTCACCGGCGTCATCTTGACCAAACTCGACAGCACGGCCAAGGGCGGCGTCGTCCTGGCCATTGCCGATCGGCTTGGCGTGCCTGTGCGTTTTGTCGGCACTGGCGAAAAAATTGACGATCTGGCCGAATTCGACCCTTGGGTATTCGTACAGTCGCTAACGCGAGAGTAGTTGGATACTGGGTACTGGATACTAGATACTGGTTACCAATATCCAGTACCCAATATCCAGTACCCAATATCCAGTACCCAATATCCAATCTCCAATAACCAAATCACCAACTTACCCACATGATGAGCGAAATCCGCACCTTACTCGAATCTCTGGAGGAACGCCTCCGGACCATTCGGGGGCGTCTTTGACTGGCCCCAAAAACTCGCCCAACTCGAAACACTCGAAAAACAGGCCGCCGATCCCGATCTGTGGTCGGATCCGCACCACGCTCAAACCGTGATGCGACGGCTGACTTCCTTGCGTGAGGAAGTCGAAAGCTGGGAACGCCTGGAGCAACAGGTCAAGGAGGCCTTGGAGCTCCTGGACCTGGCGGAAATGGAAGAGGATGAGGCCACCATCCAGGCCATCGCCGCGGACGCCGCCGCTCTGGAACAGACCATCACCCAACGCGAGCTGCAGCTGGCCCTGTCCGGCCCTTACGACCGTTCCGGGGCCATCCTCACCATTCACGCCGGCGAGGGCGGCACCGAGGCCCAGGACTGGGCCGAGATGCTCCTGCGCATGTACCTCCGCTGGGCCGAGCGCCGCGGGTTCAAGGCCACAATAACGGATATAACCCCCGGCGAGGAGGCCGGGATCAAAACGGCCACGGTCGAGATCGAAGGCGATTGGGCCTACGGCTTGTTGAAAGGCGAAAAGGGCAACCATCGCCTGGTGCGTATCAGTCCTTTCGACGCCAATGCCCGGCGTCACACCTCCTTTGCCCAGGTCGAAGTCCTGCCCATCTTCGAGGACGACATCGAGATCGAAATCCGACCCGAGGACATTCGGATGGACGTCTTCTTGGCCGGTGGCCCCGGCGGCCAAAACGTGCAGAAAAACGCCACGGCCGTGCGGCTGACCCATCTGCCCACGGGCATTGTGGTCTCCTGCCAGACCGAGCGCAGCCAGATGCAGAACCGCGAGCGGGCCATGCGCATCCTGCGCTCCCGGCTCTACCAGATGGAGCTCGAAAAACGCGAGGCCGAAGAAGCGGCGCTGCGCGGAACGTATGTCAAGCCCGGTTTCGGCAGCCGCATCCGCAACTACGTCCTCCACCCCTATCAGATGGTCAAGGACGAGCGCACGGGCTACGAAACGGGCAACACGACGGCTGTGCTCGACGGCGACATTGACCCCTTCATTGACGCCTGGCTGAAGCTGCAGCTGGGGCAGGCCGAAACGGCGGGGGTGCGCGCGTGACCGGGCCGGTCCGCACCGTGTTCATGGGCACGCCGGATTTCGCCGTGCCCTCGCTACAGGCCCTGTTGGCCGACCCGGCCTATCAGGTGGTCGGCGTCGTCACCCAGCCCGACCGCGCCGCCGGACGCGGGCGTGAACGCCGGGCCTCGCCGGTCAAGCACGTTGCGTTGGCAGCGGGGCTGCCTGTCTTGCAGCCGGAGCGTCTACGCGAGCCGGCGGCCTTTGCCGAATTGGCCGCCCTGGCACCGGAACTCATCGTCGTCGCCGCCTACGGCCAAATCCTCCGTCCGGAGGTGCTGAACCTGCCCCGTTTCGGCTGTATCAACGTCCATGCCTCGTTGCTTCCGCGCTGGCGCGGGGCGGCGCCCATAGCCGCGGCCATTTTGGCCGGCGACACGGTCACCGGCGTCACCATCATGCTCATGGACCCCGGCATGGATACCGGCCCCATCCTGGCCCAGCAGGCTGAACCCATCCTCCCCGACGACACAGCCGCTACCCTGGGCGCACGCCTGGCCCGGTTGGGTGCCGATCTGCTCATCCGTACCCTGCCCGATTACCTGGCCGGCCGGATTCAACCCCGGCCCCAACCGGTTGAGGGCGTGACCGTCTGCCGGCCGCTGACCAAGGAGCAGGGCCGGATGGACTGGAACTTGCCGGCCACGACCCTGGCCCGCATGGTGCGGGCCTATGACCCTTGGCCGGGCACCTACACGACCTGGGAAGGACAGATTCTCAAAATCTTGGCCGCAACAACGGCTCCCGGCGAAGCGTTGCCTGGGCATGTCCTGGCTTGGGGCGAAGGCGCCGCCGTCGGTACGGGTGAAGGTCTGCTCGTGTTGCAGGCCGTCCAGCCCGCCGGCGGGCGACGGATGCCCATCGCGGCCTTCCGCCGCGGCCGGCCGGATTTCATCGGCGCCGTGCTGGGGTAGGAACCGGGAGACCCGTAGCTCCGGATGGCATCCGGAGGGTTTTTCGTTCCGGATACCATCCGGAGAGAGGCATGGGGCGCTGGGAGGAACTCAGGCGTCTTCGGTTCCCCTGAGTTCCCTTCGGTTGTGCCGCCTACGGCGTGGGTCGCAATACGCCGTGTTCGTCGCGTCGGAGCGGCGCGGGCTGTTTGGGCAAGGGCGCGCCGGGCATTTCCTCGACAGAGACGCCGTAGGGCCAATCGGGCGGCGCAACGGCGATGTAGCGGGCATAGCCACCCGTCCCACCCTTGGGTTTGGCGAAGCCGATGATGATCAGCGCGCCGGCCTCCGGCACCTGGTCCAGGTTGGCCACCCCCTCTGCCTGGGCGAAGTGGTTGTGCATCAACCAATACTCGCCTTCCAGCGTCGGTGTGGTGTCCGTGTCGAGGGGTTCGTGGCCGTGGAACAGGATGTTCCGTTCGAGATGGAGGAATTTGAGCGCATCGAGGCTGACGCCGGGGAAGGGCTTCTGATTGAAGCGAGCCCGATCGCCCCAGCGTTTGTACCAGTCCGACCGCACCATCACCACCGACCCGGCCGGGATGCGGCCGTATTGGGCCTCCCAATCGAGCACATCCTGCACCTGGAGATGGTAGCCTTCGTCTTGGGCCACCTTGTCGCTGATGTTGATGACGACCAACGGCCGGATGGCATAGGTGGCCGGAATGTCGCTGATGGTGGCGCCGTACTCATCCCAATGGGCAGGCGGGTCGAGTTGGGTGCCGTACTGGTCGGTGGGCAGCTCGTAGGCCGTGGCCACAAAGCCATGCTCGGCATAGGTGAACTCCTGGCCGACTTCGACATAGCCCTCGATGGCTTGTCCGGCTACGGCTGGTTTGAACACGGCGTTGCCAAAGCCCGGCCAAACCGGTTGCACCGGCTCGAAGGCGTGGGTCAGGTCAATGTACTTGGCCTTGACGAAGAAGTCTTCGTACACGCCCCACAAACCGGGCGGCTGCGGCGAGGCTGCGGCCGGCGGTTCCGGCGTCGGCGGTGGGGCACAGCCGGTCAACGCCAGGGCCAACACCATGACGACGGCGAATAACCATTTGCGGTTCATGGCACACCTCCCTGTGGGTGGGAACGGGTGAAGGGGAAAAACGTCCCTTCAAGTATCGTCAATTGGCCGAAAGATGCCAACTCGCACACAAACGGCGTCCCACCTTGTGCAACGTCACAAGGACAAACCCGAATCGCAGCGGCCTGTGTGTTGAGTGGAAGCCGTGTTGCAGTCAAGAGCCGGCGAAATGCCCATACTTGGGTTGAATTGCCGTCTCTCCATTCCCTTGTTGACCCCAATACCGGATAGCCAACAGCGCCGTCTCTTGTTATAATACGATTAGCCTAATGCGTTGGGAACCCTCCCAACTTTGGAGAACCTTACGTGAACACCAATTGGACTCGCAATGCCTTCGTCTATCTGCTCATCCTGGTAGCGGCGGCGGCCCTCTTCCTCAGCATCTTCCCCAACAACAGTCAGCGTCCCGACAGCAAGGATCTGACCACCGTCGCCGCCCTCATCAAGGAAGGGCAGGTACAAACCATCACGGTTAGCGGCAACGACTTGCGCGTGACCCTCAAGAACGGCGAGGTGTTCCTGTCGCGCAAGGATGCCGGCGTCAGTTTGTTGGAAACGCTCATCACCCTGGGTGTTTCCAACGAGCAGCTGCGTAGCTTCAAGTTCGTCATTGATCCTCCCAGCCAGGCCGGCAACTGGCTGGCCCTGCTGGGCAGCATCCTGCCTCTGTTCTTCATCGGCGCCTTGTTCCTGTTCCTGATGCGACAGGCGCAAGGCTCGAACAGCCAGGCCCTGAATTTCGGCAAGAGCCGCGCCCGCATGCTCACGGGCGATAAGCCCACCGTCACCTTTGCTGACGTGGCCGGTTGCGATGAGGCCAAACAGGAACTGGCCGAAGTCGTCGAATTCCTCAAGGAACCGCAAAAGTTCGCCTCCCTCGGCGCCCGCAT
>JAOADB010000225.1 GCA_026417535.1 Caldilineales bacterium
GTCTAACCGTCATTGTACACGCGGCGTTTCGCGATGCCAACTGAATTGGTAGCCACCGGCCGAACGTTGGTAAGATGGGGGAGGAGTGCGGAGGAGCTTGAGAAGCTCGGAGGAGCTTCCTTCGTCTTCCGTCTGCGCCATCGGCCCAAACTCAGGACGGAGGACGAAGGACGAACGACGAAAACCCTCTCCGTCCTCCGTCATGCGTCTTTCGTCCCGGCCATCGGCCGAGGCAGCGGACGGGGGACGACCGACGAACGACGAAAGCCCTCTTCTTACCGGTCGCCACCATGAAACGCTTTGCCCTCACCATCTCCCTCACCGTTTTGCTGCTCACGGGTCTGGCCAGGGTGGTTTTCGCCTTGGACACCCTGCCGCCTTCGGCCCTCGAATTGACGGCCGTCTATACGTTTGCGCCGACGACAACGGCAGCCGCAACCGGGGATACGACGCCGGAGGCCTGGACGTTGGGCCGCGACGGCCGGGCTGGGCGGCAGCGACGTTATCCGCTCCTGCACGGCAACCGCATCCGTACCTACGCCACACCGGCAGAGGTTAGGGAAGCCAGCCTGACGGCGCGCACGCGGGCCGTGCTATGGCTGGCGCGGCACGCCGAGGAGACCGAGGCCGAACAGCCCTACGGCTATACCCTGGTGGTCATCGGCGCGGCCGACCCGTTGCTCGATCTGCAGATCGGATTCACCCGTCCGCTGACGGATATCCTGGCTGCCGAACGCATCCCCGACGAGGCGGCCGGTCTCGATCGCTGCGTCCGCCGCGGGGCATTGCCGGTGACGGCCCTGGCGCCGGCCGCAACCGTGACGGCGGTGAGGCTGGAGGCCCGGTTGGTGGCGGGCGATGGCAGTCTGCTTCCCCTGGACATCACGGCTGTGGACTACTTTCCCACCCTGGCCGAAGCCGAGCGCTTCTATCGCTGTCCCGGTCTGGCCCTCCACGCCCTCAGGCGCCCGGCCCAAGCCGGCTACGCGCTGCACATGGTGCTGAACGAAGAGGGCGCCGGTCCGCCGGGGCCGCAGTGGCGTCCTCGCTGCCGCAACTGGCTGGGCACGAACTGGTGGTCGCGCTTTTTGCGGTTTTTCTATCGGTGTTGAGAAAAGACGATGGACGATGGTGGAGCCCGTCTGGAAGTCGTGTTGAGCGAACGCCATCGCTGGCTGCGGTTGCGCGATGCGTTGCGCCTGCAATTCGTCACCGCCGACCCCGAAGCGCGGGCGCGGCTGCGGATCGCCATCGAGGATGCCGAACGGGAAATCGCGGCGCTGGAAGCCGAGGCCGACGCGTTGCAGACAGAGGCGACGCCATCACCGGCAGCGCCGCCGCCAACCACCGATGCCTTCGCCTACGACGCCTGCCTGAGCTACGCCGCCGTGGCGCCCGATCGGGATTGGGTGTGGCTGGAGCTTGTCCCGCGGCTGGAGGAGGCCGGGATACGTTGGCTCCTGGCCGAGGAGGCAGCGCCGCCGGGTGTGCCGCGGGTGCTGGGCATCGAGCAGGCGCTGGAGCAGGCGCGAAGGCTGCTCATCGTGCTGACGCCGGCCTACATGGCGACGAAGGCGCTGCAGTTCGAGGCGATCCTGGCCCAGACCGAGAGCTGGAGCCGGGGCCGGTTCCGGTTGGTGCCCGTGCTGCGCGAGGCCGTGGATCCCGCGCACCCACCGGCCTGGCTACCACCGCGGCTTCATCCCCATTTCGTGCAGCCGATTGACCTCAGCCCTGCGGCCATCGCCCGCGGGCAACGACTGCCCCGCCTGGACCCCTGGCGCAAACTGGTGGAGACCCTGCGAAGCCCGTTACCGGAATTATAGCGCGACTCCTGTGGGGTCGCGCCACCCAAAACAATGCGAACGCCGTCGGACGATGCCATCCGGCGGCGTTGTCAGTAGGCGGGGAGGGAGGGATTTGAACCCTCGAGAGATGTTTCCACCTCTACCCACTTAGCAGGCGGGCGCACTCGACCGGGCTATGCGACCTCCCCGCGTCGTTTTTGTTGCTTGACCGTAACGGCTCGGCGTAGAGCAAGATGCCATCTTGCGCGACATCATCGGCCTGAGCAGTTACGAAACTCTTGAAGTTCTCGACTTGATAAAAGGCGGAGGGAGAGGGATTCGAACCCCCGGTACCGCAAGGGTACAGCTGTTTTCAAGACAGCCGCCTTCGACCACTCGGCCATCCCTCCGGGGACAGCTCTCCCTCGTTGCGGAACATACCCATCATAACATCGCCGGGATGTGCTGTCAAAAAGACGGAGGACGAACGACGGAGGACGGAGAGGGGGGTTTTCGGCCCCCGTTTCCCGTCCTCCGTCCCGATCGGGGCCGAAAGGCGAACCAAAAGGCCAAGGACGACGTTTCTTCGTCCATCGTCCATCGTCTAACGAATCACGTCCACGCCCATGTAGGGTCGCAAAACTTCGGGCACGACGACGCTGCCGTCGGGCTGCTGGTAGTTCTCCAGGATGGCGATGACCACCCGCGGCAGGGCCAGACCAGAGCCGTTGAGGGTGTAGACGTAGCGCGGTTTGGCGCCCGGCTCCGGCCGATAGCGGATGTTGGCCCGGCGAGCCTGAAAATCGGTGAACAGCGAGCACGAGCTGACCTCCAGCCACTCGCCCACGCCCGGCGCCCACATCTCCAGGTCGAACTTGATAGCGGCGACAAAGCTCAGGTCGCCAGTGCACATCTGCACCACTCGGTAGGGGATGTCGAGCAAGCGGCAGATGTCCTCGGCGTTGTCCACGAGCGAGTCCAGCTCGGCGCGGCCCGTCTCCGGGGTACAAAACTTGACCATCTCCACCTTGTCGAACTGATGCCCCCGCTTGATGCCGCGCGTGTCTTTGCCCGCGCTCATCTTCTCCCGCCGGAAACAGGGCGTATAGGCCACGTGCTTGATGGGCAGCTGGTCGGCCTCCAAGATTTCGTCCCGATAGAGGTTCGTCACGGGCACCTCCGCCGTGGGGATCAGCCAGAGGTCCTCTTCGATATCGCGATAGAGGTTGTCGCCGAACTTGGGCAGATTGCCCGTGCCCACCAGACAGGCCCCGCGCACCAGGAAGGGCGGATACACCTCGGTGTAGCCGTGCTGGTGGATGTGGACATCGAGCATCCAGGTGATCAGGCTGCGCTGCAGGCGGGCGCCTAGGCCCTTCATGACGTAGAACCGACTGCCCGCCAGCTTGACCCCGCGTTCAAAGTCGAGGATGCCCAGGGCCTCGCCGATCTCCCAATGGGGTTTGGGCGGAAAACCCAGGTCACGGGGGGGAATGGGCATGCGCACGACGACGTTTTCGCTCTCGTCCTTGCCGATGGGCACTTCGGGCAGGGGCAGGTTGGGGATGTTGAGCATTGCCCACTCCAGTTTGGCCTCGACCTCTTTCAGCTCGGCCTCCAGGCGGTCAATGCGCTCCCCCAATTCGGCCATACGTTGCCTGAGCGTCTCGGCCTCCTCGCGTTTGCCCGCGCGCATCAAGTTGCCGATCTCTTTAGAGCCAGCATTGCGCTCGGCCTTGAGGGTTTCGACCTCGACCAGGATGGCGCGGCGTCGAGCATCGAGCTGAATGGCTTCCTCTACCGGGGCGTCGGTCGCGCCCAGGGCAACCATGGCCTGGCGCACCCGGTCGGGTTCTTCGCGCAGCAGACGGATATCGAGCATGGTCTATCACTCCTCATACGACGTGTTTTTCGCCGGCGCTGCCACCGCGCAGAAAGCGCTCATAGCGCAATTCAGCGATGTCCACGGTGGTAGCGCCGCCGTCCAGGATGTCTTCGGCAATCAATAACCCGCAGATCGGCCCTTGCATGAAACCGTGGCCGCTGAAACCGGCGCAGGTGAACAGACCTGTCACCGGCAACGGCCCGATGATGGGCTGACTGTCGGGTGTCACTTCATACAGGCCGGCCCATTGGGTCAACAGCTCGGCCCGCTCCAACAGGGGCATGCGGGCCATGGCCCGTTCGAGATGGAACAGGGTCCAGGCCTGATCCACCTCGAGCTTTTCGCCGGGCGTTTCGTGTGGATTCGACATACCGGTCAGAATACCGCCGGTCTCGTAGTGAAAGTAGAGGCTTTGGTCGAAATCGATGATGAAAGGCATGTCGCGCGGGATGCCCAAGGGCCGGGTCACGACGATTTGCCGCCGGAGCGGCACCACGGGCAGGTCAATCCCGGCCGTGGCTGCCAGCGGCGCCGACCACGGCCCCGCCGTCAGGAGCACGGTCCCCGTGGCGACAAACCCGGCGGTCGTTTCCACGCCCACGACCCGCCCCGATTCGACCCGGATGGCCGTCACGGCTACGTTCGTGCGGAGGTCGGCGCCCAAACGCCGGGCCTGTTTGACATAGCCCTGCACGACCGAATGGGGATCGCACAGCCCATCGCGGCCGTAGAAGGTACCGGCGACGATGGCCGGTTCGGCGCTCAGGTCAATCAGGGGCGCGCGGCGGGCGATCTCGTCCACATCGAGCCATTCCGTGGCAATGCCCAGGCTATGCTGCATGGCCACATGCTCACGGAAGAGGGCCACCGTCGTCGGCGAGCTGAGCAGGAACAGGTAGCCGCACTGGTTCAGGCCGATCTCCTGCTCCATTTCCTCCGGGAAGCGCTCCAGCATCCGGATGCTGAGGGTCGAAAGCCGGACGTTGACCGCCGTGGAGAACTGATGGCGGATGCCGCCGGCGCAAGTACCCGTGGCGCCCTGGCCAAAAAAGGGGGCCTTTTCGAGGAGGAGGATGCGCCCGGCCCGCCGTCGGGCCAGGTGATAGGCGGCGCTGGTACCCATCACCCCGCCGCCGATGATGACGATGTCGGCCGTGGGAGGAAGCATGAGGGGACGATGGACGATGGACGATAGACGATGGGGGAGTTGGTATGGCACGTAACGCAAGATGGCATCTTGCGCTCCGTTTCACAGCTCGACCACGGCGCCGATGTCGGCGGCGGCCGCCTGGGCCAGGGCGGCGCAGGCCGCGGCCACGTCCTGGGCCGCGAGACCGACGCTCTTGAAAACGGTGATCTCGTCGGACGAACGCCGACCCTCGGCCCGGCCCAAGACCAGGTCGCCGAGGGTCGTGCGGAAGTGGTCGGCGGTGATGAGGCCGGCGGCCAGGGGCTGCAACAGGTCGCCCGCCTCGGCCAGGCAGGCTTCGACCTGGTCCACGAAGACGCGGGCGCGGGCGATGGTGGCAGCCGGCGCCTCGACCATCTCCGGGGTGTAGGCGCCGGAGAGGTTGAGATGGGCGCCGGGGCCGATGTCGGCGTCGGCAAAGAGGGGCGCCCGGCTGGGCGTGATGCAGGAGACGATGTCAGCCCCGCGCACGGCCGTGGCTGGGTCATCCACGGCTCGCGCCGGCAGTCCTTCGGCCTGAAGCCGGGCCGCCAGCCGGCGGGCGCTCTCGCCGTGGCGGCTGACGATGCGGATGTCGGTCAACGGCCGCACGGCCGCCACGGCCTGCACCTGGTCGTAGGCCATGCCGCCAGCGCCGAACAGGGCCAGGACCCGGCTATCGGGTCGGGCGAGCAGGTCGGTGGCGAGGCCGGCGGCGGCGCCGGTACGGATGGCGGTAAGGGCGCCGCCGTCCACCAGGCCCTGGGGTAGGCCGGTGTCCGGGTCGAGGACGATGACTAAGCCGTTGATGGCGGGCAGCCCGCGGGCGGGGTTGCCGTCATAGACCGAGACGATTTTTTGGGCCAGCCCGCGGCTCCCGGCCAGATAGCCGGGCATGAACAGGCTGAGTCCGGCAGGCGTCTGCAGGGCCAGGCGCAGGGGCACCTGGGCCGTGCCGGCGGCCACTTCGGCGAAGGCGATGCGCATGGCGGCGATGGCCGCGGGCATGGGGAGCACACGGCGCAGGTCGGCGGCGGAAAGGAGACGGAGACGCATGGTCGGGTCGAACGAACCAGGGACGACGGAGGACGAGGATGATTCTAGCATCGCCAGGCGACGAGGCCCAATTGGTAACTGGTAACTGGTGACCGAGATTGGCCGATACCAGGACGAAGGACGTAGCGCAAGATGGCATCTTGCGCTACGTCCTTCGTCTCCGACCTTCTTTGCGCCCTTCACGAAGGGTTGCACAAACGACGACGCCTGATTTGACAAGCACGGCCCACCTGCATATGATCGGCCCTGCAACCCGTTCCGACCCGTTATCC
>JAOADB010000226.1 GCA_026417535.1 Caldilineales bacterium
GCCTTTGCCCGCGCCTTTGGCCCCGATTGGGAACAGCGCATCCCTTTGGAACTGCGCCCGCGGCTGTGGCCGCGGCGTTGGATACCGCTGGCGCCGCCACCGCCGGCCGTCCATCTGGCCGATGTCCACTACGGCGTTTCGTCCGATGGGACGACGCTGCTGGCCGATCTGTGGTTGCCGCCGGCCACGGTGGCCCGCAGCGGCCTGGGCGTCATCTACGTCCACGGTGGCGCCTGGCGCCGCGGCGATAAGGATGCCGGAACCCGGCCCTTTTTCCGACGGCTGGCCGGACAGGGCCACGTCATCATGGACATCGCCTACAGCCTGGGGCCGACGGTGCCGCTCACCCAGATGGTGGGCGATGTCAAACGCGCCATCCTCTGGCTGAAGGCTCACGCCGCCGAGCACGGCATCCGTCCCGACCGGATCGTCCTCATCGGAGCCTCGGCCGGGGGGCATCTGGCGCTGCTGGCGGCCTATACCCCCAACCACCCCGAGCTGCCGCCGGGGCCCGAAGAGGGGGATACCTCGGTGCGGGCGGTGGTGGCCTTCTATCCTCCCACCGACCTGCTGGCCATCTACCAGGAATCGCAGGCCCTGATCGAGCAGTTCCTCGGTTCGCAGAGCGAGGCCGCCCGACTGCGCGCGCGGGCAGCCTTGGCGACCTACCGAGCGTTGGGCTTTGTGCCGCGCGCCCGGGAGGGGAGCGAGGAAATGAACTACATCGCCCGACTCCTCGGCGGCCGGCCGGAGACCATCCCCCATCTCTACCGTCTGCTTTCGCCCATTGCCCATCTCGGACCCCATTGCCCGCCCACGCTGCTCTTGCAAGGCACCGACGATTTCTTCGGCTTTGCCCCTACGGTCCGGCGGTTCTACGAGGCTCTGCTCGCCGCCGGCGTGGTGGCCGTGCTGATCGAGTATCCCCACGCCGACCACGCCTTCGACCTGGTTCTGCCGCGGTTGTCGCCCGTGGCCCAGGCGGCCGTTTACGATGTCGAGCGTTTCCTGGCGTTGATGGTGTAGCGTGGGCTATGCCTCGACCAGCAGGCGGCGCAGCACTTTGCCCAGGAAGTTCTTGGGCAGCTCCTGTCGGAACTCGATGTCCCAGGGCACGGCTTCGGGGTCCAGACGGCGTCGGCACAGATTGAGCAGCTCGTCTTTGGACGGCGCCGCGCCGGGCCGCGGTACCACAAAAGCCTTGATCCGCCATCCGCCGGCGCCGTCGGGCACACCCACCACCGCAGCCTCCTGGACCTTGCTGTGCTCGTAGAGGATCTCCTCGATATCGCGCGGGTAGATGCGGCGTTCCCCCAGGGTGATGACTTCGCTTTTGCGGCCGATGAGGTGGAAGTAGCCGTCCGTGTCCATGAGGGCCAGGTCGCCGGTAAAGAGCCAACCGTCTTGCAGCCGCGTATCGCCTCCCTCGGGGCTGCCGGTGCCATAGCCCTGCATCACCTGCGGCCCGCGCACAACCAGCTCGCCCACCTCACCCGGCGGCAGGTCGGCGCCGGTATCCGGGTCCACGATGCGGGCATCCGTGTTGGGCAAGGGTACGCCGATGGAACCCGATTTACGCGTGCCGACCAGGGGATTGGCATGGGTGACCGGCGAGGCCTCGGTCAGACCGTAACCTTCGACGAGACGTCCGCGGGTCAGCTTCTCGAAGGTCTCCTGAACCTCCACCGGCAGGGGCGCGGCGCCGCTGAGACAGGCCTTGATGCTGCCCAGGCCGTACTCGCGCACGTTGGCTGCGTGGTTGATGGCCGCGTAGAGGGAAGGTACGGCCGGGAAAATCGTCGGCCGATAGGCGCGCACATGCTCGAGCAGAAGCCGGAGGTCAATCAGCGGCAGCAGCACGATGGTGGCGGCCACAGCGATGGGTAGGTTCATGGCCGTGGTCATGCCGTAGCTGTGGCGTAAGGGGATGGCGGCCAAGAAGGTCTCGCCGCCGTAGCGCAGGTCGGGGAACCAGTGCCGGGTCTGCATGGTGTTGGCAACCAGGTTGGCATGGGTCAGCCTCACGCCTTTGGGCAGGCTGCTTGTCCCCGACGTGAACAGGATGGCCGCCAGGTCCCGGTGGGTGGCACTCGGCGGCGGCGGGTCGTGGGGCGCATCCCGCAGCAGCGCGGCCAGGGAACGACCGAGGCCCGGCGCCTCTGCGGCTGTGGGCCCGATGGCAAAGGTCCATTGCCGGAGGAAAAGGGCATGGGCTTCGGGTCCCAATGCTTCGGCCAGCGGTTCGACCAGCAGCACCTCGCGCACCGGCGCGTGGCGGCGCACGGTGGCGATGAGATGGCCGAATTCGACCAGGGTGACCAGTATGGCCGTCTCGGACTCGGCAGCCTCGCGGGCGATCTGGTCGGCATCGGCATCGGGATTCGGCAAGACAACGACGCCCCCGGCGCGCAGGGTTCCGTAGTAGGCGATGAGGAACTCCGGCATGTTGGGCAGGACGATCAGGACCCGCTCACCCGGCCGCAAGCCCAGACCGTGAACGACATGGGCAAACTGGTTGACCTTGCGGTCGAGCTGTTGGTAGGTCAGGCGGGCGCCGAAGAAACGCGTGGCCGTTTGGCGAGGCCGCGCGGCCGCGGCTCCGGCCAGAAAGTCGGGCAGCGGCCGCGAGGGGATGGGTACCGTCCGGGGGATACCGGGGGGATAGGCCAACAGCCAGGGGCGTCGCGCCAGCAGATCAGAGGCCGCCGGCGTTGCCGCCTGCCCACGCCAGGAGCCGGCCTGGCGATCATCCCCCAGAAAACGCTCGATGGCGCGGTTGACCGCGCGGTGGCGTTCCAGCTGCACCTTATGCTTCGAGGCGCCGATATCCACCACCTCGGCGCCCGGGATGGTGCTGCCGACCTTCTCGTACACCCAGCGGGGAAAGTAGTTATCGCGCTCCCCGGTGATGACGAGGGTGGGCGCCTGAATCCGTTCCAGCAGCGTCCACCCCTGCCAGTGGCGCAGGTTGTTGGTCATCATCCGCTTGAAGGCATGGACCTCGGCATTCCAGCGGGGGCGGTAGTCCCACCACAACCGGAAAAACGAGGTTGGCAACCGGTAGATGAGCGAGAGCAAGCGAGGCAGGGGATATTGGCCAGCCGTGGCGATGAGGATCAGGCGTTCGATCTGTTCGGGATGGGCCACTGCGTACTCGACGCATAGGGAGCCTCCGAAGGAGTGGCCGACCAGGACAAAGCGGGGCGGCAGGCGCAGCGCCTGGGTTATGGCATAGAGGTCGGCCACCAGCTCGGCCATGGTGTACTGGCTGTAGGGCGCGTCGCTCTGGCCGTGGCCGCGCAGGTCGGGCGCCACGACGCGATAGGAGCGGGCAAAGTAGTCAATCTGATGTTCCCAGGTCTCGGCGCAGCCCAGATAGCCGTGGACGAAGACGATGGTGCGCTCGACCCCCTCTGGCCGGATGTCAATGACGCTCAGGTTGTCGCCGACCACGCCCGGAATGGGCACCTCGATGCGGTAGAGGTCGAAATCGAGGTGGATCACGCTGCGTTTGAAGCCACGGAGACGCTTTTTCATGACGGCCGCTCCTTCGCAAGCACCCACCGGGTGCGAACAAGATGAGTACAAACGATACGGCCGATCATAGCGTCGGCAGGCCGGGGACGCAACCAGACCCGCGACGTTGTCCTTGCGCAAGCGCCCTCTCGAGTTGGACGATGGACGATGGAGCGAGGAGTGGGAGCTGCTGGCGGGAGTGGAAGCCCCATCCGGAAGGTGAAGGCCGCGCAAAAAAGCGGGCGCGGCACGTTGACAGGATGCTCCGCGCCGCGTTATAATAGGCATTGCCGTTGCGGGGTGGAGCAGAGGTAGCTCGTCGGGCTCATAACCCGAAGGTCAGAGGTTCGAATCCTCTCCCCGCTACCTTCCCTGACCGGCTTCAGGCCGTCATGAGGCCGGTCAGGATGATACGCTCAACCGGCGACGTAGCTCAGGAGGTAGAGCAAGCGGCTCATAATCGCTGTGTCGGTGGTTCGAGTCCACCCGTCGCCATTCCGAAGCGATAGAAAAAGCGCCTTGGGAACCCAAGGCGCTTTTTTCATGATCGAATAGCGATTATATCTTCGAAGATGGCGTTTTTTAATCATAAAGACACAAAAACACGAATAATGTTAAAGATATCCAATAATGAACTATTTTTGATGACGTAGCGCAAGATGCCATCTTGCGCTACGTCTTGCGTCCGTCGTCCTAGCAACCGGCCGCACCGGGTTTCTTCGCGTCTCCGTATCTTCGTGATTCGGACCGAAGCATTGCGATGGTCAGCTTACCGAAACCCGTTCGAGTTGCGGCGTTGGCGTCCGGGCCGGCTCGCGGATGGCGTATTGAAAGCCGATGAAAATGAGGATGACGCCGATCAGCTCGCTCACGTAGAGCACCGCAGGGATGCCCAGCCGTTGCAAAGCGCCGCCGAACGCGGGCGATAGGGCGCCGAAGGCGATGAAGAGATTGCCGACCACGCGATGGAGCAGCACGCGCTTGCGCCAGAAAAGCCAGGCCGAATAGACGGCGCCTCCCGCCAGCAGGATCACGCCGTACAGGTTGAAAAACGGCGTCAGCACGCGCACACCCGGAGTGACAATGGCATGACCGCTCAGCTCGTGGCGCAGCATGAGCGTGGGGTCCAGCTGCGCTGTGAACACCCTGTAGGCCGCATACACCGAGCCGATGATGAGAAGAGTAGCAAGCGCCCAGGCCACGCGGCGTTTCAGCAGAAGAAACGCCGTTCCCTGACCCAACCAGGCCGCCACCAGCACGGCACCGCTCAGATACCACAGGCGAAAGACGAGCGGGTGCCAGCCCAGCAGGCCGTAATAGGCCTCCATGGCGCCGCCGATGCCGTAGAACAGGAGGCCGATCCCCCAAAAGAGGCTATGCAGACGGCGCCCGACATACCAGCGACGCAAGACGAGAAAGGCGAAGATGAAGGCGATGATGGACGAGAGCAGGGGCAAGAAACCGGAGAGCAATTGGATGACCATGGGACACATCCTCGATGGCAGAGCGACGCCGACCGTTCCCGGCGGTCACGCCTTAGCGGGGCGACGAGACCACCAGAACGAACGCTACCAGAATGACCAGGACAACGATGGCGATGACAAGGCCGACCAACACGAGCGGAACCAGACGTTCGTACGCTTCCGGAGCACGACGCGGCGGACGTGAACTCGACATGGTGCGGGGCAAAAGTGAGTAAAGTTTCAGAAAGATGCACCATTCTAAGATGGCGAGATGGCTCTTGTCAACTTTGGGACAATCCATGCCGTTGACAGGGTGACGCTCTCCGACCTACAATGCCAACCGATGACGTATTGGCCTGCCTTACCCCCTCTACGGAGGTTCCCATGAAACGCTCGGAAGTCAACGCCATCCTGACCGAGGCCGTGGCCTTTCTGGCCGACCACCGGTTCCATCTGCCGCCTTTCGCCTTTTGGACGCCGGCCGAATGGCAACAAAAAGGCCCCGAAGCGCGTGAAATCGTCGAGCGGGAACTGGGCTGGGATATCACCGACTTCGGCCTGGGGCGGTATCGGGAGAAGGGCCTGACGCTTTTCACCATTCGCAACGGCGATCCGGCCAACCTGCGCCGGGGTGCAGGCAAACTCTACGCCGAAAAAGTCCTCATCGTGGACGTGGACCAGGTCACCCCCTTGCATTTTCACTGGCAAAAGGTGGAGGACATCATCAACCGCGGCGGCGGCCGGCTGGTGGTGCAGCTCTATCCCTCCACCCCGGATGGCGGCCTCGCCGATGAGCCTGTGACCGTGAGCACCGACGGCGTGGTCCGCACCGTCCCGGCCGGCGGCAAGGTCGTCCTGGGACCCGGCGAGAGCATCACCCTGCCCACGGGCCTGTATCACAGCTTCTGGGCCGAGGGCGGCCGTGTGCTCGTGGGCGAGGTGTCGCTGGTCAACGACGATAACACCGACAACCGCTTCTACGAACCCATCGGCCGTTTTCCCACCATCGAAGAGGACGAACCGCCCCTGTACCTGCTGGTGAAGGACTACCCGCGGTATTATCGCCATTACCATCGGCCCGCGTAACACCCCTTGCCGAACCAAACATCGTGTTGTGGTAACGACTCAACCCACGGCCTTCCTTTCCGGATGGGTCTTCCCTTTCCGCCATCGGCC
>JAOADB010000227.1 GCA_026417535.1 Caldilineales bacterium
AGATGTGTATAAGAGACAGCGAAAAGGGCGTCCATCAGCAGCTCGCGAAAGCGATGTTGGTCGGGCGTGAACCCCAAGCCGGACGGCGAAATGGCCGCAATGGCGCCGCCCCCAGCCCGGCGCTGCATGACCTCGGCCAGGGCGAACAGACCCGGTTGGGGATGGGCGAAGTAGCCGTCCAGGCAGTTGAAGGTGAGGACGAGGGGCAGCCGGGGCGCGTGATTGCTTAGGCCAGCCACATCGGCGGTTGTCCAGATTTGCTCGTGCGCCCAGCGGTTAGGCGCACCGTGACCGGCGTATTGAACCATGAACACGCCCTCGTTCAGGGCGGCGGCGATGGCCTGTCGCGCTGCGGCGGCGTCGGCCACGGTGCTCCCCAGATAGACCCGCTGCGGGATCAGGTCGGCCGGCAGATGTCCGGTGAGAATGGCATCGCTCAGGACCGAAAAATCGCCGGCCTCGTCGTCGTTGTCGGCCACGAAAAGGACGCGGCGTTGCCAGAGCTGGCGGCGTCGGTCGGTCTCGTAGGTTTCGATTTTGGCCACCACGGCCGCGGCCTCGTCCGGGGTATTGACCGCTATCCGGCCTACGGCCAGGTCGGGCAGACCGTCGCCGTCCGTGTCGGCGTAGCGGCTGTCAGCGGGCACTTCGCCCTGCCAGGGGTCCACCCAGGCCAGGAAGGGCGGGATGTGCTGGGGTTGGGGCGGGTAGAGACTCGGATTGTAGCCCTTGAAGTTCCAGTGGCCGTCGCCCACCAGGGTCAGGAACTGCGGCGCGGGCGGCGTCCAGTTGGTCTGCGCCCAGGCCAACATGGCCGGGATCGCCTTGGGATGGTAGATGCCGTCGTTGAACACATCCACGGCGTCGGCAAAGGGGACCACCAACGCCGACCGGCCCTGCCGTTCATGCCAGGCGGCCAGCCGTTGCGCCGCCGCGGCCAGCTCGGGGGAGGTGACGATGACCACCTCGTAGCCCCGGCCCGGTGCCCGCAAGTCGGTGGGCGGCCGCAGGCGCAGGGTGGCCGGTCGGCCAAAGGTCCGTTCATCCTGCAGCCAGTAGCGGGCGCCAACCCCGCCCTCCCCGCGAAACCGCAGGCCCTGACCCACTGCGCCCGTTTCCGGGCGTGCGCCCACCAACCGTCGCGGCCGGGTCGGATCGGTGATCTCCCAGACGGCGACGCGGGCGGCCACATCCCAGCCGTCGCTCAGGTACTCGCGCGGGCCGTCGCGCTCAGCGCGAAAGTCGAGCCGGCCCTCCCAAGCGCGGAATAGGCGCCGGTAATCGAGCTGCCAGTAGTTGACGTAAAGCCAATCGGCCGGCGTCGGCGGGAGGTTGAAGGCGCCGACCAGCACGTCGTTACGGCCATGCCGGAAGCGACCGGCCGGCACCGACAGGGTGAAGACCTGCGTCGTCTTGCCCGACCAGGTGTAATCGCCGACAAGGACGCCGCCAACGGCGATGGTCGTGCGGCGGTTGACCGCAGCGCGGCTGCTCAGTTCGACCGTGAGCCGAAAGCTGCCCTGGGCCACGGGGTAGGGCACGGTGTAAGGCAGGGTGACAGTGACGGCCTGACCCACGCCCACCGGCCGCAGCTCGGCCCATAGCCAGGTGTCGTAGGTGGCCGGGGTGAGCGTGTGGTAGGTGTACCAGTAGTGGTTTTCCTCGCCGCGAACGGTGGCGGCAAAATCGGCCGGGGGGGTCTCGTGGCCGATGGGAGTCGCATCCACCTCGGCTACTCGCAGGCCGGGAATGCCGCCGATCCCCAGCCAATAGACCCGTTCGTCGGTGTATTTCTCGGCCATGGGGTCACCTCGGAATCGTTCGCCGAAGAACTCGACTGCGTCGCCGAGGTCGAAACGGCCATCCTCCTCGCCGACCACGCGTATGGCCACCGGCCGCCCCAGGCTGCTGAGGGCAAAGGTGCGGGGGTCCACGGCCGTCGCATCCACCCCCACCGCGGCCAGGTCGGCCGGGGTCAGGCGGTAGATACCGTCGGCGACAATGCCGATGCGCACCCGGATCGGCCCGGTTGTGGCCCTTGCCGGGGACGGCGCGACGCCCAGGCAAACCAGGGTGAGGATGAGGAGCAGAAGGGCGGTTGTTCTGCTGCTCATGGGGGAACGAGGGGAGTTTGGGGGAGTTTGGGGAGCTTGGAGGATCTCGCCGGTTACCGATTTCCCACCAATGCCCGCGCCTGTTCGACATAGGCCAGGCTTTGGTGGCGGAAGTAGGTGTTATAGAGCAGGGCGTAGTGACCACCGCGGGCCAACAACGCGGCGTGGTTGCCTTCCTCGATGATACGGCCTTTTTCCAGGACGACGATGCGGTCGGCGGCCTTGACGGTGGACAGCCGATGGGCGATGACGATGCTTGGGGCCCGTGAGAGGATCAGCGCCACGGCCTCCTGGATCTGCCGCTCGGTGAAGGGGTCAAGGCTGGCGGTGGCCTCGTCCAGGATGAAAATGGCCGGCCGTTGCACGAGCACCCGCATCAGGGCCACCAGCTGGCGCTGTCCCAACGACAGCCAGGCCCCGCGCTCGCCGACCTCGGTCTGCAGCCCTTGCGGCAGCGTTTCCAGCCACTCGCCATCGCCGATCTGCCGGGCCAGGGCCAGGATCTCGGTGTCGCTGACATCGGGCCGGGCGTAACGGATGTTATCGGCCACCGTGCCGGAGAACAGGAAGGGCGTCTGCGAGACGATGCCCAGGCAACGGCGATACGCCGCCAGGTCGAAGGTGCGGATGTCGTGGCCGTCAATGAGGATACGGCCTTCCTGGAATTCGTAGAACCGGGCGATGAGTTTGACAATGGAGGATTTGCCGGCGCCCGTATGACCGACCAGGGCCACGCTTTCGCCAGCGCGGATGTGCAGATTGAAATCGCTGAGGACCTGCTCCTGCTCGCCGTAGCGAAAACCGACGTGCTCGAACCGAATCTCCCCGCGCAGCGGGCCGGGAAGGCGACGGTCGTGCTGGACCACGGCCGGCTCGGCCGCGATGAGGGCGAAGATACGTTCGGCCGCGGCCAAACCGGCCTGCACCTGGGCCGAAAACGCCGCCAGGTTGAGCACGGGAAAGAAAAAGCGGTCGAGACTGCTGAGGAAGAGATACCAGGCCCCGGCCGTGACCACCCCGGCCACCACGCTGCGGCCGCCTGCCCACACGAGCACGGCCACCACCACGCCGGAAAGGGCGTTGAGGATGGGGAAGACACTGGCCAGCACCAGCCCCCGACGCAGGTTGACCGCATAGGAGCGACGGTTGGCGGCCTCGAAATCGGCGTAGATGGCCCGTTCCTGGCGGTAGTTCTTGGCCACGGCGATGCCGCTGATGCTCTCTTTGATCCGGGCATTGACCACGGCCATGGCCTGCATGCCCCGCCGGGTCACCTGCCGCATCAGTCGCCGCAGGCTGCTGGCCGTCAGGAAGATGAGCGGAATCGAGGCAAAGAGATAGAGGCTGAGATGGAGGTCAATGGCCAACAGCAGCCCGGCCAGGAGGAGGGCCTGAATGAATTGGGAGATAGTATCGGTGACGAGGACGACGACATCGCCGAAGTCCTTGCTGTCCGAGGTGATGCGGGAGACAATCCGGCCGGAAGCGTAGCGGTCGTAGAACGAGAGGTCGTGATGCATGGCCGCGGCCACGGCATCGGTGCGCAGGGCCAGCACGACATCGGCCAGGACCCGGGTGGTCAACCGCCGCCGCCACCAGTTGGCCGCCCAACTGAGCACACCCGAGGCCAGGGTCGCCGCCACGATGAGGGCAAAGACGAGGCCCGTGGGCTGCTCCTGAATCCGATCCACCCCGCGGGCAACGACCACAGGCAAGGCCGCGCTGGTGACGGCGATGACGATGAGCAGAACGCTGATGATGAGCAGCGCACGGCTGTAGGGCCGGAAATAGCGCCACATCCCCTGCGCCAACTCGCGGTCGCTGTATTGGCGGTCGTAGGCCTCGGTGTCGAGATGGCTGAACATGGCCTATTCCGAGAAAATTCGCCGGTAGGCCGGCGAGGTCTCCATGAGGGTCTCGTGATCCCCCATGGCGGCGATGCGGCCCTTGCGTAGGACGATGACGAGATCGGCCCAGCGGATCTGCGAGAGACGATGGGTGATGATGAGGGTGGTGCGCCCGCGGGCGGCCGCATAGATGGCCTGTTGGATTTTGTCCTCGGTGGCGCTGTCAATGGAGCTGGTGGCGTCGTCGAGGATGAGGATACGCGGGTCGGTCAGAAAGGCCCGCGCCAGGGCCAGCCGTTGGCGTTGACCGCCGGAAAGGGTGACCCCGCGCTCGCCGACGACGGTGTTGTAGCCATCTTTGAAGGTCATGATGAACTCGTGGGCCTGGGCCGCGCGGGCGGCGGCTTCGATCTCGGCCGCAGTCGCGTCGGGTTTGCCGAAGGCGATGTTCTCGGCGATGGTGCGCGAGAACAGGAAGATATCCTGCTCGATGATGGCAATCTGACGGCGCAAAGCCTCCAGATCCCACTCTCGCACGTCCACCCCGTCTACCCGTACCCGGCCCGCAGTCACATCGTAGGTGCGGTTGACGAGTTTGACCAGGGTGGTCTTGCCGGCGCCGGTCTGGCCGACGATGGCCACGGTTTGACCCGGCGCCACGGTGAAGCTGATGTCGTGCAGGACGGGCTCATCGTGCTCATCGTAGGCGAAACAGACGCCCTCGAAGGCGATGCGTCCGACCATGGGCCGGGCGTAACCGGTCGGGTTTTGGTCGAGATGGGTCTCGCGAGTGATGAGGCCCAGGATACGCCGCGCCGCGGCCAGCCCCGACGAGACCTGCGAATAGGCGAAAAGGGAGACAAACGTGGGAAAACCCAGCATCTGCAACAGGCCGAAATAGGCCACAACATCGCCCACGCCGACCAACCCGCGACGGAAGAGGAGCAAGGCATGCCCCAACCCGGCGGCCGAAGCCACGCCCAGCAGGAGCAGCGGCAGGAAACGGGCTTCGACATTGCCCTGCCATACCAGGGCATCGCGAAAGCGGCGAGCCGCCTCAGCAAAGCGGCGGACTTCGGTCTCTTCCTGAGCGGCAGCCTTGACCGTTTCGATGCCGTCCAGGGCCTCGGCCAGCCGGGCGTTCATACGGCCGAAACGCGTGCGCACGGCATCGGTGATGGGCCGTAGCTCGTGCAGATATTGGACGAGGGCCAGGACATAGAGGACGATGTACACGGCCGGCGTGATGACCAGGGCCGGATGGTAGCGCGGGGCCAGGGCCAGGGGCATGAAGAGGAAAAAGCCCGACCCGACGACCAGGTTGAGGCCCGGATTGAACATGAGGTTGATCTCGCGCACGTCGTTCGTGGCGCGGGCCATGGTGTCGCCGATAGGTTGCAAGCTGTGGAAGGTCATGCTCTTACCCAACAGCGCCGCGTACAGCTCTTGGCGGATGTCACGTTCCAGGCGCTGGCCGATGAGCTCGGCACCTCCGTTGCGGGCGAACTGGAGGACGCTGCGCAGGAGCTGGGTGAGGAGGATGAACACTGCTGCCCGCACGACGCCAGCCATGTCCGGCGGCTGTCGCAACACGGCATCGAAGGCCAGGCCCGTATAGACCGGGATGGCCGCGGCCAGCGCCGCGTTGCTGAACGCGCCGACCAGCATGACGATGGCCCAAACCCAATGGCGCAGGGTATGCGAGATCAACCAGCGTCCGGGGCCGCGACGGTCGGTGCGGTAGGGCAGGGTGAGGGTGAATTCGGCCGAAGGAGTGCGAAGCGTCATGGCACGATGGGGATGATGACGGCCAGCTCCGGATATACCGTCGCAACGACCGTATGGCATTGTACCGCCTCGACCGGAGAAGGAGAAAAGCCGACCCGCTCAGTCTCCGGCGACACCGTGGTGGTGGAGGACGAGGCAGCGGGAGCGGACCCCCGCACGCAGGTCTACAGGGTGGTTCGTCCCTGGTGCTGATGGGGCAGAGAACGAGGTAGCGGGGGCGGACCCCCGCACCCCCCGACCTGGGGGCGGCACGCCCCCAGACCCCCGGCATGACCGTGACATCGGGGCGAAAGATGGCGCC
>JAOADB010000228.1 GCA_026417535.1 Caldilineales bacterium
TCGTGGTGGCTGTGGAGCTGACGCCCGACCGGGTTGTGGTCGAGACCATCCCCCTGCGCGAGGCCGACGCCGGGGAGCTGTTAGCCCTCAGTCGAGCGCGGCGGCTGAGCCTGGACCTGGCCGAGATGGAGGCCATCCAGGCCTATTTCCGTCGCGAAGGCCGCGACCCAACCGATGTCGAACTGGAAACCCTGGCTCAAACTTGGTCCGAGCACTGCGTGCACAAGACCTTCAAGGCCGTGGTGAGCTATCGCGTGGCCGGTAAGGGGACGGAAGACGAAGCAGGAAAGACGGATTCGTTGTCCGAACCGCAAGTCATTGACGGCCTTTTGCGCACGTACATCCGCGCGGTCACAGAGCGGGTGAACAAGCCTTGGGTGCGGTCGGCCTTTGTCGATAACGCCGGCATCGTTGCCTTCGACGAACGTTTCGACTTGGCCTTCAAGGTCGAGACGCACAATCACCCCTCGGCCCTGGAACCCTTCGGCGGGGCCAATACGGGTGTAGGCGGCGTCATCCGCGACATCCTGGGCGTCAGCGCCCGGCCCATTGCCAACACCGACGTGCTCTGCTTTGGACCGGAAGACCTGCCGCCGGAGGAGCTTCCGGCCGGGGTGCTCCATCCGCGACGGGTGGCGGCCGGCGTCATCCATGGCATCGAGGATTACGGGAACAAGATGGGCATCCCCACTGTCAACGGCGCCGTGGTCTATCATCCCGGTTACACGGCCAACCCGCTGGTGTACTGCGGGTGCTTGGGCATCCTTCCGCGCGGCAGCCATCGCCCCCTCCATCAGGCTCGGATCGGCGATCTCATCGTCGCCATCGGCGGCCGCACGGGCCGCGACGGCCTGCGCGGGGCCACCTTCAGCAGCATGGAGATGGACGCAGACACGGCAACCCTGGCCGGTACGGCCGTGCAGATCGGCAACCCCATCGTCGAGAAGCAGGTGCAGGAGGTCATCCTGGCCGCGCGCGATGCCGGTCTCTACCATGCCATCACCGATTGCGGCGCTGGCGGTTTCAGCTCGGCCGTGGGCGAGATGGGCCGGCATGTGGGCGCAACGGTACAGCTCCGCGGGGTGCCGCTCAAGTATCCGGGTCTGCAACCCTGGGAAATCTGGCTCTCAGAGGCGCAGGAGCGGATGGTGCTGGCCGTGCCGCCGGCGCATTGGTCGGCCTTTCAGGCCCTATGTCGGCAACACGATGTCGAAGCCGCCGTGCTCGGGACTTTCGACGGCTCCGGCCGATTGCGGGTGTTCTACGGTGAGCGTCTCGTGGCCGATCTGAGCATGGATTTCCTGCATGAGGGGCTGCCACGGCGGCATCTCCAGGCCGTGTGGACGCCGCCAACGGTGACCGAACCCGACCGGCCCGAACCCGCCGATCTTGGCGCCGTGCTCTTGCAGATGCTGGCCCATCCCAACATCCGCTCGCGGGCGGACATCCTCCATCGTTACGACCATGAAGTGCAAGGCGGTACGGCCGTCAAACCCCTGGTGGGCCGCGACCCGTTGGGGCCAGGCGATGCTGCCGTGCTCATCCCCCAGCCGTTGGTGGAGGCGTCGTTGCCGGGTCCGAGTTCGTGGCCCGGTGTCGCCCTGGCCGTGGGCATCAACCCGCGCTACGGGCTGATTGACCCCTACGCCATGGCCTGGGCTTGCGTGGACGAGGCCTTCCGCAACGCCGTAGCCGTCGGCGCCGACCCCGACCGCGTGGCCTTGCTCGACAACTTTTGCTGGGGCAATCCCAATCTGCCCGACCGCCTGGGGAGCCTGGTACGCTGCGCCCAGGGGTGTCACGACGCGGCCCTGGCCTACGAAGCGCCCTTCATCTCGGGCAAGGACAGCCTGAACAACGAGTACACCGACGCGTCCGGGCGCCGCCTGGCCATCCCCGGCACGTTGCTCATCTCGGCCCTGGGCATCGTCCCTGATGGGAGGCAGATGGCCACCACCGATCTCAAGGCGCCGGGCGATGTTCTCTACCTGTTGGGCGAGACGCGGGCCGAATTGGGTGGCTCGGTCTATGACGACCTGCACGGCCTAACTGGCGCTTCGGTGCCGCAACCGTATGCGCAGCCCCTGGCGCGCCTGCGCAGCCTTCATCGGGCCCTGCGCAGCGGCCTGGTGCGCGCCTGCCATGACCTGAGCGAAGGGGGACTGGCCGTGGCCCTGGCCGAGATGGTCATCGGCGGCGGTCTCGGCGTGACCGTGGACTTGGCCGCCGTGCCAACGGCGGAGCCTCTCACCCTGTCCCAATTGCTTTTCGCCGAATCCCTGGGCCGTTTTTTGATCGAGGTGGCGCCGGAACATACGGCCGCGTTCGAGGCCATGCTGACCGGCCAGCCTTTGGGCCGTATCGGCGTGGTGACGGCCGTGCCACGACTGACGATTCGCGACGGCGCCGGCCGGGTTTGCCTCGATCTCACCCTGGCCGATCTGACGCGCGCCTTCGCTGGTTAGACCCGGTGTTCGATCACACGATATGTTCGGTTGTCCTTTGATGTCTCCCCCTATCGCCATCCTCCATGCGCCCGGCACCAACCGGGACCGAGACGCCGCCATAGCCTTTGCGTTGGCCGGCGGCCGCCCTGAGATCGTGCATATCAACCAGCTTCTGGCCGGCGAACGCCGTCTGAACGCGTATGCGCTGCTCGTTCTCCCTGGCGGCTTCAGCTACGGCGACGACCTGGGCGCCGGCCAGCTGTGGGCCGTGCGGCTGCTGCACGACCTGGGCGATGCGTTGCGCGACTTTGCCGCCGCCGGCAAACCCATCCTGGGCATCTGCAACGGTTTCCAGGTGCTCGTCAAAACGGGGTTGTTGCCGGGGCCGTTGGGCGCCGAACCCGGCCCGATCCCGGCGGACGGGCGGCTTGTGACATTGACCCGTAATGCGTCGGCCCGTTTCGAGTGCCGATGGGTGTGGCTGGAACCGAACCGGGCAAACCCTTCGCCCTGGCTGGCCGGGCTGGAGCGGATGTACTGCCCGGTGGCCCACGGCGAGGGCAACTTTCGCGCCCGCGACGAGGCGACTCTGGCCGCGTTGCAGGCCCGGCAGCTCGTCGCCTTTACCTACGTGGACGCCGCAGGCCGACCCGGCCCCTATCCCGTCAATCCCAACGGCTCGGTGGCCGACATCGCTGGCATCACCAACGTCGCCGGCAACATCCTCGGTCTGATGCCTCACCCCGAAGACCACATTTTTCCCTGGCAACACCCGGCCGCCGCCCGCGAAGAACGTGGCCACGACGGCCTACGGCTGTTTCGCAACGGCGTGGCTTTGGCCAAAGGGTAACCGCTAACGGGTAACGGCTCGTTCGGCCACTACCCGGATGGATGCCTTGACGACGACGGCTTACTGTCCTGGAGGACGATACCAGGGTTTCTTCTGGACGGCCTGGTCGATCTCCTCCGGCGTCAGCAGCACGGTCGTGGTCGCTTTGACGAGGCCGCTGGCGCTGACCGCCAGAGCCAGGGCCGCCATGCTCACGTTGTCAGGGACATCCACGATGAGATAGACATCGGTGGGGCCGAAGGCGAAGTAGAAAGCCTCCAGGGTCCCTCCCACCGATTTGACCGCCTCTTCGGCGACCGCGCGTCGGCTCGTGCCGCCCTCTTTGAGGAGGCCCTGGACGCCTTCGCCGACGTAACTCGTTTGCAACAGATACTTGGCCATGGATTCCTCTCCTGGGTGAAAACGGCGATCAGCTCGTAAACACGCTCAACGCCAGATAGGCCGAGACGCCCCAATTCGGCGCGTCCACGATCTGGCTGATCTTCAAGTCGGCGGCGAGACTGCACAGAATGTAGGCATCCTCACGGCTCAAACCCTTGGTGGCCACCAACCAGTCAATCAAACCGCGGACGGCGTTTTTGGCGTTGGTCATCAGGTCCGGGCCGAGAGCGGTGGTGGCGAAATAGCCCCTGGCGTCGTAACGCGGCTGCAAGGAGCCCGGCGGCGTGAGGAACTGATAGCGCCACGGCGGCAGCGTGCGTCCCTTGATCACGCGGAAACGCAGGCTGAATTGCATGGGGCATTCGATGCCCGTGACGCACACCTCACCATCGCCTTGCGCGGCGTGGCAGTCGCCGGCCGAGAAAAGGGCGCCGGGCACATAGACGGGCAGGTACAGTTTTGCGCCGACGTTCAGGTGACGCGTGTCAATGTTGCCCCCGCCTTTGGTAGGTGGCAAGACATCCAGCGGCCCCTCGTCATCGGTGGCCACACCCATCACCCCGCAGAAGGGTTGAAGGGGAATGTGAATGTCCTCGCGCAGCGCCGCGCTGTAGCCATTGCTCAGGTCAAAATGGCGGATATAGGGTTCGGTGAAATCTTCGGCCAACAGGCCCAACCCCGGAATGATGCCCGTCCATCCCCAGTTGAGGGGTCTGAGGTGCAGGATTTCGACTTCGAGGATGTCGCCGGGTTCCGCGCCGTTGACATACACCGGCCCTGCCAGGGGGTAAAGCAGGTCAAAGTTCAAATGCCTGAACACGTCTGCCGAGCAACCTGGCGTCACCTGTCCGCCGCTGACCTCCTCGGTCTCGAAGTGGACGGTGTCGCCGGGTTCGATCACAATGGCGGGCGGGTTGTTTTTGTCCCATTTGTGATGGACTTTGGTTTTGTCGAGAACGTGTTCCATCGGTCATCCTCCCGAATGTGAACGACGCCGCATGTCCTCCCGGGCTTGCGGCTTCTGCGGATGGGTCTGCCGTCTCCGTCGGCGGCCTTATCCCGGAACGAAGGACGGACGACGGGAGACGAACTCGTTTCGTCCTCCGTTGTTCGTCTTGCGTCTCCGCAAGTGAGAACGGTTACCGGACGAAACAAAAAGCGCTCTCACCACGAGAGCGCTTACCACACAGGGGTGACCACCGGGTCTCGAACCCGAAACCTCCTGGGCCACAACCAGGCACTCTGCCAATTGAGCTATGGTCACCATGGACGAAGGAGAGAAAGACCGGAGCGAAAGGGCCGGCCGCTTACGCTCCGGTATCTGTGGCTGGGGGACCAGGACTCGAACCTGAACTAGAGGATCCAAAGTCCCCTGTCCTGCCAATTAGACGATCCCCCACTGTTTCCCGGTTTGGACCGGCGTCACCGGGAAAGGGAAAGGTGCCGAGGGCCAGATTTGAACTGGCGACACCGCAATTTTCAGTCGCGTGCTCTACCTGCTGAGCTACCTCGGCGGGTCAAAACCGGCCTCCCGGTTGACGAGAGCGGGCGATGAGATTCGAACTCACGACCTTTTCCTTGGCAAGGAAACGTTCTACCGCTGAACTACGCCCGCATGAAAGGGAAGAAACTGCAAGGGCCGCCCGACTGCCCGGAGGTGGACCCGGTCGGATTCGAACCGACGATCTCCTCCGTGCAAGGGAGGCGCCTTCCCGCTAGGCCACGGGCCCATGCCGGCAGCCAACCTCAGGATGCCGACGAGAGGACTCGAACCTCCACGACCTGGGGTCAACAGATCCTAAGTCTGTCGCGTCTGCCTGTTCCGCCACGTCGGCCTGGCGTTAGCGACCGCAGGGTGAAGCGAACTGCGAGCAGGAGTACTCCCGATTCTGTTTTCACCGTCATCTGTCTCACAGAACGTGGTGAAACCTAGCCTGCCGGGTGTGACCCGACCTCACCGGTTTCACTGCGACGAGACCGAATCGACGGCTTACGCCGTGACCCGGCCCACTCGCCTTGCTCCCGTTGCACGCTCGCCTAGCCGGCCGCATTGCTGCGCACCGCTGGTAGGCTCTTACCCTACCGTTTCAGCCCTTACCCGCACCGGCTTGCGCCGGCCGCTGGCGGGATTGCTTTCTGTTGCGGTTGTAGTCAACCGGTCGTTACCAACCGGCTGCCCTCACTTGCTGTTTCGTGAGGCAACTTGGCCGCCCTGGAGGGTGGCCGGGAGTCGGGAAGTTCCTCTGCCGACCTCAGGGCCGACAGCGACGGTTCTCTGCTCGCAGGGCTATTGTCATCTCGTTTGTTAATGTCCGATGACGATGAGGATTATAGCATTGCCCTGCAGGAGTGTCAAGACGGTTGGCCGCGCAGATGGACGATGGAGAAGGGGCGATGGACACGGCGT
>JAOADB010000229.1 GCA_026417535.1 Caldilineales bacterium
CGTTACGCCGCCACGTTGATCGGCACGGCGCTGGCAGGACTGGGCGGTGCGGTGCTCACCGTGGTACAATTGCGCATGTTCCGCGAGGGGATCAACGGCGGCCGGTTCGTGGCGGGTCTGGTCAGCCAGGCTTTCTCGGTCGCCGATCCGGTGGCGTCGGTGGAAACCGGCCTCAGCGTCATCCCGGCCGATAGCGAGTATGCGCGCATCACGCGTGCGGTGCTCGACTTCTATCGCCGACAGCCCGACGATTGGCGTGCCTGCTATCACTTCATCGCGAAGAACTTCGGCTACGATCGCTACCCCGGCGTGGTGCACATCATCCCCAACGCCGGGGTCGTGGTCATGGCGATCCTTTACAGCCGCGGGGAGCTGGCACGCGCTGTGCAGATCGCCACCATGGCCGGTTGGGACACCGACTGCAACGCAGGCAACGTCGGCGCGATCATGGGCGTGGCGGTCGGCCTGGAGGGGATTGACCGGCACTTCCGCGATGAGATGGGCGACTTGCTGATAGGCGCCAGCGTGATCGGCGGCCGCAATTTGATGCACATCCCGGGCTGCGCCGACCTCTTCTGCCGCCTGGGCGAGCAGGTTGCAGGGGTTCCCGTCACTGCCGCCCGAGCACGCTACCACTTCGATTACCCCGGCTCCACTTGCGGCTTTCAGGCCCAGTGTCATCTGGGCGAGCTGGTGGCGCTGGGGCACGCGGCCGGCCAGGGCCTGACCGGTCGCGGCGCGCTGCGCGTGGCCGTGCGCGACCAGCGCAAGAAGGGCGAGATGCGCTTCTTTGTCCGCACCTACTGCCGACCGAACGAGCTTTCGGGGAACTTCTACGGCGCCAGCTTCTCGCCCCAGGTCTATCCCGGGCAGACCGTCACTGCGCGGCTCTTCATCCCGGCCGACACCACCGCCGAATTGCTGGCCGCGCCCTTCGTGTGGGACGACAACCACCAAGTCAGCCATCAGGCCGTCGGCACGCTGCTCACGCCCGGCCAGTGGCACACCCTGAGCTATACCATCCCCCGCCTGGAGAACGCGCTGATCTCCCAAGTGGGTGTGGTGGTGCATCCGCGCAGTGACGTCTGGAGCGGCAGTTGTCTGCTGGACACGCTGGATATTGGCGGCCCGGCCTGGTTCAGCACCGATTTCAGCCGCGAGCGGGCCGAGTTCGGTGCTATCAGCCAGTGGACCTTCCATCGCGGCTACTGGCGGCTGGAGGATGGCGCGTATCACGGCAGCGGTGCGCGGCTCAGCGAAAGCTACACCGGCGACATCGCCTGGTGTGACCTAGCCCTAACAGTGGACCTGCGACCCCTGGCGGGCGACTACCACAACGTCCTGGTGCGCGTTCAAGGGGCGCGGCGCTCTTACGCGGTTGGCCTGGCCCCCGGAAACCGCTTGGTGCTTTACAAGAATGCCGGCGAGTACCGGGCCGTCGCCGAGGCAGAGTGCCCCTGGGAGCATGGCCGGCGCTACCGGCTGGAGGTCGAGGCAGTCGGGCCCGAGATCGCAGCCTCCATAGATGGCCGGCCGTTGTTGCGCTGGCGGGACCCGGAGGCGCCGTATCTCCACGGCCAGGTGGGCCTCGGCGTCTTCGGCGGGTGTCACGCAGCCTACGAACGGGTGACCGTGGCCTGCCGAGAGGATCGTTAGGGCAGAAAGGCCTTTCTGGCCGGATACATCGTCGTCGGTAACTGCACCGCCCCGGCTCCTTTTGGGGACGAACGACGGAGGACGGAAGCCGAAGGATGCAAGGCGAGGCCCCTCGGGTTTTCGTCTGCACCTCCCGAACCGCTCGGGGACGGCGGCCGAAGGGGTCTCGGCCTGAATGATGGACCCACCGGAACGACTCAGGCAGACAAAAGACGTAGAACAAGATGACATCTTGTTCTACGTCTTTCGTCCGTTGTCCTGACCGGCGACCTCTCTGATACCAAAACCGTAAGACACGCAGCGCCTACTTCACCTCGCGCATTCGATTCTGCCCGTCAATCAGAAAACGCCGCACATAGGCCGCGGGAATCTCGAAGGCAAAACGGGACGGTTGATGCTTGAAACCGTCACCGCAATCGCGCACCGAGAACAGATAAACCGCCTCTTTGGCCCGCGTCAGCCCCACATAGAAAACCCGCCGCTCTTCGGCCAATTGGGCAGGGTCCTCGGCCGTGCGCCACAAGGGCAAATGATCCTGCTCCACCCCGAAGATGATCACCACCGGGAACTCGGTCCCCTTGGCGTTGTGCAGAGTCATGAGCACCACACCATCCTCCTCCAGCTCGTGGGCAAAGGTATCGGTATTCGTGAGCAGGGACTGGTAATCAACAAACGCGGCCAGGGAACGGTCGGCGCTGTAACGCTGAAAGGCCTCGAGATGACGGAGAAAGTGGCGTTGGATATCGGCCCAACGGATGTCTTCCGGCGTCGTCGGTGAGGAGCGCTCCGCCAACCGTTGGTGCAGGCTGCGGGCCGACGCTCGCAGCGGGAAGGGCAGCTCCTCGGTCAGCTCGTCCACCAATGCCTGACCACGCCCCACGGCCACCATCCGGGCAGCGGCATCGAGCAACGTCGAGACCACACCATCGGCCGCCGGAGCCACGGCCAGCAAGCCCATGCCGACAAGAGGCAACACCTCGGCCAGGGATTCGCGTTCTTTCTCCCTCACGACCTGGCGAAGGAGGGCCAAGAAGACCTCGGCCGTGGCCTGCACATCGGCGCCGGCGCGATGTTCGACCGCGGCCGGGAGGCCGAGCCGGGCCCGTAGCGTCGTCAGGTCATGGTGCGGTTCATCCGGCCACAGGCGCCGCGCCAGACGCAAGGTGTCCACGTAATGGGGATTGAAACCGTGATTGCGCAAGACCCCGCAGGCGCGGTCGAGGAAACGGTTATCGAACCGGGCGATATTATGCCCGACCACTGTCGCGTCGCCGAGATAGTCCAGAAACCGCGGGAGCACCTCGCGCAACGGTGGCGCCTCGGCCACGTCCTCGTAGCGAATCCCGTGAACCTGGGTGGCTGCCGGCGGGATATAGCCCCGTTCGGGGCGAACGAAGCTGAAGAAAAGCTCGCCTGCGGGCTGCCCGTGGCAGTAACGGGCGGCGGCCAATTCGACGATCTCATCCCGACGCACGTGGATACCCGTGGTCTCCAGGTCGTAGACGACGAAACACTCGTCCTCCAGCTTCTCGTAACCCGCCAGCAGCCGCTGTGCGCACCGCCAGGCCGCCACGGCCAGCGAGCCGGTCGGCGCTGCGGCCTCCAGGATCACCGCCGAGGCGGGTAAGGGCTTCGTTGCGGGTGGCCGTCCTAAGGCCAGAATCAAGGCATCCGATGGCCCCTCAGCCTGCCAGTCCTCGTAGCTGACCGTTTGGGGCAACGTGTCGAGATAGTCCACCAGGGTATGGCGCCAGATGAGCGCGGCGGCGTAGCCGTCAATCGTCGCTGGGTGGAGGATGAGCAAGGGACGCCGCGCGGCCACGGCAGCTGCGACCGCCGCTATCACATCCTGACCGTCGGTGGCGGCCATCAGCTCGGCCAGGACGGGCATATCGGCGGCTCGCCAGGGCGAACGCAGCTGGTCCAACAGCTGAAACAGCTGCCGGATGGCCGCCCCGGCCTCGCTGCGCAGGTCGGGCAAGGCATCCAGCCACTGCAAAAAGTGGCGCAGGTAATTGCGCGTGAGCGGGCTGATGCTCACCAGGTCGGCGTCCGTTGCGCCCGTCTGCACAGCGCGGGCCAGGTCGAGAAGGTCCATCCCTCTCGCCTCGGCCAGACGCCGCAACCGGATCATGGTCAGCTCGTCAATGTGACGCACAGGGAAGTGGAGGCCGGCGCCGAAATGCTCGTCGGTGAGTCGGCGTACCATTTGCAAAAAGCGCACCACCTCGCGCACGACCGGCTCATCGAAAAAACTCTCTTTGCGCAAGCGTTGCACCCGCAGGCCGGCCTCGGTCAGCCATTGCTCAACCGGGTCACCGATCTGATGGGTGCGATAGAGGATGGCGATATCGCCCGGCCGATACCCACGCTCGGTGATGAGCTTTTGCACCAGGGTGACCAGCCAACGCTTTTCCTGTTCGCTATCGTAGAACATGTAATGGAAAATGGGCGCGTCGCGGGTCACCACGCTGCGCAGCGGCCGCCAACGTTCGTGATTGCGCTGCCCCGCCATCATCCGTTGGGCGCCGGCCAGAATCGTTGGCGGGCAGCGATAGCTGCGGTCGAGACGGACGAGGGTGGGGCGATACCGTTCGACGAAGCTGTCAATCAGCTCGGGCCGTGCGCCTCGCCAACCGTAAATCGCCTGGTCATCATCGGCCACCACCGTGATGCTGCTGCCGGGCGGCGCCAACAGCTTGAGCAGCTCGTACTGGGCATCGTTGATGTCCTGGTATTCGTCCACCAGGATGTGGGCCAGGGTGCGATGGAAATGCTGCCGTGTTTCCTCATCCTGCCGCAGCAACAGCACGGCATACCGGATCAGGTCATCGAAATCGAGGGCGCGATGCTGCCGCAACCAGGCTTCGTAAGCGGTGGCGATCTGCCCCAACACGGGATCCTGGCCGGCCGGCGGTGTGGCCGGGTCGGCCAGCGCGTTTTTACGCTCACCCAGATAGGCCAAAATGCGTCCGGGCGGGTAGATTTCGCGGCTCAGCCGGGCTTCGCTCAACAACCGTGTGAGGACATGGTATTGGTCGTCCTCATCCACGATGAGAAAATCGGGCTCGATGCCGATGCGAGCGCCGAAACGGCGCAAGATGCGCATGGCTGCCCCATGAAAGGTATAGACCCACACGCGGCCGGCCTGATCGCCCAACAAGGCGAACAGACGCTCCCGCATCTCCTCGGCCGCGCGATTCGTGAAGGTAATGGCCAGGATATGCTCGGGTATGCTGTCCTTTTCGCGGATCAACCAGGCAATACGATGGGTCAGAATGCGGGTTTTGCCGGTGCCGGGACCGGCCAGAACCAGCAACGGCGACGGACGGTGGGTGACGGCTTCCAATTGGCTAGGGTTCAAGTCGGCCAGGATGGACGCAACAGATTCCGACCGGGTGTGTTCGCTCATGGTCAACCTGTTTAGGACTGAGGATGAGGGCCTGTATCGGGAACAAGGGCTATCAGGCCGGGATGGGATAGACGCAGGCCACCCTCGCCGTGAGGTCAACGCATCGGCGGAGGGCGGCGGTGACATTGTAGCACAAGCCCGCAGCAAGGGGAGAAGTAGGCGGTGATCCGCGACCCGCCCTCCCCAACCGCTTTCGGCTTCTTGCCTTGCAGCCGCTTGGGGATGATTCACCAACCCATCCCTTCCCCTTTTCACGCTCCGGATGGGTCTTCCCTTCCCGCCATCGGCCGCTCGCCAGGACGACGGCCGAACGACGTAGCGCGAGATGCCATCTTGCCCTACGTGAGGCTATATCCATCGCGTAGCACAAGATGCCATCTTGCCCTACACGGCTTCAGCGCCGGTATAGCGGCAGCCATAACGGCCAGGACGACGGCGGGGTGGCCGTGGGCGGGGTCATCGGCCGATGGGGGAAGACGAAGCGATGGGTGTGGTTGGCCGTGACCAAAACCGATAACCGGTTTTGTGACCGGGCCGGTTCCCACCCATCCGGAGGCAGCACCTGCAAGGTGTAGATGCCCGGCAGCAGGTTGTCGAAGCGGAAATAGCCGTTCTCGTCCGATTCCATGGCCAGCAGCTCGCCGCCGGACGGAACAAGCTCCAGAACGGCGTCGGGCAATCCCATCTCGTCAGGGTCGAAGGCCAGGTTGTCGTTGGCATCGTGAAACACCCACCCTTCGATGGCGCCGGTCGTGGGCGTCGGCGAAGGCGTTATCGTCGGGGTGGGCGTGGGTGTCGGGGTGAGCGTTGGCGAAGGCGTTATCGTCGGCGTCGGCGTGGGGGTGGGCGTGGCCGTCGGTGTGATCGTCGCTGTCAGTGTCGGCGTTTCCGTTGGCGTCGGCGTGATCGTCGCTGTCGGCGTGGGAATGGCCGTCGGTGTAGGGGTGGCCGTTGGCGTCG
>JAOADB010000230.1 GCA_026417535.1 Caldilineales bacterium
GGTTATGGCTCAGCGTCGTCGTCCAAGGGGTGCTGCTGGTCGTGGCGCTCGTGCTCATCAACCTGCCCAACACGGCCCTCAACGCCGCTTTCCGCCAGATTCCCTACGCCGGCCGTCTGGCGCAGATCGCCGAGGTGGACCGAGGCACAGGCCGGGTGCGGGTGCTCATCTGGCAGGGCGTGGTGGACATGATGCTGCCCCATCCGCCGCTGACCTTCCCCGACGGTCGTACCGACCCGCTCAACCCTCTGCGGCCGTTGGTGGGTTACGGTCCCGAGACGATGTGGGTGGCCTTCAACCGTTTCTATCGGCCCGAACTGGGCGACCTGGAAGCGCGCAACGCCTCGCCCGACCGTTCCCATAACGAGACCTTCGACAGCCTGGTGACCACCGGTTTGTTGGGTTTCCTGGCCTACGCGGCCCTGTTTGCGGGCGTCTTTTTCCATGCCCTGCGCTGGTTGGGTCTGATCCAGACCGTCCGTGACCGTCGCCTGTTCTGGGTGTTGGGGGCAGGCGGCACGGCCCTGGGCATCGGCGTGCCCCTGGCGGCGGGCCAGGCCCACTACCTGGGCCTGGGTGTGCCCTTTGGCTTCCTGTTGGGTGTGTTGGTGTATGTCACCTTGGCCGGTTTGGGCGACCGCCGCGAGGTGGATCGGCTTGATCGGCGGCATCTGCTCATCGTGGCGTTACTGGCGACGGTTGTGGCCCATTTCGTCGAGATCAACCTGGGCATTGCCATCGTCAGCACACGCACCTACTTCTTCGTGTTCATCGCCGTCCTGAGCCTTCTCGGTACGGAACGGTTGCAACCGGAGGCGATGGAACCGATGCCGGCGCCGGCTGCGCCGCGGGTCCCAACCGCCGCGCGCAAGGGCGGCAAACGACGACAGACGCCTGCCCCGGCGCCGACCAAGGCCGTCCTCCCGTTCGCAGGAAGCCCACGCGGCGCGATGCTGCCCTATGCCCTGGTGTTGGCGTTCATCCTTTTCATCCTGGATTGGGATTTCGTCTCGAACCAGACGGCCCGTACCGATGTCCTGGCCATTTTCCTCCAATCCTGGCTGATCCATCTGCGCCAGGGTGTGCCGGTGGCCGGGCCGGGCGCGCTGTGGATTGTGCTCTTCACCGTGGCCATAGCCTTGCTGCTGGCCGCGGGTGCGCTGTGGCCTCCGCGTGGCCGCCTGCCCATTGCGGTGCCGGTGGGGATGGCCGGGATCGGGCTGGCGGTATGGTTGGTTTACGGTCTGTTCCAGGCCGGTCGGCTGGTGCCGTTGCCGGCAGAGTGGTCGCTGGAGGCCAAGGCCGACTACGTGATCGGCAATTTTTCCCTGTTTCTACTCTGGCTGATGGCGCTGTGTCTGGCTCTGACGGCGGCGCTCGCCCGCGCGGAGTGGGCTACGGCCAGGGTGTGGAGCCATCGTCCCGCGGCCACCGCGGGCCTCGGTCTGTTCGGTCTGACGGTTGCGTTCGCCCTCATCGTCGGGGTCAATTACCCGCTTGTGGCGGCCGATATCGCCTTCAAGCTGGGGCAAAGCAGCGATAACCGCCAGGATTGGCGTTCATCCATCGTCTTTTACACGAAAGCCGTCGCCCGTCAGCCCGACCAGGACCACTACCGGCTTTTCCTGGGCAGGGCCTTGCTGGAAAGCGCCCGCCAGACGGCCGACCCAACTGCGCGAGAGGCCCTTTTGCAACGGACCGAAGAGACCCTGCTGCGCGCTCGCGAGCTGAATCCGCTCAACACCGACCATAGCGCCAACCTGGCCCGCTATTACGCCACCGTGGCCGCCCTCAGCGACGACCCGGCGGCCCGGCGTATCGCCCTGGAACAGGCCTCGACCTATTACGCCCAGGCCACGACGCTCAGCCCCAACACGGCCCATTTGCAAAATGAGTGGGGCACGGTGTTGGTGCAACTGGGCCGCTATGACGAGGCGCGGGCGCGCTTTGAACGCTCGTTACAGCTCGACCCGAACTTTGCCGACACGTACCTGCGGCGTGCGCAGCTGGAAAGCCAGCTGGGCAACTGGGCAGCCGCCCTGGCCGATTACGAGGAGGCCACGCGGCTGGCCCCCAACGACATCCGCGGGCACAGCGGACGGGCCTATGCCCTGGCCCAATTGGGGCGCGTTGACGAGGCCATCGCCGCCAATCAGGCCATCTTGCAGCTCAATCCGGACGAGTTCAGCACCCTTCAGAACCTAGCCCTTCTCTACGACATGCAAGGTGATAAAGCTCAGGCCCTGATGTACGCCCGCCGGGCGCGCACGGTGGCTCCCCCCGCCCAACAACCCCTCTTGGACGAGCTGATCCGTCGGTTGGAAAGTAACTAGTCACCAGTTACCAATCACCGCTTACCCCTCTTATGCTTCAGGCCGAAATGCTCATCTTCGCGGCGGCGTTGACGCTCGCCTTAGGCGTCACGCCGTTGGCGCGGCGTCTGGCTGTCCGTACCAACATGGTGGACCGGCCCGGTGTGCGCAAGGCCCACGCCGCGCCCACGCCCCTGCTGGGTGGCGTAGCCATCTACCTGGCCGTCATCGTGGCGTTGGTGCTGTTCGGCGACCGGTTTTACGTGCAGCAAGTGGCCGGTATCATCATCGGCGCCACCCTCATCTCCACCCTGGGCTTATGGGACGACCGGGTTTCCCTGCCGGCGGGCCTGAAGCTGTTGGGCCAATTGTTGCCGGTCACGGTGCTCGTCCTCGGTGGGGTGCGCATCGCCCTGTTTCCCTGGCCGTGGCTCAACATCCTGAGCACTTTTATCTGGGTGCTGTTCATCACCAACGCAGTCAATTTTCTTGACAACATGGATGGGCTTTCGGCCGGGGTGGCGGCCATCGCCGGCGCCTTCTTCGTCCTGTTGGCGGCGTTTTCGGGCCAATACCTGGTCGGCGCCCTGGCCGCCGCGCTGTTGGGGGCGTGTCTGGGCTTTTTGGTGTACAATTTCAATCCCGCCCGGATTTTCATGGGCGATACCGGCAGCCTGTTCCTCGGCTTTTTACTGGCCGCCGTGGCCATCAAGCTGCGTTTTCCGACCAACACGCCCCGCGTGACCTGGATGATCCCGGTGCTCGTGTTGGGTGTGCCCATCTTCGATACCGCTCTGGTCATCTTTTCGCGGTTGCGCCGCGGCCTCAATCCCTTTACGAATCCGGGCAGCGACCATCTGTCCCATCGGCTCGTCCTACTTGGATTCACCCGGCGCGAAGCCGTGCTCCTCATCTACCTGTTCGCCGGCATGTTCGGCATGCTGGCGTTGTTCGTCAGCAAGGCCAACCTGGCCGAAGCCCTGACCGTCGCCGCCGTTGTGGTGGTCGGTTGTCTGTTCCTTGCCTGGAAGCTGGAACGGGTGCTGGCGAGGAATGGGCCTGCCTCGCATCGCTAGCCGGTCCCTCCTGGCAAGGGCGAAGGACCATCCTGCGCTTTGCCTCATCGTCTGTGGAGAAACATCCTACCTTGAACACGTTCCGCCTCTTTCTCCTGGCGTTCGCGCTCCTGCTCATCGCGGCCTGCGGGGGGACGCCCACGCCTACGCCCTCTCCGGCGCCGGTCACGGCGGCGCCCGCCCCGCCTGCTTCCCCCTCGCCGCGACCGGTCAAAAGCTGGTCGCAGCCGCCGCCGATGGTCATCGAGCCGGGCAAAATCTACCAGGCCGTGCTCAAAACGGCCAAGGGCGATATCGTCATCGAGCTCTATGCCGATAAGGCCCCGCGCACGGTCAACAACTTCGTCTTTTTGGCTCGCGAGGGCTTCTACGACAACACGACGTTCCATCGAGTCATTGACGGCTTCATGGCCCAGGGTGGCGATCCGACCGGCACCGGCTCCGGCGGGCCGGGTTATACCTTCCCTGATGAAATCGTGCCGGACCTGGTCTTCGACCGTCGCGGGCTGCTGGCCATGGCCAACGCCGGCCCCAACACGAACGGCAGCCAGTTTTTCATCACCTTTGGGCCCACGCCCTGGCTGAACGGCGCCCATACCATCTTCGGCGAAGTCATCCAGGGAGATGAGGTGCTCGACAAGCTGACCCGTCGCGACCCCGAAGCGAATCCCGATTTCCCCGGCGACACGCTCTACACGGTCGAAATCCGCGAGGTGGCGGTCTCGGGACGGCCCACGCCCACCCCCACACCGACGCCCTTTGCGCCTGACCCGCAGGCCGACGACCACTTCATGGCGGCATTGGACCCGAGAGACCGACACAACTACTGGAACAGCCCGCCGCCCGATGCCCTTGAGCCGGGTGTCATCTACCAGGCCGTTTTCCGCACTGAGGTGGGCGATATCGTCGTCGAGCTGATGCCGCAGTTGGCCCCGCGGGCGGTCAACAGTTTTATCGCCCTGGCCCGCGCCGGTTACTACGACGGCACCCATTTCTACCAGGTCATCCCTGACCTGGTGGCTTTGGGCGGCGACCCGCTGGAAAACGGCACCGGCAGTCCCGGCTATGTGCTCCCCGACGAGCTGCATCCGAACGTGTTCAACGACGTGGGCTGGCTGGGCGTGGCGCAGCAGGCGCCCGACTCGAACACGGGGCAGTTCTTCTTCACCCTGGCGCCGGCGCCTTGGCTGGCCGAACGCTTCACCCCACTGGGGCGGGTGGTCAGGGGTCTCGACGTCCTGAGCAAGATCGAAATCCGCGACCCGACGGCCGTCAACACCTCGCCGGGCACCCTCCTCCAACGTGTGGATATCACGACCGTGAGCACTTCCCAACTCCCAACACCCACCCCGACGCCGACGCCTTTTGCGCCCTCGCTGCCGCGTAGTGGAGAACGCCCTCTGGCGGCAGTGCCTCCGGTGCAGCGGAACAACTACTACAACACGCCGCCCACCCTCCAGATTGACACGAATCGGGACTACATCGCCGTTTTCCGCACCGAAGTCGGTGATTTCAAGGTGGACCTCTTTGAGAAGGATGCGCCGCGCACCGTCAACAACTTCGTCCTCCTGGCCCTGAACGGTTTTTACGACGACACGACCTTCCATCGCGTCATCGCCGATTTCATGGCCCAGGGCGGCGACCCTACCGGTACGGGTACCGGGGGGCCCGGCTATCGTTTTGACGATGAATTTGTGCCGGCCCTGCGCCACGACCGCGCTGGCATCCTCAGCATGGCCAATGCCGGCCCGAACACGAACGGCAGCCAGTTCTTCATCACCTTTGTGCCTACGTCCTGGCTGGACGATCGCCACACGGTCTTCGGCGTGGTCGTCGAGGGCATGGACGTGGTCCGGCAAATCCGCCTGCGCGACCCGGAGACCGACACCGCGCCCGGCACCCGCCTCCTCCGTGTGGACATCGAAACGCGGTAGAGGGGGTAACCGATAACCGGTCCGTCGTCTTTCGTCCCGGCCCTCGGCTCAAAGCGGGGACGACGGACGAAAGACGACGGACGGAGAAGCTCCCCCAAGCTCTCCCAAACTCCCCTAGCTCCCCAAACTCCCCCAAGCTCCCCCAAGCTCCCCCCAGCTCTCCCGTCATGGACGGTTCGCTTCGGGTCACCTCGCCCCCCTGGCGGCGTTGGCTCACCCATTTCGGCGTCATCCTCCTCATCATCGGCTTCTCGGTGCTCATCCTGCTCAACGCCGAGCGGTTGCGCGCGCTGGGTCATTACGGCTATGTGGGCCTGTTCCTCGTCAGTGCCTTGGCCAATGCGACTGTCATCGTGCCGGTGCCGGGGTGGTTATTCTCGCTGTTGGCCGGGACGGCTCTCAATCCGTGGCTGGTGGGGCTTAGTGTGGGCACTGGCGAGGCCCTGGGTGAACTGACGGGCTACGCGGCCGGCGCCAGCGGCCGCATCATCGTCGAGAACAAGCGCCGCTACGAACAGATCAGCGCTCTGGCCCGGCGCTATGGCCTGCCCTTCTTCGTGTTGCTGGCGTTCATCCCCAATCCATTCTTCGACCTGCTCGGCATTCTGGCTGGCGGTCTGCGCATTCCCATCCTGCGTTTTCTCCTGGCTACCTGGTTGGGCAAAACGGCGCGGGCGCTGTTGTTGGCCTTCGGCGGTTTACG
>JAOADB010000231.1 GCA_026417535.1 Caldilineales bacterium
CACCACGCCAGAGTCACCAGTCACCAGTCACCAGTCACCAGTTACTAGTAACCAGTTACCAGTTACCAGTTACCAGTCACCAGTCACCAGTCACCAACCGTTGCCCGGCCACGCGCACCCGGTTTTTGCCGCTGTGCTTGGCCAACAGCTCGGCCTCGTCGGCGGCCAGCACCAAGCCAGCGGCGTTGTAGGCGTCTTCGGGATAGGCCGCCACGCCCAGGCTGAGGGTGTAGCCGGGAATGTAGCCCAGCTGAGGATCAAAGGGCGGTGACACGGCCTGGCGCTGCCACTCGTCATAGGCGGCCTGTTCCGCCAACGCACGCAACCGCTCGGCCAGGGCAATGGCGCCAGCTTTGTCGGTATGGGGCAGGAGGATGGCGAACTCTTCGCCGCCGTAGCGGGCCACCATGTCGAGATCGCGGACGTTGTTTTTGAGCAATTGGGCAATGGCTTTCAGCCGCTCGTCGCCAGCGGGATGACCAAAAGTATCGTTATATTCCTTGAACGAGTCAATATCGGCGATGACCAGGGCCAGCGGTGTGCCGTAGCGTTGGGCGCGCGCCATTTCGCGCGCCAGACCACGGTCGAAGGCGCGGCGGTTGGCCACGCCGGTCAGGGCGTCGGTCACGGCCAGGGCTTGCACCTGGGCATGGAGGCGGGCGTTTTCCCAGGCGACTCCGGCCGGTCCGACCAGACTGAGGGCCAGATTAACGGCATCCTCGTCGAAAGGCGGGTCCTCGGCCCGGCGAAGGATCTCGACCAGGGCGAACGTGCGCTCCCCCATCCACAGGGGCACCATCAGCACCGCGGCATAACCTTCCTCCTGCAGCCAGGCGCGCTCGGCCGGGTCGGCGGCTGGATCATCGGCGTGGACGACCAACGGGCGTCCGCTGGCGAGCACCTCCCGCGTGGTCGGGTATTTGGCCAGGGGATAAATCGTCCCCTCCGTTTCGGTTCCCTGTCCGCCACGGACGAAATCCTCCAGGGTGATGACGCAGTCGCGAGCGGCATCCCATTCCGAAATGACACAGCGATGGACGCCGAGGGCCTCGGCCATGTGACGGGCAACGGCCGCGCGCACGGCCCTTTCGTCCAGCACGGCCGTGAAGGCCCGGGTGGCCTCGAAAAGACGGCGCTGTTCCTCGGCCCGGCGCCGAACCTGCGCATGGAGACGGGCGTTCTCGAGGGCGATGGCAGCCTGACCGGAGAACGCCGCCAGACGCTCGACGTGCTCCGGACGATAAAAGCCCGGTTCGGTCTTGTCCAGGGAAAAAAAGGCAATGGCCCGATCGTGGGCGATGATGGGTGCGCCGGCCCAGGAACGGACATGGGCCGAGGCTTTCACCGAAATCCAGCCGGGATAACCGGCCGTTTCGGGGATGATCAGCGGACGCCGATGGTCGAACATCCAACGCAAATTGGCCGTGTGGTCAATGTCGAAGACGAGGTCGGCAATTTCGGCCGCCACCTCGGCGCCGAACTGTTCGTAGCCCCGCATGCGGACGATGCGCACCCGCCCGCGACCGCCTGTCGGCGAGGGTTCGATCAGCATGACGTTGGCGGCATCATAGGGCACCACGTTGGCGATCTCCTCGAGCAGGCGGTCGAGGACGATGTCGATGTCCAGCGTGGCGCCGAGGGTTACCGCACTCTTACGCAGAGCTTCGGCCAAGTTGCGCTGTTCGCGCTCGGCCTCCAACAGACGGATTTTGGCCACGGCCAGGGCGATCTGGCCGGCGGCCTGCTCGCCCAGGGCCACTTCGGCCGGGATGAAGGTGTGATGGTCGTTGTAGGCGATGAGGGCAGCGCCCAACTTGCGCTCCCCGACGATGAGAGGCAGGGCCAGCATCGAACGGGTGGGGAAAAGGGGCGGGATGCGAGGACTGACGTAGGGCGTATTGAAGATGTCTTCGATAGGCAACGGATGGCCGACTTCGAGCACCGACTCGGTCAGCGTCCTTTCGCCCGGTTCAGGCCGAATGGTGGGATAGCGCTCGCGCAGGGGGCCGTAGGCGGCCATGGGGATGGTACGCCGCGCCTCCTCGTCCCAAAAGGTGATGTACGCGCCATCGGCGTCGAACAACGCGCCCAACCGGTCGGCCAGAGCTTGCAACATGGGCTTCAACTCGTCTTCCCGCAGGGAGGCTTGGGTGATCTCGTTGAGCAGGGCCATCTGACGGTTACGGCGACGCTCTTCGGCCAGCAGGCGCAGGTTCTGGAAGGCCACAGCAGCAACATGGGCCAGGGTCTGACCGACGGCGATCGCGTCCTCGGCGAACGGTTGGGGCGTATCGCGATAGACGGCGAGAGCGCCGACCACATCGGCAGCAATCCGCAGAGGGAAAACGGCATAGGCATGGAAACCCTCGCGATGGATGACTTCGCGCCAGGAGGCCGTCGCGGGATGGTTCAGGGCCTCGTTGATCACGAGAACCCCGCCTGTCTCCAGTACCCGACCCTCGGGGACGGTGGCAAGGGCATGCCGCAGTTCCTCCCGATACGTGTCCGATAGGCCCAAGGCCCAAGGACAGGTGAGGCGATCGGCCTTGCGGTCGTACAGATACACGGCCACGCGGTCGGCGGCCAACAGCTCGCGCGCCGCGCCGCCAAGGGTAGGCCAAAAGGTCTCCGGATCGGTGAGGCCGATAAGTGTGGCCGCCGTCTGGGTCAGCAAGCGCTCACGAGCTGCGCGGCGGCGTTCATCCGTCAGCAGATCGTGTTCGCGGGTGATGTCGCGCACGACCAACAAGCGTCCCAACGAACGGTCGTACTCGTCCTTGAGGGGAGACACGGAAAGCCGCACCACCCGGCTCGCGTCGCCCTCGCCTAGGTTCAGCTCGTACCTTCCCTCCGTGATCGCCGATGGAGGGATGGCCAGAGCCGGCAGGGCGATGGCTTCATCGAGACGGCAACCGATGGCATCGTCGCCCAAGTCGAAAAGACGGGCGGCCGCCGGATTGAAGTTGCTGATCCGTCCGCCCAAATCCACCACCACGACGGCATCCTGCAGGTGCTCGAGCACGATGTTCGCAGCGACAGGAAAGAGCTCGAGCAAACCGAAGCGGAAGAAACCCAGGGCCAAGAGACTGCCGGAAAGGGCAAAGAAAAAGGGGGTCAGGTCGAGCCAGGGCAAAGGCGAGAAACCGGCCAAGTACACGGCATTGCCCACCAGGGGCGTTACCGCGCCCAGGAGCATGGTCACACCCTGGCGGCGGTGCGGCCGCGAGGCACGGATGAAACTCGCAAGATGAAGAGCGGCCCCGGTGAGCACGAAAGTGTAGGCAACGACCGCGTGGAACCAGAATGCCGGGCCGTAGCGGTCGTGATACAGGGCGGGGCGGTCGGGACTCAGACCGACATTGACCCAAATCAGCTCGTGCCACTCGTTCGTGAGCACCAGGAGGAAGGTGATGGCGGCGGGAAAGGCCAGGAGCACGCGTCTACGGTTGGTGAGCCAGGCGCCGTAGCCGGTATAGCGCAGGGCAAAGGTCAGCCACAAGGGCGGCAGAGAGGCAATCCCCACGTATTGGGCTTTGGCGGCCAGCAATTTGCCGCTCAGGGTGGGGACAAGCAATTCGGCCGCGTAGCCGGCCGACCATTCGGCCATGGCCAGGAGCAACAGCCCCAGGGTAAGGGCGCCTGTTTGTTGCCGGTGACGGAAGGCATACCCGGCGAGGGAGGCCAACAAGAGCGCAATCAGCAACAGCGGCAGTGCAAAAAGCAGAGCGCGTGGATCCATACTCGGCAGGCCGGAGAGCACAAACCGCAGTTCAGAAGACAGGGCAGCCGTCATGCGCGCGTCATTGCGCCGGGGTTTTTCCTCCGCACCGATAAAACGGTCTGAACGAGACCGACAATGTTCAGAACGAGAACAGGGAGGAGATGACTAACTCAGGAGGTGTCAGAAGAGGCCGACGCACCCGAATTCCTCGAAAAAAACGGAAGCCGGTGCGCAACGAAGACGGTCGCCGAAATAGAAACCGCTTAGGTGAGGTCGGGGGAAGGGCGAGTGTTTGCGTTCCGGAGAGCACAAACCTGCCGAACCTCACCCGATATTATAGCGCCAACCCCGTCCAGAACCGTTTTTCCCCAACCCGTTTTGTAGGTGGCGTAGCTCCTGTAGCGCAACTTCGGCGGAGTTGCGCTACAGGAGTCGCGTTACAGGAGTTGCGTTCAGATTACCACCGCAAGACCGCGCCCTGACTGCCGCTGGTCACCATCCGCACGTACTTGCTCAAATAGCGCGGCAGGTTTTCGCGGACTAGCGGCCGCCAGCGCGCCCGTCGCCGCGCCAGCTCGTCGTCGTCCACGTGCAGGTGCAGCCGCCGATTGGGAATGTCCACCGTGATCAGGTCGCCGGGTTCGACCAGGGCAATCGGCCCGCCCGCCGCCGCCTCCGGGCTGACATGGCCCACGCAGGCCCCACGCGTGCCGCCGCTGAAGCGACCGTCCGTGATCAGCGCCACGCTATTGCCCAGGCCCTGCCCCATGATGTAGCTCGTGGGCGAGAGCATCTCCTGCATGCCCGGCCCGCCCTTGGGGCCTTCGTAACGGATGACCACGACATGCCCCGGTTTCACCTCGCCGGCCAGGATACCGGCGCAGGCATCTTCCTGGCTCTCGTAGATGATGGCCGGACCCGTATGCACCATCATCTCCGGTTTCACTCCGGCCGTTTTGACCACGCTGCCCTCCGGCGCCAGGTTGCCGAACAGGATGGCCAGCCCGCCTTCGGGGCTGTAGGCGTTCTCGATGGTGCGGATGCAAGCGGGGTCGCGGGTAGCGCAACCGGCGATGTTCTCGCCCAGGGTCTTGCCCGTCACCGTCAGGCAGTCCAGGTTCAGCGCGCCCGGCTTCTTGCTCAGCTCGTAGAGGATGGCGCTGACGCCGCCGGCCCGAGCCACGTCTTCGATGTGGTAATGGCTGGAAGGCGCGACCTTGCAGATGTTGGGCGTGCGCCGGCTGATTTCGTCTATCCGACTGAGGGGATAGTCCACACCCGCCTCGTAGGCGACGGCCAGGGTGTGCAGGATGGTGTTCGTGCTGCCGCCCATGGCCACGTCGAGGGCGATGGCATTGTCCAGGCTCTCCTGGGTGACGATGTCGCGCGGGCGGATATCGTGTTCCCACAGGTACATGATCTGCCGTGCGGCCCAGCGCGCCAGGGCCTCGCGTTCGGGGCTGAGGGCCATGGCCGTGCCGTTACCGGGCAAGGCGATCCCCAGGGCCTCGCACAGACAGTTCATGCTGTTGGCCGTGAACATCCCCGAACAGGAACCGCAGGTCGGACAGGCCACGCGCTCGATCTCGAGCAGGCGCTCCTGGGTCATCTTGCCGGCCGATACTGCGCCCACGGCCTCGAACACCGAGATGAGGTCCACGGTCTGGCCGTCGCTCGTGTGGCCGGCATACATCGGCCCGCCGGAGACGAAAATCGTGGGGATGTTGCAGCGCATGGCCCCCATCAGCATACCCGGCACGATTTTGTCGCAGTTCGGGATGCAGATCATGGCATCGAACTGATGGGCCTCGATCATCGTCTCCACGCTGTCGGCGATGATCTCCCGGCTGGGCAGGCTGTACTTCATGCCAAAATGGCCCATGGCGATGCCGTCGTCCACGCCGATGGTGTTGAAAATGAACGGGACACCTCCGGCCTCGCGCACGGCCTGTTTGACCAGCTCGCCGAAACGGTCGAGATGGACATGGCCGGGAATGATGTCCACGTAGCTGTTGGCGATGGCGATGAAGGGCTTGCCGAAATCCTCCTCGCGCACCCCGGTGGCGCGCAGCAGGGCGCGATGGGGCGCGCGCTCCAGCCCTTTTTTGATCCTATCAGAACGCATGGGGCGACCGTTGGTGGAAGGTTGAGACATAGCAACACCTCGACGGAGAGGGGGTTGGGAGCTTGGGGAGCTTTGGGGAGCTTTGGGGAGTTTCGGGGAGCTTGGGGGAGCTTGGGGGAGCTTAGGGG
>JAOADB010000232.1 GCA_026417535.1 Caldilineales bacterium
GTTGACCACGGCGCCGGCCGCAATTTCCCCTCGATTGGTGATGACTCCGGTCACACGGCCGCCGCTGAAACGCAGCCCGGTCACTTCCGTCTGCTGATGAACCGTGGCGCCCAACCGACGAGCCGCGGCCATGAAAGCCGTTGTCGTTAGGACGGGGTCGGCGTAGCCGCTTTCGGGTTCGTAGGCGGCGACGACCTCCTCGGCGCCGGCCAGACCCGGCGCCAGCTCTCTCAGTTCCTCCGGGGAGAGAAGCCCGGTTTGAATGCCCACGGCCCGCTGCAGGGCGATGTTGGCCTCCATGCCGGCCGCCTGTTCGGCCGAGGCCAGGACAAGGAAGCCCGTCGGCCGAAAACCACATTCACCGCCAACCACCTCATCGAAGTGTTGGAACACCCGCAGCGAGAACAGGGCCATGCGGGCCGTGATTTCGTTCGAGTAGTGCTGGCGAATGATGGCCGAGGATTTGGCCGTGGAACCGCTGCCGACGAAGTTTTTTTCCACAACCGTGACTTTGAGACCGCGTTCGGCCAGGCGAAATGCCGTGCTGGCACCCATAACGCCGGCGCCGATGACGACAACATCGGCCGTTTCGTTCATGATGGGACCTCCTGGGGGTGATGGGTAACTGGTAACTGGTAACTGGCAATCCGTCTATCGTCCATCGTTTATCGTCCATCATCCATCGTCTATCGTCCATCGTCCAATTGTGCGACCGGAAACGGGCCGATGGCAAGTTGGTGACCCCGCCGGGAGAGGGCTTGGCAGGCGGCAGGCGTGTGCCGGCGAGGAGGGAACGGGAGCGAGTCCTGTCCGCGGGCGTGGTGGGTGCCGGCGTGGTTAGGCGGCGAGCCTGGGAGCAGGCCCTACGCGACGCGTCAAAGGGGGCGGCCGGGCGGCGAAGCCGCCCGGCCGCCCCCTTTTCCTCGCGCGTGGCGATCCCTTCCATCCGTGGCGCGCAGCCCCGCCAACGCCCCTCACGCCCGGCGGCATTCCCCTAAACGGCGGGAAACTCCGCCGGCACCTGCCGTGCCGCAGGCCGAGGTCTCCTCCTCATCCCCGCCCTGGCGCCGTTTCCACTTCCCGGCGCGGGCCGTGCTAGAATAGCCGCCGGCACCCATGTGCCAACGCAAGGAGGCGTCCTCGTCTGGGGACGCCTTCGGCTTTGTCAAGACCTGCCATCCGTTTCCGTCTCTTTCGCCACAACGCTATGTACCTGCTTGAGCGAATCAACGCCATGGTGCGCGAACAAGGTCGCGCCGTGGGCGAAAGCATTGTCAACGTGGACACCCTGCTCAATCATCGCATTGACTACACCTTCAGCGCCTATGCCGGCACCATCCTGGCCCGTGTCGTGCGTGGGCAGACCATTGACATCATCTTCACGGCCGAGGCGTCGGGCATCAGCGTGGCCGTATTCACGGCCATGAGCGTGAACAACGAGCAATGGCCCCATGCGGCGGCGGTCGTCTTCGCCAAAAAGAGCCGTCCCATCACCCTGCCCGAAGGCGGCTATTACGAGATTGACTCCTTCAGCCGGACGAAGAATCGGCCCATCAAGCTCTATTTGGGCAAGCATGTCATCCCCGCCGGAGCGCGGGTCTTCATCGTGGACGATTTCCTGGCTCAGGGGACGACCCTGGCCGCTCTGGGCGAGCTGGTGCAGCAAGCCGGGGCCACCATTGCCGCCTTCGGCGTCGTCGTCGAAAAGACCTTCGAGCAGGGCCGCCGCGAGCTGGCCCGCTTTGGCGCGCCGGTCTACTCCTTGGTCAAGGTTACCGGGTTGGCCGGCGGTCGGCTTGAGCTGGCCCCCCCGAGTCTCGATTGAGGAGGGGTGGTCACCGCTGCTTCGCTTTCGCCTTTCCTGTCATCCCCCGGCTTCATCCCAACGCCCTCCATCGCCCACCATCCATCGTCCATCGTCTGATTTGGCGCCCTGCCTTCGTCTCGCCTAAGCTTGGGGGCATGCGCACCGTCCTCAAGATCACCCTTGTCACCCTGTTCAGCATCATCGGCGTCCTTTTGGGCGCCGAAGTTTATTTTCGCCTGGCCGTGCCCGTACATCCGGGGGTGCCCATGGGCTGGTTCTGGCGGGTGCCGGACCCCATCACTGGCTGGTCGTTGCAGCCGGGCGTCAGCGGCCGCTCTTACAACGATGTGTACGAATACGATGTGTCCGTGCAGATCAACGACCTGGGTCTGCGCAGTCCGGCCGACATCGGCTACGAGAAGAAGGAGGGCGTTTATCGCATCATGGTCCTCGGCGATTCCTTTGTCGAGGCCATGCAGGTCGAACTGGAAGAGACCTTTGGCCAGCAGCTGGCGCGGATTTTGAACGAAAAAGGCTATCGGGTGGAGGTTATCAACGCCGGTGTAGGCGGCTGGGGCACCGATCAGGAGCTGTTGTGGTTACGCCATGAGGGCTACAAGTACCATCCTGACCTGATCATCCTGACCATTTATCCCCGCAACGACTTCATGAACAACTACCAGCCGCTCGAATCGGCTAACAACGGCATCAACCTCAAGCCCTACTTCCGCTTGGTGGGCGGTCGGCTGGAACTCGAGTTGTTCCCCTTCGACCCGGCCAAGGCGCCGCCGGTCACACGGCATGACGCCGTCATCATCCCCGAAGACCCTCCGCCTGGCCCGCTTCGGCCGCTGGGCGAGTGGCTCACCCGCCATTCCCACTTCTTCCGTTGGGTTGATCCGCGTGTCCGTCTGGCCGCGCCGCGCTTTGCCGCCGCGCTCACCCGGTTGGGTCTGCTCAAGCCCGGCCAGGAGATGCGCCTGGTGGCCCAAGGGCCCGATTACGTGCCTTTGGCCTACAACGTCTATCGCACCGAACCGGATGCCGACTGGCAGACGGCCATGGCTATCAGCCAGGCCCTGTTTGCCGCCGTGCGCAACGAAGCCCACGCCTTGGGCGCCGATTTCGTCGCCGTCCTGGCCAACTCGCCGGAAGAGGTCTACCCCTTCTACTGGAAACGGATCGAGGCCCAGTACCCTCGTATGCGTGGCCAGGATTGGTCGCTGGAAGCGCCCCACCAACGCCTGCTGGCCATTCTCGCCGCCGAGAACATCCCCGCCCTCGACCTGCGACCGGCTTTTCGCGAGGCCTATGCGCGCACAGGCCGCCTGCTCCATTTCGCCGTGGACGGCCATTGGACGGCCGAGGGCCACGCCGTCGCCGCCCAGGCCTTGGCCGATTTCCTCCTTGGCCTGGGACTGTCCTTCGTCCCCGATTGAGACCGATTGGCAGAACGGAAGACGGACGACGAAGGATGCGAAAAGGCTTCGTCTTCCGTCGTTCGTCCTTCGTCTTCCCCCTCCCCATGCCCACCACCGATCTCGCCCCTCTCTCCTGGCAATTCGCCACCGCCCCGCGCCGTGGTTGGGCCGATCCCCTGGACGATCCCCAGGCTTTGACCGATTGGCAACCGGCTTGCGTTCCCGGCACGGTGCAACGGGACCTGATGGCGGTCGGCCGCCTACCCGATCTCACCACCGTGCTCGACCTGGAGACGGTTCTGGCATGGGTGGACGGTCAGGACTGGTGGTACCGGGTCGAGCTGCCGGCCGTGGAACCCGAACGTCGCGCCTGGCTGCGCTTTGCCGGGATGGACTATTTCGCCGCCGTCACCGTCAACGGGGAGGAATTGGGGCGGCGGGCCGGCATGTTTGCCCCGCGCGAATGGGAGATCACCCCCTGGCTGCGCCGCGGGCCGGTGACCGTGGCCGTGCGTCTTTGGGGCGGCGGCAGCCTGCCGCAATGGCCGCGGACATGGCGATGGCATCTGGCTCGGCGGCTGGTCGATTGGCTCCAAAACGGCCTGCCGGCCTTCGACGACCGGTTGCTGACCCTCAAGGCGCCGGTCCATTTCGGCTGGGACTTCGCCCCGCGGCTATTGGCCGTCGGCATCTGGGACGATGTGACCCTACACACGGCCCTCGGCGTCGCCATACGCGCTGTTTGGGCCAGGGCCGATTGGGGACCCGAACATGGCCTGGTGCTGCACCTGGAATTCGACGCCGACCGCGACCGCTCGCCGACGCTGACGGCCGTTCTGGAGCCGGCCAACTTCGACGGTGAAGGAGAGCAACGCGCGGTCTGGCCGCTCGTCATCCCGGCCGGGCGCAGCCAGCGGTCGTTGCGCTGGCCCCAGGCCCGATTGCAACCGTGGGCCACCCATGACCGAGGCTTTCCCCACCTCTATCGGCTCCGCCTACGCCTGCACGACGGCCCCGACCTGCTGGATGCGGTCGAGACCCGGGTGGGCAGTCGCACGGTGGGTTGGGAGGGCGGCGCCGGGCGGATGACGCCGTTGCGCCTCAACGGCGAGCGTCTCTTCCTGCGCGGGGTCAACTGGGTGCCCCTCGACCCTGTTGCGCGGGGAGACCGATGAGGTCGCCCGTTGTCGTCATCTGCTGGGCCAGGCCCGGGCGGCCGGGGTCAATGCCGTGCGCGTGTGGGGCGGCGGCGGCCGTGAACGGGGCGTTTTCTACGACCTCTGCGACGAGTTGGGCCTGCTCGTGTGGCAGGAAATGCCCATTGCCTGTGTGTTTTTCGACCGCCTGCCCCAGGACGACGCTTTCCTGGCTCTGGCCCAACAGGAGGCCCGCGGCATCATCCGCACCTTGCGGGGCCATCCTTCACTGTTCGTTTGGTGCGGCGGCAACGAGTGGGGGCCGGGGCGTCATCGCCGGTTGGCGGCCGCCCTCGGCCGTATCGCGGCCGCAGAAGACCCCAGCCGGCGCTGGTTGCCGGCCTCACCAGGACCCGGCGACAGTCACAACTGGCGGGTGTGGCACCGCAAGGCCTCGCCGGCAGCCTATGCCCACGAACCGGCGCCCCTGCTGAGCGAATTCGGCTTGGCCGCACCGCCCGATCTCCCCACTCTCACTTCGCTATTGCCGGCCGCAGCGCTCTGGCCGCCGGGTCCGATCTGGCAGAGGCGTCAGGCCGAACCGGACAAGCTCTGGCACTATGCCCGCTGGGTGACGCCCCATCTCACCGCGGCGTCTGCCCCGGCCGAGTTCATGGCCGCCTGTCAGGAGGCCCAGGCGCGCGGGCTTCAGACCGGCATTGAGACCTATCGTCTGCGCGAGGACGGAGTGGGTTGCTTCCTCTGGCAATGGAATGAACCCTGGCCGGCCATCTGCTGGAGTGTGTTCCCTTACCGCGGCCCGGCCAAGGCCGCCTATGGGCAGATCGCCCGCTCCTATGCGCCCCTGGCCGTCTTGGCCCGCGAAAGCGATGAGGCCATCGAGGTGTGGCTGGTCAACGACGGCCTGACGATACCCGGACCCTGCCGACTCCACGTCTGGCTGGACGACGAACCGTTTTGGGAAGGTGAGGTCATACCGCCGGTCAATGGTCGAATGCGCGTGACGGTCTTGCCGCGCGGCAACGGCCATCACCTCCGGCTCCATCTCCAAGGCCCCGGTCTCGACTTGACGAACGATTACCGTCTGGGTTTGTGGCCGCCCTACCGGCCGCCTTCGCCGATGACCCGGCTGCGCGAGGCGGTCAAGGCCTATCTGCTCCGCTGGTAATGGCGGTGTTCAGGGGCGCCGGGGCCGCCCCTCGATGCGGATCTCGGTCTCGGTGATGGTCACCGTTTCCACGAACACGCCCTGTCCGACGGCCACGAGCTGCGCCAGATGAGGGGCCAGCAGCGCCTCGACCGCCCGGCGGATGGGCTCGCCGGCATCGCGAGGGCCCAGGCGTACGGCGGCAATGGTCGGCGTAGCCTGTCCATCCCGGACCGGCACGACGATGATGACCTGGATTGGCACCGGGAAAACGGCCACGGTCACCCGTCCGTTGACGACGATCTGGCCCGGTTGCAGGTCGATGCGCGGGTCGCGAAAGCCCAAGCTGCCCGTATCGGCGTTCGTCAGGGCCTTGACCACGGCC
>JAOADB010000023.1 GCA_026417535.1 Caldilineales bacterium
GACCTACACGCCCACCCGCACGCCGACCCACACCCCCACACCGACCCCCACGCGAACCCTGCCCTCGATCGTCGTGCTCAAGCTCGACCTGGAGACCTGGACCCCGCGGGCAGGCTGGCGCATGCACCTCTATGCCGGCCCCGATTGTCGCGGCCCGATCCTGGCCACGCAGACGACGGATGCGGAGGGCCTAGTGGATTTCGTGAACCTGACGCCGGGGGTGTATTCCGTGGCCGAGGAGCTCCAACCCGGCTACGAACCCTTCACCCCAATCTGTCAGACGGTGGAGCTGCGCGCGGATGAGACGGTCCGGACGGCGGCCTATCCCCCTGCCGGCGACGACACCTTCCCCTCCGGCGCCGGTCTGCTCGTGCAGATAGGCGATCAGCCAACGCCCGTGTTACTGACATTGAACGGCCCGACGACGGTACGTCGCGGGGACTCAGGCGACCAGGACGGCGACGGCCGTGCCGACATCCCCACCGAGATCCTGAGCATGAACCTGACCGGATCGAGTCCGTGGGGGCCTGTCAGGTTACGGGAAAGCCCCACCCGGACCTCGCGCGGGCTCATCGAGGAGCAGACACCAGGCGCTGGCTTCCCCGCCGATAGCTTCTTCGACGTGTTCACCGAGCTGGAGACGCCTTTGGGCCTGTTGCAGCACACCGAGTCGGTACGGATGGAGGCCGTCATCGGGGCCATCCCGCCCATCCTGGCGGTGTACCGCTCGCCCGACCCGCTTCAGGTGCCGCTGCGCAACGTCCAGGGCCAGGTGGTCGGCTTTATCCGCCGGGCCGTGCATGTGCCGCTGCCGCCGAAGCAGATCATCCTCATTTTCATCAACAGTCCCCGGCCTACGCCGACCCCTACCGTCACCCCGACCCCCACCCCACGCGTGCCGGTGCTGACGGGTATCTCCTCCGTCTTTACCGTCTCGCCCAACAACACCGTGGACATCACCATCCATGCCCTGCGAGATGAGTATCGGAACCTGATTTACGATGTGGACATCCTCTTTGCCGGCCAGAATCCGCCCTGGCAAGGGGTGGCCGGGGTGGGGTGCCCGCCCGGTTGGACGGCCGAACCGCTGACGGTAGGGGGTGTTGTGGTCGGCGTGCGCTGTGTGACCGAACAGGTGCCGTTGCAAGTGTGTCAGCCGACCCACTTCGTCTTCCAGCTGGTGCCGCCGGAACCCCCGTGGCCGGGTCAGTTCATCACCATCCTGCTGACCGACCGGGAGCACAAGGTCATCGGGCAGATTACCAGCCAGCGGGTCAATCCGCTCACCACGCCCCAACGCCTGGCCCGCTTGCTGGATCCGACCGACGCCTGCACGCCCTGAGGGCGATGCCCGTTTTTCGGTTTCGGTCATCGGCCCTATCATAGGAGGAAGGACGGACGGCGGAGGATGAAGGTAGTCGAGGGAGCTTCCGGGGAGCTTGAAGGAGCTTGAGGAGCCTTACTGTCGTCCGTCCTTCCTGAGGCGTAGCGCAAGATGCCATTCTTGCGCTGCCTCATTTTCGGACGCATCCCTTTTCGCCTCACCCGGCAAGCCCGCTCACAGACAGGGTGTGCCATACGCGTCATCATAGCGGCAACGGAAGACGACAAAGCTCCCCCAAACTCCCTCGAACTCCCTCAAGCTCCCCCTACCTCCCCTCCGACCATGCTCCGCCTTCCCAAAATCCCCTCGTCCGAAATCACCCCGCCGGAGCTGTTCTACAACCGGCGTCGTTTCCTCAAGACGATGGCCGCGGCCGTAGGCGGGCTGGCCCTGGCCGCCTGCGCCGGGCCGACGGCGGCTCCCACGCCTGCTCCCGCAACCACGGGGGCCGGTCCGACCGGCAAAACCGACGAGCTGGGCGACCCCCTGACCGACCGGGAGGCCATTCTCAACTACAACAACTACTTCGAGTTCTCGACGAACAAACAGGCTGTGGCCCGGCTGGCCGCCGATTTTCCCACCTCGCCCTGGCAGGTGCAGGTGGGCGGGCTGGTGAACAAGCCGCGGGTCTTCGACCTCGATGACCTGCGGCGCTTTGGCCTGGAAGAGCGCATCTACCGGCTGCGCTGTGTCGAAGCCTGGTCCATGGTCATCCCCTGGCTGGGTTTTCCCCTGCGCAAGCTCCTCGAAACCGTTGAGCCTACCTCGCAGGCCCGTTACGTGCGTTTCGAGGCCGTGTACGACCCGGACCGCATGCCCGGCCAGCGCAACACCTGGTACGAATGGCCCTATGTCGAGGGGCTGCGGCTGGACGAGGCCATGCACGACCTCACCATCCTGGCCATGGGGCTGTACGGCGAGCCGCTGGCGCCCCAAAACGGCGCACCCGTGCGGCTGGTGGTGCCCTGGAAATACGGCTTCAAGAGCATCAAGGCCATCGTCAAGATTGACCTGGTGGCGGAACAGCCCAGCTCGTTGTGGATGATCGCTGCGCCTCACGAATACGGCTTCTATGCCAACGTCAACCCGGATGTGCCCCATCCCCGCTGGTCGCAACGCACCGAACGCCGCATCGGCGAGTTGGGTCGCCGGGAGACGCTCCCCTTCAACGGCTACGCCGAACAGGTTGCCCACCTGTACGCGGGCATGGACTTGCGGAAGTACTACTGAATGGACGATGGACGATAGACGATGGCGAACTGTTCCATCGTCCATCGGTTCCCCCAAGCCCTTGTGGATACCGGACCGAGTCATCACTTCGACCAAACGTAACGACTCAGCCCACGGCCCCACGTTCCGGATGGGTCTTCCCTTCCCACCATCGTCCGCTTGCCAGGATGACGGGCAAAAGACGTAGAGCAAGATGCCATCTTGCGCGACATCTTTCGCCTGAGCCTTCATCGCCATCGGCCTGAGCCGTTACAACCCAACAAAAAACCGACGGGAGGGCGAGTTCCCGTCGGTGGAGGGAAGGGAGTACAGCCGAAGGGGAGCTAGGGCTGTTGCCACAACCGCATGAAGGCGATGACATCGGCCAGCTGAGTCTCGGTCAGTCGGCCTTTGAAGCCGGCCATCGCCGTCCCTGGCCGTCCGGTCAGGAGGAACTCCACGAGCTGGGCGTTGGTTTGGGCTTGGACAAAGGCATTCGGCTGTAGCTTCACGCCGATGCCACCTTCGCCTTGGGCGCCGTGGCAAGGCGCGCAATACGTGCTGTACACGGCCGCGCCGGCCGTGGGGTCGCCCAAAGGCCATTGCTCGCGCAGCGCCTGGAGGGCGGCCAAGGCACCGGCCCGGTCATCGGCATCGAGCAAGACGGTGGCATTGCGCAGAACCTCCGCCGCCTGGCCCGGCATGACGGCCAGACCGCGTTCGATGTGCAACCGGGCGCTGGCCGGGTCGTCGTTCGCCAGGGCAAAGACGGCCTGATCGAGCAGGTCGGTCGGGCTGAAAACGGGTTGCACCTGGGCGCCCTCCCGCCAGGCATCAAGCAGAGCGATCAGGTCTTCGATCTGATTGGGCGAAAGCACCGTGCCCCAGGTGGGCATGCCTTTGGCGGGCCGACCGTAGCGGATGACGCCTCGGTACCAGTCGTCATCGAGGGCCTGAAGACGGGCCGGGTCGTTGAGGGCCGGCGCCGTTCCACCCCGACCGTTTTCGCCGTGGCAGATGCTGCAGGTGCTGGCGAAGAGCAGGGCGCCGCGGATGGGGTCCGGTTCGAAGACGGCCGGTTTGACTTCGGGCGCGTTCGGTTCCCACGCCCGGATGAAGGCCACCAGATCGCGGATTTCCTCATCGGTGAGAGGGCCGCCATAGTCCACGCTCCAGGCCGGCATCTGCGTGCCCGGCACGCCCGAGCGGATGACGGAGAAGAAGACGCTGTCGAGGGTGTTCTTGAGCAGGGTGCGGTTGTTCAAAGCCGGCCCAACGCCGCCTTCGCCTTGAGCGCCGTGGCAATTGACGCACTGCTCGTTGTACAAAGCCCGCCCCCGCTGCACTCGCTGCGAGGTGAAGGTGGCGGCCGCTTCCTTCAGACGGGCGGCTTCGCCCAGGGTGGCAAAAGCCAGTCCCGCCACCAGGACCAGGGTCAGGATGAGACCGACGAGCAGATGCGGTGTGTAGTTCTCGCGTTCGGACATGAGGGCCTCCTTTACGCCCCGGTGATCTGCGAGGGATCAAAACGGCTGCGTTGGGTGGGTTTGCCCGTGTCCACCCACACCTCGCCGCTGCGAACGGTCACCGGGAAGGTATCGAGGGGCCGTGGGGCCGGCCCGCCGATGACCTCGCCGACCCGGTTGAAGCGCGAACCGTGGCAGGGGCAATGGAACTGCCCTTCCTCTTCGACCCAAGGCACGGCGCAGCCGAGATGGGTGCACTTTTGCCAGAGGGCCAGGAGTCCGTCTTCGGTGCGGACGATGTAAAACCGGCCTTGCAGGACGCGATTGACGCTGTTGATGGCGAATTCTTCGACCTTGCCGGCAAAAACTAGGCCGCCGAAACCGCCGGCGGTGACCGGCCGCAGGAAGTTGAGCAGCGCCACTACCGACTGACCGGCCAACACGGCCAGCGCGCCGGCCCAGGAAACGCCCAGAAACTGGCGACGGGTCAAGCCTTTGCGTTGAGATGGGGTTGGCACGCTCATGCTCTCCTCACAGATTCAGGAAGGGGTTGTAACCTCCGGGCATCTTCCAGGGGAGATAGAGTTTGAAGCCCGGCCCGCGGAACAAGAAACCGGTCACGGTAAAGACGATGGCCGAAACGAACAGAAGCGTGAACAGCACCAGCATCACCTCGCGGTTGGTGGGCCGGTAACGACGCAGAACGAAAAGCGGCAAAAGCACGATGACAGCCAATACGGCGGCCGGAATGAGGCCCTGCGCCACGAGATCGGGCACGATGCCTCGCAACAGCTCGCGTGGGGGGAAGAAATTGTCCACGAGGATGAACGCGGGCATGACAATGAGGGTGTAAAGCGCTGTCAGCGCCGTGATCCGTTTGCCGCGGGCCGAGGTAAACCAGCGCCCGGCGCCCTCACGCTCGTTGTCAATGTAGGGGATGGCGAGCACGAACAGGACCAGGATGGTAGGGATGATCACCGCCATCAGCGTCGGATGGCCGTGTTCGAGCAATTCCTGCAGACCCATGAAGTACCATGGCGCCTTGGCCGGGTCGGTGGTCTGGTTGGGATTGGCGATCTCCTCCAGGGGTGCGTTCATCGTCAGCGACATGAGCAACAGGACGACGGTTACGCCCAACGCCAGCAACAGCTCGACCAACGCCACCACCGGGAAGGCGAACACGGTGTCTTCCGGACCGTGGTCAATCATCTGTGGAGGGGCGCCGCGGACGATCTCCACCAGGGTATAGGTTTTCGATGACGAGCGGGCAAAGGATTCGCCAGAGCGCGCGGGGGTTGTGGGTTTTTGTGCTATCATGGCTCTTTGACCTCATTGGCCGCCAGGCCACCGTCCTTGCGCACGCGCCAGATGTGGAGCGAAGTGAGCAGCAGGATGGCCGCGGGGATGACCATGATATGGAGAGCATAGAACCGGGTCAGCGATTCCTGGCCCACTTCGGGGCCTCCCAGGAGGAAGGTCTTGATGGTAGGGCCCGCCACGGGCGCGTATCCGGCTACGCTCGTGCCCACGGTGATGGCCCAAAAGGCCAGCTGATCCCAGGGAAGCAGGTAGCCGGTGAAGCTGGCGCCAAGGGTGAGCACGAGAAGCACCACCCCTACCACCCAGTTGAATTCACGCGGGGGCTTGTAGGCGCCGGTGTAGAACACCCGGGCCATGTGGAGCACGACGACCAAGACCATGAGATGGGCGCCCCAGCGGTGCATGTTGCGCAACAGCTGGCCGAAAGGTACGGCCGTCTGCAGGGTGATGATGTAGGTGTAGGCCCGTTCCACAGTGGGGACGTAATAGAACATCAGCAGCACCCCCGTGACGGTGAGTTCCAGGAAGAGAATGACGGCCAGCAGGCCCAAGCCCAGGGAGTACTGCCAGCGCAGGCTCCGCCGACTCACCTTGACCGGGTGGAGGTGGAAGAAGATGTTCGTCGTCATCACCAACGACCGGTCCAGCGGGTTATCGGGCCAGCCGTGGCGAAAGAACGAGCGCCACACACGCGAATGGGTGATGACGTCAAACAGGGATTTGGCTCTCATAAGGACCGTTCAAACCGTGGGGATAAGATGTTCCTCGAAGCGGAAGGCTTCCATGGTGATCGCGCCGGTCGGACACCGTTTGGCGCATAGACCACAACGGGTACAGGCCTCGTCGTCCTTGAGCATGGCGGCCACCGTAGGCACTGCTTCCTGCGCCCAGGCGGCGATGGGCGCACCGAGGTGGGCCTCGACCACCTGCTCCAAGAGCGCGTCGCCCGTCATTTGATCAATGCGGACGATCTTCAGGCAGTTCCAGGGGCACACATCCACACAGCCGTTGCAGAGGATGCACTTCGTGCCGTCGAAGATGGTGTTGACGCTGCACTCCAGACAGCGCGACCCTTGCTCGATACCCTGCTCCGGGGTGTAACCCAGTTCGATCACCGAGATACCGGTACGGCGTTCGACCGGCAACGAAGGCACCTTTTCGCGCGGTTTCTTCGTCCAATCGGGGAACATGGTGTGTCCTGGCAGGGGCGTCCATTCCACCCGTTCGTCCACCCGATAGGTGCGGCCCTGGATGTACTGGTCAATGCCCAAAGCGGCGAGATGGCCATCGCGCACGGCATGGATGATCAGCCGGGGGCCGAAGGCCACATCGCCGCCGGCAAAGACATCGGGCGCCGTCGTTTGTAGGGTTTCCGGGTTGATCTGGACGAGACCGCGCGGGGTGATGGCGATATCGTCGGCGCCGCCTAGGGCCTCGAGATTGGCCTTCTGGCCGATGGCCAGGATGACCGTATCGCATTCGAGCACGCGTTCGGTGCCGGGTTTGAACCGGGGGTTGAAGTACCCCTGCTCGTCGAAAACCGAGGCCACCTCGATCACCTCCAACCCGGCGACGCGGCCGTTCTGGCCCAGGATGCGGTTAGGCCCCAGGCGGGGGAAAATCTGAATCCCTTCCTCCAGAGCCTCTTCGATCTCGAAACGCGAGGCGGGCAGCTCCTCCCACGATTCCAGGGCAATCATGCGTACATCGGCCACGCCCAGGCGCAGGGCCGTACGGGCCACATCCAGCGCGGCATGGACGGCTTCACTCTCCTCCTCGGCGCGGGCTTCGTGTTCGGCCAGGGCCGTCTCCTGGGCAGCCGTCAGTTGACCCAGGCGCAAGGCCGTGCGAGCGGCGTCCATGGCCACATCGCCGCCGCCGACCACGATGACCCGCTTGCCCAATGACACACGATAGCCCAGGTTGTAATTGAGCAGCAAATCCACCGCCGTGATCACCCCGTCCAGATCGACGCCTTCGATGGCCAGACGCCGGCCTTCCATCAGACCCAGGCCTAGATAGACGGCGTCGTACTGTCGTCGCAGGTCGGCCAGGGTGATGTCGCGGCCAATGGGGGTGTTGTAGCGAATTTCCACCCCTAGGTCGAGGATGGATTGGACCTCGGCCTCAACGGCCTCCTGGTCAATGCGGTAAACCGGTACGCCGTAGCGGATCATCCCCCCGGCCTTGGGGCCGGCCTCGTAGATGACGACTTGATGCCCCAGGAGGGCCAGGTCGTGGGCCACGGTCAGGCCCGAAGGCCCGGCGCCAACGACGGCCACCTTGCCCCGTTTGCGGCCGGGTGTCGTGGCCAGGGCCTGCAGCTGCGCGCGCGACCAGCGCACGCGCGAGTAGACCGTTTCCGGTCCCCGGCCGGGCAGGGTGCGATGTTCCGGCGCCGGCACCGGATACGGCCCGAAATCCAGCGCGTCCAGGGGGATGAACGTCGGTTCGGGACGAACGCCGGGCAGGTGTTGCTTCGCTTCCGGGCCGTAGCGTTCGGTGAGCAACCGCTTGAGGGGGCGGATGGCGATGGGTTCGTAATCGGGACCGATCACCCCGCGGCGGCAGGCCTTCTCACAGGGCGCACCGCAGATGCGACCGCAGATGGTCGAAAGCGGATTCGGGTCATGGGCGATGGTGTAGCCCAGTTCCCATTCCCCGCGGGCTACGGCCGTGACATAGCCACGGGCATCCGTATGGACCGGACAGGCCTGCTGGCATTTGACCATGGCCCGCCAGTCGGCTACTTGGGGCACCTTAACCGTGTATCGTGCTGCCATCGGAACGAGATTCACTCATCGGACCCCGCCCCATCGTGACCGACGGGGCGGGGATGGCCTCTATTTCAACGTCAACAAGAAAGCCACCCGGTCGTTGATTTCCTGCTCGGTCAGGTCCTTGCCGTAATTCTGGTACATGACGCCGGCTGGAAAACCTGCGGTGATATGGGCATCGGGGTTGACGATGGACTCGCGCAGGTACTCCGCGGCCGACATGCCCGGCACGGCCGTCTCGGCGATGGTAGCGATGTGGGCGTGAGAAGGCCCGACGATCACCTTATCCGGCTCCAGCGCATGGCAGGTGATACAACCGGGGGCCGAGTTGGGGCCGATGACGGTCTTCTCGTAGAGCGCCTTGCCGCGCGCGACGGCATCGTCGCCGCCGGCGCCTTGTTGCCCACCCCCGCCACAGGCGGCCAGGACCAGACTGAGCAGTAAAAGCCAGGAAAGCAGAAGGGTCAGACGTCGCATCAGGGAATGCTCCTTGCATGGACATGAGGCGCCGGATCGCCGGCCGCCATCCGGCGCCGAAAGCGGGTTACCACACCTTGAAACCGGGCGATGTGAGTTGCGCTTGACTGATGAGCTGGACCAGGATGGGGCCGTAGGCCAGCAGGATCAACACGGTCGTGCCGGCCAGCCAGGGTACCCAGCGGTCGAGCCAGGCCGGGGTCAGCTTGGGATCGGTCAGGGACTCGGCCACGGGCATCTCCACCGGCTTGCTCAGCGGCCGCGAGGCGAAGACCGTGGCGAGAACGTTGATGAAGTAGAACATCGCGCTGAGGAAGAGCAAGGCACCGCCGATGGCCGCCTCGCTCAAGAAAGGCGTCCATTCCGCCGCGGCATAGGGCGCCGCGCCCAGCATGGTGCGCCGTGGCGCCGCGAAGCGCAGGCCCAGCAGATGGAGACCGTTGCTCATGATGGCCATGCCGAAGAACCACAACCAGGCCTGAGCCAGGGCCAGCTTCCGACTCCACAGCTCTTTGCCCGTCATCTTGGGCAGCAGCCAATAGGTGATGCCCATGAACGTGAGGGTGACGGCGGTGCCCACGGTGAGATGGAGATGCCCGCTTACCCAGGTAGTGTTATGGACCACCAGGTTGACGTTGTACGAGGCATTCGTCAGACCGCTGATGCCGCCGAGGGCGAAGAGGATCATGGCCAGGTTTTGGGCCGCGTAGGAAGGATCACCCCAGGGCAGCTTGAAAATCCAGCCGAACAGGCCCTTGCCCCCACGGGCGCGGCCGCCCGTCTCCAGCGAGGCCACGACCGTGAAGGCCGTCATCAGGCTGGGAAAGGCCACCCCATAGGTCAGCACGGCATGGATGAACTTCCACCCGGCCGGTACGCCGGGGTCTACGTACTGATGATGGAAGCCCAACGGCACCGACAGGAGCAGGAACAACCAGAAGGCCAGCCGCGCCAGCGAGTCGCTGAACAGTTTGCCCCCGGCCTGTTTCGGCATCATACCGTACCACGACACATAGGCCGGCAACAGCCAGAAGTACACCAGCGGATGGCCCGTGAACCAGAAGAAAGTGCGCGCCAGCTGCGGGTCCGTCCCCTGCACCAGCCCCAACGACCAAGGAATGAGCAACCCCAGCATCTCCGCGGCCACGCCCAAGGTGGCGATCTGCCACATGACCATCGTGATCAGTGCGGCGAAGGCCAGGAAGGGCGTACGCACGCCGGGGTTCTCCTTGCGCCAGGCGCCGTAGGTGAAGTACAGGTTGTAGCCGACCACCCACGACCCCACTACGACCAGGGTCAGGCCGATGTAGAACAGAGGGTGGGCCTTCATGGGTGGATAAAAGGTGTAGAGGACCGTGGCCAGGTTAAGCAGCAGCGGGATGGCGGCCATGACCAAGCCCACGGCCATCAACACGAGCGCTACCGTGCTCAGCCGGGGGTAGCGCAGATTGCGCTTCAGGCTGCGCGGGAAGATATAGGTGAAGAAGCCGGTGATGAAAAAGGTCGTCCACACCAGGGCATTGAGCACGGCATGGAGGGTCAGACCCTGGTAGTAGCTCTGGATGCCGGGCGCCAGGAAACGATACAGGTTGATACCGGCATGTTCAAGCGCTTGCAGGGGCCCGAACCAGGTGCCGAGGAACAGGGCGACCAGGGCAATGCCGATGTGCCAGGCGGCGATTTTGTCTTCGAACTTGTAGGCCGTTTCTTTCATCGTGTCCTCCTCCGGAGCAACGGTCACGGTTCGACCACGACTTTGCCGAACATGGTGTGGTGGCCGACGCCGCAGTACTCATGGCAGACGAAGCGGTATTCACCCGGTTGTTTGAAGGTCGCCGTCAGTTTGGAGACCTGACCGGGCAAAACCATCAGGTTGACGTTGGTGCCTTCGAGCTGAAAACCGTGCTGGACATCCTTGCTCGTTATATAGAAGGTGACCGTCGAACCGGCCTTGACCGTGATCGTGTTCGGCAGGAACGTCCAGATTTGGGCCAGCACATAGGCTTCGTACTTGCCGGGAGCCAGCTCGCGCAAACCCGGTTGCGCCCAAGGGCCTTCCTGGGCCACCGTATTCGGGTTCACCCGCTGCTCCGGCGAAGGCACCTGAATACCGTAGGCAAAGCTGCTCAGGCCAATGGCAAGGGTGAACAGCACGAGCAACACCACGCTGAGCAGAAGCCAGCGCTTTTCGTACACATCAACTTCGAGATGGGGTGCGTTGACTTGTGGACTCATCGGGTTACTCCTCGCTCAAGCAGAGTGAGATAAACACTGCCCCACAGGACGAGGATGAGGATGAAGTAGAGCAGCATCAGGGCCATAGTGCCGACGGGTCGCGAGTGTTCGGTCGGATCGGGGGCTTTTCGGGGCATAGCGCACCTCCTGGGAATCACTGCTGGCGGATTTCGATTTCGAGCGCGACATCACCCGCCTTCTCGAAGTGCAGGGTGAGGGGGATCCGCGCGCCCGGTTGAAATTCGGCCTTTTTCTGCATGCACATGACATGGAGACCGCCGACTTTGAGCTCGACCTGGCCACCGGCCGGGACCTCGATCCCGCCAGCGACAGGCCGCATTTCCATCACCCCTTGGGCGTTCATGACCGATTCGTGCAGCTCGGTCATGCCGCAGGCGGGCGATTCGGCGCTCACCAAACGGTCGGCCTCCTTACCCGTGTTGCGGATGACCATGTAGAAGGCCCCGGCCTCGGCCACTTTCGGAGAAGGGCGACCCCAGGCTCCTTCTACGGTGATGGTCTTGCCGCCGGCAGCGCTTCCCTGGCACGCCGCCAAAAGCAAGGCGATCAACAACACGGGCAGAATAAGGAATTTTTTGGTATGCATGCTCTCCTCCTGAAAAAATTAAGATAGAGAATACAAAACTAACGCAGCATATAAGCTAAATCATCGGCTATATCTTCAGCTTTGGTGCCAAAAGGAAAAACAAGCTTGATATAGCCTTCTTGGTCTATTGCCGTTTGCGTGGCCGTATGATCAACTAGATAATTTTCACCTCCATCTTCGTGTTTTTGATAGTAAATGCCGTATAGCGTGGCAATACGGGCAATTTCGTCTTCCGTGCCAACAAGACCGATAAAGCGCGGATCGAAATGAGCGAGATAGGCGCCCAATTTCTCGGCCGTATCGCGAGCGGGGTCCACCGTGATCATGATGACTTGCACCCGGTCGGCCTTGGGGCCTAACAGGCGCATGGCTCGCGCCCATTCGGACAACGTAGTCGGGCAGACATCCGGGCAGAAGGTGTAGCCGAAATAGAGCACGACCAATCGTCCGCGCAGGTCGCTCAGGCTCAGCCGTTGCCCCTGATGGGTGGTCAGGGTGAAGTCAGGCGCCGGCTGTGGCGACTGGATGACCATGCCGTGAAAGGTATGGGGACGCCAACGATTGGCAACCGGCCACCCTCCCGCCATGAGCACGAGGACGAGAAGAAGGGCCGCGATGAGCAGGCGTCGGGTTTTCATGGGGTTAGGGAGCGTAGCAGAGGAACAGATGGGCGGCTTCGTAGGCCAGACGGGCCGCGCCGCGGCTGTTTTGGACTTCTTCGGCCAGGACGCCGATGTGGCGGACGATGCGGTCCACATCCGGGGTCAGAGTGCGATAGCGATACTCCCTGCGGATGATCCCCCAGCCGTCCACCAGGATATAGACCGGGTCGAAGTCAAACCGACCATCCTCCCGGGGCTGGTAGTACACCTGGAACCCTTCGCCGATGACCGTTTTCAACCGTTGGGGATCGGTGCCGACGGCGAAACGCCAGCGGTCGTCCTCCGCGCCCCATGCGGCCGCGTAGGCTTTGAGCACGGCCGGGGAATCATGGGCCACATCGAACGAAATGGTCATCAGTGTCACGGGCACATCGCCCAGGTCGGCTGCGGCCAAACGGCGGTAAATCGCCTGCATGGTTCGGTCGGGTTGAGGGCAGGGCGGCCGGCAACGGGTATAGGTGAAGGTGTAAAGGACGATCTGGCCACGCAGGTCCTCGTTGCTGACGAGGCGCCCTTCCCGGTCACGCAAGACCCAGGCCGGCGCCAGACGAATCCGGGGAAGGACTTGAATCGGTTGCAGGAGAACGAAAGCAAAGGCGGCGATGACGAGAAGGCCAACGAGCGCTGCCAGTCCATACACGAGTGCGCGTCTCATGGACCTTTCCTCTCGGGAACACCCGTTGCCTTCAGGACGGCCAGCAGGTCGTCCTTACGGGCGTTGGCGACGATCTGAGGGGTGTAAATGGTCATTTTGTTTTCCGCCAGGGTCAGGTAGATGATCCTGGGGGCATGACCGTGGCTAACGAAAGGCGGCAGGGAGAGGGTGTCGGCAGCAACCGTCTGGCGGTCCACGATCAGGACATCGGCTTCGTGTTGAGACAGCCACGCCTGAGCGTCCTCCCAACTGTCCACGGCGGCCACGACGGCAAGGTGAGGCGTCCCGGCCAAGAGGTGATACAACCCTTCGCCGAACAGACCGTGACCGATCAGAAGGACGCGCGTGGTCATATCCACTTCAGTGTAAGCCCAATCACAAACGGTGTCTTCGTTCCGTTGGGCACAAATGTCCCCTCAAAACGGCTAATCCCTCCCCCATCGTCACTCGGCTCATCCCCTACCCAAATGGATTAATCCTCCCCGTGCATCCCCCCCGAATTCCCGCTCAGGCCGATGACGAGGATGGCTCAGGCCATCTCGGGCGGACGAAAGAGGTGGTGCAAAATGGCATCTTGCTCTACGTCTTTCGTCCCTCGCCCTGGCGAGCGAGCGCTGGCGGGAGGAGAGGACCCATCCGGAACGGTAAAAGCCGAGGGAGTGGATGGAAGTCCGACGGGTTGGCCGTGGCGAGGGATGGCAAAACGTTGCGAGGGAGTCGCCAGCAGGGCGCCGATGCCTGGCATGTGCTCCGCATCGCTTTGGCGCCGGCCCCCCACGCCGCCAATCCGTGACAGGCTCTTGGCCATGTGTATGAGAACGAGAAAACCCCGAATCATTCTTAGCGCTCTTGGTGACCCAGTGTCTTTGTGATTATAATCAAAAAGGGTGACTACTCAGCCCATTGTCTTCCTTTCCGGATGGGTCTTCTCTTCCCACCAGCGGCCGCTTGTCAGGACGACGGACGACAGACGTAGGGCAAGATGCCATCTTGCGCTGTATTTTTTGTCTGCTTGCTCCGGAACCCTGTCGGAACCTAAACTGTTATCGCCATCGGCTTGAATCGTTACATTTCTGCTATTTTCACAATAACCTCTCAATTACCAGTTACTAGTTACCAGTTACTAGTTACCAGTTACTAGTTACCAACCACCACCATGTCCTCCCGAACGCCTCTTTATCTGGCCATCCTTGTCGCCTGGGTTGCCATGCTCGGCAGTCTCTACTTCAGCGAGGTGGCCGGCTTTGTGCCCTGCAAGCTTTGCTGGTACCAGCGCATCCTGATGTACCCGCTGGCGCTGATCCTCCCCATCGCCGCGCTGCGCCGGGATGATGGCGTGCCGACCTATGTCCTGCCGTTCTCGGTCACGGGGATTTTCGTTTCGACATACCACTATTTGTTACAAAAGACGGATATTTTCCCCGAAAGTACCGTTTGTGCTGGTGGTGTACCGTGTAACTTTGATTACATCAACTGGCTGGGTTTCATCACCATTCCTTTTTTGGCGCTTACTGCTTTCGTCCTCATTTCCCTGTTGATGGTGATTTTCTACGCACTGCGGAGTCCGACCGAAGCCGAAAGCGACGAAACGGCGGTGGCGGAAGCAACCGTTGCCATCCGCTAACGAGGTAGCGCCAGATGGCATCTTACGCTACGTCTTTCGTCCCGTGTCCTGACGAGCGGCCAAGGGCGGGACCCGGAACATCAAGGCAGTGGCTGGAAGAGTTACGGAGAACGTTATGAAACCGAACCCATCGGCTCCCCACAACGGCGAGGGCGATCCGGCCGTCATCTACCGGGCGCCCATCCGCGTCGGCCCGGTCGGCGTCGCCTTTCCGGCGCCGGCTGCGGCTGCCCCGGAACCCCTCACCGTGCCGGCTCCGACGACCACAACCGCCACGCCGACGGCTGTCGAACCGCCTGCGGCCCCATCGCGCGCCGAGAAACCGCCGCGAACCGGTCTGGGATGGCGGGGGTGTGTCCTGGCCCTTCTGCTGCTGGCCGCAGGTGTCGTCCTCGGCGCCGGGTTGGCGCTTTCGGTCCTGTTTGCTATCAACGGCACCCTCGATTTCGGCCATCATGAGCGGCTGATCTACCTGAACAGCTGGGTGACCGATCTGGACGGTCGCGTCGAGACGGCCCGCGAGACGTTACAACGCCAGGATGCCGCCCTGAAGGCTGCGCAGACCGAACTCGAAACGCTGCGCAACCGCCTCGACGACAGCCAGACCCGACTGGAGGCGCTGAACACCGGCCTGGCCGACCTGTCCGACCGGGCCGAGGCCTTGACCCGCGACTTGGAGGCGACGACCGAGCAAATGGTCGCGCTCGAAGCCGATGTGGACATCGTGACCCAGGAAAACGCGGCCATTCGCCGCCAATTCGCGGATATCAACACCCGCCTGGCCGAGGCGCAGGAAAGCGCCGCCCGTTTTCGTGACTTCCTCAGCGGCCTGCGAAGCCTGCTCGACGAGCTTGTGGCCGCGCCGTTGACGACGGCGCCACCTCCGACCGCAGGCCCGGAGGCCGAAACCGCGCCGAGGTCCGTCCCGGTGGACGCCACCGGTTTCGTCACGGGTAGCCCGGCCTTGACCCTCTTCCCACCCCTGGAGCCGATCCCACAGCCTGCCGCCGGCCAAAGCCACGTGTTCGGCCTGGTGTGGCGCGATGCCAACGGCAACGGCCTCCCCGACACGGACGAGACGGCCGTCGTCGGCGCCCTGGTCGTGCTGATGGATGCCGAATTACAGCACCTGATGGTGGCCATCACCGGCGCCGACGGCCGCTATCTGTTCGCCGACCTCACGCCTGGCGCCTATCTCGTCACCCTGCCCGATGAGGGGACCCCTGCCGTCTCCCTGGTGGCCGGCGCCGATGAGGCGGTCGAGGTCAATATCGGCCTGGAGCGGTGAGGCGGCTCATTAGGGTTTGGCTTGGGTCCGAGCAGGACGAAAGACGAGAAAACCTTCGTCTTTCGTGGCTTCGTCCTGATGGACGGCCAAACCGGTCACCGGTGACCGACTTCTGCCTCCACCCGCCGCCCGTAAAAATCGAGCTGCACGCTGCCGTAGCGCCGCGAATCCTGCCGCCACAGGTGTGCAAGGCCCGGTTCCGTGTACTCCTTCGGGTGGATCTGCACGATCACCTGGCCCTCGGGCGCCAGCCAGGCCGGTTGGCGGTCAATGAGCTGCAGCGCCTTGAGCCATAGCCCCTGGTACTGCGGCGGCGCCACGAAAATGACATCGAACGCCATCGTCGCCGGCTGCGCCAGAAACTTGAACGCGTCGTCGTGGATAACGACCCCCCGATCGGCCAGCCGAGTGCGCTCCAGATTGCGGTTCAGGACTTTCAGAGCCGCCCGCGAGCGCTCGATAAAGACAACCCGTTCCGCGCCCCGGCTGAGCGCCTCGATACCGACCGCGCCGGTGCCGCCGAAGAGGTCGAGCATCGTGGCCCCGCGGATATCCTCGCCGAGGATGGCGAACAGCGCCTCTTTGGCCCGGTCGGTGATGGGTCGCGTGTTTTCCCCTGGCACCGAGTCCAGATGCATGCCTTTGGCTGTGCCGGCGATCACCCGCATGACGCCATTATAGGCCCTAGGCGTGGGAAGAGGAAGATGGATGGTGGACGATGGAAGTTGGCTTTCGTCGCTCGGCGTGGGTTCCGGGGGTAGGCCGAGGGACAGTTCGTCTTCCGTCTTTCGTCTCGGCTATCGGCTACCCCAGTTCCCAGTCCCCAGTCTGCCGTTGACCGCGGCGAAGTAGAACAACTCCGCAGGAGTTGTTCTACAATGACAATGCCATGCGCCGTGTTTTCCTTGCCTTCATCCTGGCTCTAAGTCTGCCGTGGACTGCGGCCGGACGGAGAACAACTCCGCAGGAGCTGTTCTCCCATGTCCTGCGCCAGGCCCATGCTTCCGGCGAGGTGCTGGTGCGCCTGCGGACGGTCGAACCGCAGGCCCAAACCCCGGCCCAACCCGCTGCGCTGGCCGAGGCCGAGCTGCTCGATTTCATGCCGGAGCTGAACCTGGCCCGCTATCGGGTGCAGGGCGACCTGGCCGCCACCTTGGCCGCGCTCAATCGGGACCCGGCCGTGGAGTTTGCCGAACCGAACTACCTCATTTGGCCTGCGTTTGAACCGGATGACCCTTACTACCGTCGCTACGCCGCCAACGACGGTCTCAGCAACGGCGGTTATCTCAACCGGCTGAACATGGCTGCGGCTTGGGATATCACCCGAGGGCATCCGGCCATCCTCGTCGCCGTCATTGACAGCGGCATTGACCTGAACCACGAGGACATCCGCGATAACCTATGGCGGAATGCGGGCGAAATCCCAGCCAACGGTCGCGATGATGACGACAACGGCCTGGTGGATGACGTGTACGGCTGGAATTTTGCTGCGGATTCGCCCGATGTGGACGACTGGTTGGGTCATGGCAGCCATGTGGCCGGCATCATCGCCGCTCGCATGAACAACGGTCTCGGCATTGCCGGCGTGGCGCCCAAAACGCAGGTCATGGCCGTGGGTGTCTTCGCTCCGCCCGGCTACGGCACCTTTGCCGACGAAATTCGCGCCATCCTCTATGCCACCGACCAGGGCGCCGATGTCATCAACCTGAGCTTGGGGAGCACGGCCTACAGCCGCGGGGAGGAAATGGCCGTGAACTACGCCGTGCGCCGGGGGGTGGTGGTCGTGGCGGCTGCAGGCAACAACGGCCGCACCGTCTTCCACTGGCCGGCCGCACATCCCGCTGCCATTGCCGTGACGGCGACCACGGCTCGCGACGGCAGCGCCGGCTTTTCCAACCGCGGCGAGTTCGTGGACCTGGCCGCGCCGGGTGTGGCCATTTGGTCGCTGCGCAAGGGCGGCGGCTATGTGAGCATGAGCGGGACGAGCATGGCCACGCCCCATGTGGCCGGCGTGGCGGCGCTGATCCGGGCCTACAACCCAACCTTGGCGCCGGCCGAAGTCCGCGCCATCCTGGAGACGACGGCCGCCGACCTGGGCGTGGCCGGCCGGGATGACGTCTTCGGCCACGGCCGGGTGGATGCCCTGGCCGCCCTACAGGCCACGCCGCCCTTTACCGGCACGGTTCTGCCCAACCTGCCCGATTGGCTGCGTGCCCGCACCTGGCCGGCGTTCTGTCAGGAACTGGTGACCAACGGCGATTTCGAGACCGACCCTGCCGCGGTCTGGCAGCTCGGCGGCGTCGCTGCCGTTACGGATACGGTCGCCGCTTCGGGCGCGCGGGCGCTCTTTTTGGGCGGCGAGCCCGGGCAACACGCCTCGGCCCAGCAGACCCTCACCATCCCGTCCGACCTCCACGCGGCCACCCTCTCCTTCGCCCTGCGTCTGGAAAACGACGATTGGGACCTCGGCGCCGACCCACAATGGCCCGGTCGCGACCGGTTGAGCGCTTGGCTGCATACGGCCGACGGTCGGCCGTTGCTGGAGCTGTTGCGGGCCGGCAATGCCGATTACAACCTGGCCGCGGGGCTGCCCTGGGATCGCTATCTCCATGTCCTGGACGAAAGCGAGATCGCCCTGCTGGCCGCCCAGGGCCAGATGCAGATCGTGTTCACGGCGACCAACGGGGCCGATCCCTGGCCGACCCGCTTTTACATTGACGATGTGCGCCTGTGCGCAAGTCATGCGCCGGTCTTTTGGCCCTTGATCCGCCGTTCTCCGACCCCATGAACGCGCCGACCCGCCTGCTACGTCTCTGGTCGGTCTTGGCGTTGCTTGCCTGGACCGGTCTGATCGGCCTGGTCAACGTCCAGACGCCGACGCCCCCGGCGCTGACGGCCGCGGCTGCCCTCCTGCTCCTGGCCGTAACGACCACCTCCGCCCCTCTCTGGCTGCTCATGGCAAGGCGGTTGACCCCCACCCAGACGCCCGCGCACCAGGCTCGCGCGGCCTGGCGTCGGGGCCTGTTGACGGGGCTGGCCGTCGTTCTTCTCGCGCTCTTGCGTATCCTCGGTTTGCTCGACGGCGTTCTCGCCGCCCTCGTCGTGATCGCTCTGATCCTGGTGGAAAAGACGCTGGCGCGCTAGGCGTGCCCAACGCCCGCGGCGTTGGCTCACGCACTCGTCGGCAACACGAACGGCGGCGGCTCCGTCGTCCGGCCTAGATGGGCGTCGAGGGCGTGGGCCAGCGCCACGCGGTCGTCCCAGGGGTACTCGGTCGTGCCGAAACACATGGACTGTTCGTGGCCCTTGCCGCAAACGATGACGAGATCGCCCGGTTCGGCCAGGTCCACGGCCAGCCGGATGGCCCGATAGCGGTCGGGTTCGGCCAGCGCCTGTCCGCCGGCCTCCCGACAGGCCGTAAGGGTGGCCGCCATGATGGCGTCCAACGGTTCGGTGCGGGGGTCTTCGGCTGTGACGATGGTCAAATCGGCTAGGCGACCGGCCACCTCACCCATCAGCGTGCGCTTGGCCACATCGCGGCGTCCGGCCGAGCCGAAGACGACGATGACGCGGCCTTGGGTAAGGGTGCGGGCCGTGCGCAAGGCCGCCTCCAGGGCAAAGGGGGTGTGGGCAAAATCCACGATGGCCGTGAAGGGCTGCCCGCGATCAATCCGCTCCATGCGGCCGGGGATGCCCCGCATGGCAGCGATGCCGGCGACGACGGCCTCATCGGGCAGGTCGAGGAGCAGGGCGACGCCGGCAGCGGCCAGGCAATTGTACACGTTGAACAGCCCCACCAGCGGCGTCGTCACCGCCAGGTCGGGCCGTCCGGGACGGCGCAGGGTGAAATGCATTCCCGCGGGCGAGGAACGGATGGCCACGGCCCGCAGATCGCCGGCCTCCAGACCGTAGGTCAGCCGTTGCGGGACGGGATAGGTCTGCAGCCGGGCGAAGGAGCGGTCGTCGGCATTGAGCACGACCCCGCGTGGGATACCCGGTTTGGCCGGGGCGGCTTGGACGAGCTCCAACAGCCGGGCTTTCGCCCGCAGATAGCCCTCGTAGTCGCCGTGTTCGTCGAGATGTTCGTGGGTGATGTTGGTGACGACGGCGATGTCGTAATCCACACCCGCCACGCGCCATTGGCTGAGACCGTGGGAGGTCGTTTCCAGGACGGCCCAAGCGCTGTCGGCCTCGACCATCAGCCGCAAATAGCGCTGCAGGTCCGGCGCGTCGGGGGTGGTCGTGTGCAGTCCGGTGTCGAAGGTCCGGTCGCCGATGCGGGCGTTGACCGTGGTGAGCAAACCCGTCTTCAGACCGGCCGTCGTCAGGATGCTGTGGATGAGGTTCGAGGTGGTCGTCTTGCCATCGGTGCCGGTGACGCCAATGACGCCCAACCGCCGGGCGGGAAAGCCCTCCCAGGCGGCGCAGAGCAGGCCAAGGGCGCGGCGGCCCTCGCTCACGCGCAGATAGGGCACGCCGGGATGGAGGTCAGCCTCGCCGACGACGGCCGCAGCGCCGGCAGCAATGGCCTGGGGGATGAAATCATGCCCGTCGCGGGCTACCCCGCGATAGGCGACGAACAGGGCGCCGGGCTGCACCTGCCGCGAATCGGCCGTGATTTGGGTGATGGGCAGGTCCGGCTGCGCACAGGCAAGACCGAGCACGTCGGCCAGAACGCCGAGGGGCAGGGTCATATCAAAAACCGAAGCGGAACCAGTCGGTGTTGAAGACGATGCCGCAGAGGAGGGTCAGAAAAACGCACAGCAGCAGGAACCCACAACCGCAACCGCTGATGGAGCAGCCGCGGCCGAAGCCGAAATGGTCCTGCAGCCAATCGAACAACCAGGCCAGGGCGATGATTTCCAGCAACCCGGCCAAACAGCCTTGATCGCGTTCGTCCATAGGAATTGGGGGTGATGGGTGACTGGTAACTGGTGACTGGTGACTAGTTACTGGTGACTAGTGACTGGTTACTGGTTACTGGTAATTAGAATTACAACAACTTGTATTGATTATTCAAAATATAGCAATTCTATAAAAACAAACAATAACCAGTCACTAATAACCAGTTACCAACAACCAGTTACCAATACGTGCGGGCTTTACGCGTTCTCGATCAGGCTTTGCAGCCACTGCTTTTGTTCGGTCATCAGCTCGGCCGCCTCGGTAGGAGTCTCCGCCTCAACCACCACGTGCAACAAGGCCCGGTCGGGGTCGGGCCGGATGAGCACCCAATGGTTGGCGTCGAAGAACAGTTTGACGCCATCCACGGTTGAGGCCGTCAGCAATTCGGCCCGTTCGTTGGCCTGACGCATGACCCGGCCTTTGACCTCCCACAGGCAGGGGATGGTTTCGTGGAGCCGGACAAAGCGCGGCAAGGCCTGCACCACCTCGCTCAGCGCCACCCGATGATGGGCCAGATACTGCAACAGGCGGCACAAGGCAAACATGCCATCGGGCACGGGATGGAGGGTCGGGAAGATGAAATGACCGTTGCCGTCCACCGCTAGGGCGGCTTTCCGTTCATCGGCCGCAGTCATCAGGGCCTGGGTGTCCACCTTGGTGCGCACCAGGCTGCCGCCATAGCGGGCGGCCAGGCGGTCGAAGATGGCCGGCATGTCCACGGTGGCGGCGATGACGGCATGGGGTTGCTCCCGCCAGACCAGCTCGGCCATGGCCGCTGCGGCCATAATGGAATCCAGGGCATGGCCCTTTTCGTCCACAAAAAAGACCTGGCTGCCGCTGACATCGAGCCGGGCGCCCAAACCCAGCCCCATCGCCTCCACGATTTTGCCCAACCGTTCCATGCCGAGCCGCCACTCGTTCGGCGACAGGGCCAACAGGTTGGGGTCCAGCCGCTCGTTCAGACCGACCACCTCGACCCCCAGCCGTCCCAGCAGCGGCTCCAGCACGTCCACGGTCGTGGCATGGGCATAGTCCACGGCAATGGTCAGGTCGGCTTGGCGGATGATCTCGGGATTCAGGGCCTTCAAAAAGGCCTCGGCGTAGCGCTGCTCGACATCGGCCACGTAGTCAATGGCTCCGATGTCGTCCGATTGGACGCGGCGGAAGTCCTCGCGGAAGAAGAGCCATTCGATCTCGCGCTCCTTGGTGCGGTCCAGATTGAGTCCATCGGCGCCGATGAAACGAATGTCCACCACCCGGCGGTCGAAGGGCGAAATACGGACATGCACCCCGGCCACGGCTTCGGAGAAACGGGTCAGAAAACGGGCCACCGGCATCGGCTGCGTGCGCAAGTCCCAGACCCGCACGCCAGTAGCGGGCAAGCCGGAGATGATGGCCCGTTTGAGCATGCGCGAACCGGGATGGGGGTCGCGGTTCATGGTGACGATGCTGCCCTTGGGCAGGATGCTGCCGAAGGCAACGCCCAGTTTGGCGGCAAATTCCGGGGTCAGGTCCACGTTGACGACGCCGGAAACGCCAAAACGGCTGAACAGCACGCGACGGCCGCGCGTGCCCCAGACGATGCTCTCGCGCACCAGGGCACCGGGGTCCACCTCTTTCCCCGGCCACAGCTTCACATTCGTGAACAGGACGGCATCCTCGCCAATGACGCAGCGGTCGCCGATGACGACGCCCTCCTGAACCATGGAACGGGCCTTGAAAACGCACTGCCGACTGACCAGGGCGCCGTGAATTTGCGCACCTTCGCCCACGTAACAGCCGCGCCACATCACCGTCCGCGAAATCTGGGCGTGGCGGTCCACGACGGTATCATCGCGAATGACGGTCGGCCCCTGAATGATGGCGCCGCTCTTGATCTGCACGTTGTTGCCCAGATACACGGGTCCGAAAACCTGGGCATCGGGCGCGATGACGACGTTTTCGCCCACCCACACATCGCCGCCGAGCGGTTTGCCCAAGGGTTCGTGCTGCATGTGATTGCGCAACACATCGGCATTGGCCTGGAGATAGGCAGCCGGGGTGCCGATATCGCACCAGTAGCCCCCCACGGGCCGGCCGTAAATGGGCCGTTGGGTGGCCAGCAACCGTGGGAACAGGTCGCGGCTGAAGTCGTAAGGCTCGTTCTTCGGCACCTCGGCCAAAACCCGACTTTCGAGGACGTAGATGCCGGTGTTGACGAGATCGCTCACCACCTCGGCCCAACCCGGTTTTTCGACGAACTGGGCGATCCGGCCGTCGGGTTCGGTGATGACCATGCCGTATTCCAACGGGTTGGAACTGCGATAGAGCGCCACGGTGACCTCGGCCTCGCGCTGCCGATGGAACTCGATGAGCGGTTTCAGGGCGATGTCGGTGGCGGCATCGCCGCTGACGACGACCACGGTCTCATCGGGCCCAATGTGACCGGAGGCATAGGCCAAGGCCACGCCGCCGGCGGTGCCCAAGGGCATGTCTTCGATCTGATACTCGATGGCCACGCCCAGGCTCCCGCTGTTCAGGAGGTAGTTTTGGAACCACTCGGCCTGATGCTGGAGGGTGATGACGATTTCGTAGATGCCGTTCCGTTTCAACCAGTCGATGATATGGGCAATGATCGGCTTGTTGACCAGGGGTAAAAGGGGTTTGGGGCGATTGATCGTCAGGGGGCGTAGGCGTGAGCCCTGACCGCCGGCCATCACAACGGCTTTCATAGCGGCAGATTGCGAGAGAGAAGCGGATCAATGGCGAAACCAAGCTAAGACGAAGGACGAACAGCAGAAGACAAAACCGCCGATTTTCACGGATTTTTATGGATTACTCGGATTGGATTGATAATTCGTCTTTCTGATAATCTGTGCCATCTGTTCGAGCGGTATCATCGGTGACTCGTCCTCTGTCTCCCCTCATACGGCAAGGTAGGGAGCGGGGCCATCGCGAATATCGGCTTGGGCCGTTACGGGGTGCGCGGGACACTCCAAGCATAGCACAAAAGCGACGCAATCCCCGGAACGCGCAACGCCCCACTGCGCCGAGAGGTCTTTGCGGGTGGCTGCGCGTCCCCGGTTTTTGCGGCGGTCTACGGCTTGGCCCTCTTTCGTTCCTTATGATACAAGTGGCGTAACCGTCGGCGCAGGCTTGCGTTTCGATGCCAGGCCGATTGACAGAACGAATGACGAATGGACCCCGGATGATACCGATCGAACCGATGACAATAGGACATGACCCGATACCATCGGTATTCCGTCCCTTTTCGTGAGGAACACGTATGACCATTCAATTCGGTACCGACGGCTGGCGCGCCGTCATCAGCGATGAATTCACCTTTGCCAACGTGCGGCGGGTGGCCCAGGCCATTGCCGATTGGGTTCAAGCCGAAGCGAACGGGCGCTCGTGGGACGGGCGTCCGCTCATGGTCGTCGGCTTCGATACCCGGTTTCTGTCCGACCGTTACGCCGCAGCCGTGGCCGAAGTCCTGGCCGGCAACGGCATCGGCGTCCTGTTGTGCGAGCGTTTTGCCGCCACGCCGGCCGTGTCCTATGCCATCGTCGCCCATCGGGCCATCGGCGGCGTCATGATCACGGCCAGCCACAACGCGCCGCGCTACAACGGCATCAAACTCAAGGCCGCCTACGGCGGTTCGGCCAGCCCGGCCGATGCCCGACGGGTCGAGGCCCTGTTGGCTGCCCAGGAACGTGAAGGTCGCCAACCGCGCGTGCTGGACCTGGCCACGGCCGAACGGCAAGGGCTGGTCGAACGTTTCGACCCCTATCCGGCCTATGCCGCCCATGTGCACCGCCTGGTTGACCTGAAAGCCATTGCCCGTGCCCAGCTCCGCCTGGTGGTGGATGCCATGTACGGCGCCGGGATGGGCTACACCGACCGTCTCCTCGCCGAGGCCGGCATCGAGCCTCTGCGGTTGCACCACCAGCTCAATCCCGGTTTTGGCGGTCTGCATCCCGAACCCATCGCCCGCCATCTGCACGAGCTGTGCCACCAGATGAGCCTTGGGGAGTTCCATCTCGGGTTGGCGACCGACGGCGACGCCGATCGCATCGGCGCCGTGGGCCCCGACGGTCGTTTCGTGGACCCCCACCGCATCATGACCCTGGTCCTGGATGACATGCTCCAACGGGGACAACGCGGAGACGTGGTCAAAACGGTCAGCACGACGCAAATGCTCAACCTGCTGGCCGAACCCTACGGCCTGACCGTCCACGAAACCCCGGTCGGCTTCAATCACATCTCGGACCTGATGTTGAAGGGGCATGTGCTCATCGGCGGCGAGGAATCAGGGGGGATTTCCATCCAAAACCACATCCCCGAAGGCGATGGCGTGCTGATGGGCCTCTTGCTGGCCGAGGTGGTGGCCCGCAACGGCGGCGACATCGGCGCCCTGATCGAGGCGATCATGGCGCGGGTGGGCCGTTTTGTCTATGCCCGTCACGATTATCGGGTGCAGCCCTTTGCCAAGGCCGAGCTGGTGCAACGGTTGGTCGCCACGGCCCCGGCCCGCTTGGCCGGTCACGAGGTCATCGGCCTGAACACGCGGGATGGGGTCAAGTACCTGCTGGATGACCAGAGCTGGCTGCTGATCCGGCCTTCGGGAACCGAACCCGTGTTGCGGGTGTATGCCGAGGCGCGGGATGAGGAGGAACTGCACCGGTTGTTGAGCGAGGGTGCCCGCCTGGCCGGTTATTCGCCTGCCGAGCTGGCCTGAAACGCGCAAGCTCGGAGGAGCTTGGAGGCTGTCTCTTATACACATCT
>JAOADB010000233.1 GCA_026417535.1 Caldilineales bacterium
GACAGGACCAGGTGGCGGTGATGATGGATGGGGTTGTCCTCCAAGTGGCCACCCCGCGCGAGCTGTACTATCAGCCGGCCACCCGGGCCGTTGCGGCCTTCGTCGGCGATTCGAACTTCCTGCCCGGCATCGGCCACGGCCGCTGGGTGGAATGCGAGTTGGGGCGGTTGGATACCCAGGTCGAGGTGTGGGGACCGGTAGAGGTTCTGATTCGACCCGAAAACATTGACGTGCGCCCGGCCTCGCAGGCTTCGGGCTGTCGGGTGCGCCGGGTAACCTTTTTCGGCCACGATCAGCTCATCGGCCTCGATGTCCAGCAGCGTTTGCAGCTGGATGCCCGCACTGGGCCTACCTATCAATTTTTCCCCGGCCAACCGGTCGAAATCCGTGTGTTGGGTCCGGTGATGGCCTATCCCCGGTCGGCATGACGACTATGGCTTGCAATTGATATCGTGTTATGGAGTGCAAGATGGCATCTTGCGCTATTCTTAGGCAACGCTGCGGGCATAGGCCTCTGGCTTGAGCACGGCGATGAAGGGCAGGTTGCGATACCGCTCGGCGAAATCGAGACCATAACCGACCACGAACCGGTCGGGAATCTCGAAACCGATCCAGTCAATGGGCACATCCACGCGGCGACGGCTGGGTTTGCTGAGCAGGGCCACAATGCGGAGACTGGCCGGGTTGCGGGCCAACAGCAGGCGCCGCAGATAGTCAAGGGTGTTGCCGCTATCAATGATGTCTTCGACCACCAACACATCCAGCCCCTCGATGGGTTCTTCCAGGTCTTTGAGGATGCGGACGACCCCCGAGCTTTCGGTGGCAGCGCCATAGCTCGATGTCGCCATGAAGTCAATGGCGTGATGGATGGTCAGATGGCGCATGAGATCGGCCATAAAGACCACGCCGCCCTTGAGAACGGCCACGAGCAGGGGTTCTTTGCCGGCATAGGCGGCGGAAATCTCGGCGGCCAGCTCGCGCACACGGCGCTGCAGCTGTTCCTCGGTGATCAGAATCTCGGCAATGTCGTCGTTCATAGAAACAACCACGCAGGGAGCAAAAAACAAGGAGCAGCAGATGACCCCAAGTGTAACATAATCCACCGGATTCGGCGCAGGTGAGGAGGGGAGATTGAGGGAGCTGGGGGAGCTGGGGGAGCTGAGGAGTTCAGAGGAGCTAGGGAAAGCTTTCTCCGTCGTTCGTCCTTCGTCCTTTGTCATGTTTGACAGTGCCCCGACCTGTCCGCCACACTACAGGCCCATGACCGTCCCATCCTCGGCCCATCCTCTTGCCCGCATCGCCCGCGCCACAGGCATCGTCATGAGTCTGTTCGTGCTCAGCCGTGCTTTGGGCCTGGTGCGCGAGATGATCATCGGCGCCCGTTTCGGGGCAGGCGCCGAGCTCGATGCCTACCTGGCCGCCTTTCGCCTGCCCGACCTGCTCTTCACCCTGGTGGCAGGAGGCGCGCTGGCCTCGGCCTTCATCCCCACCTTCGGCGAACGGCTGGCTCACGGCCGCACCGACGCCGCCTGGGACCTGGCTGCCAAGGTGGCCACCCTCCTGCTGGTGAGCCTGAGCCTGCTGGCGCTGGCCGCGGCGTTGTTGGCCCGCCCCCTCGTTGCCCACGTCATCGCACCCGGCTTCGAGCCGGAGCAGCAGCGGCTCACCGTGCGCCTTCTGCGTTGGATGCTGGTGAGCACGGTCATGTTCGGCCTCAGCGGGCTGGTGATGGGCATCTTGCAGAGCTTTCAACACTTTTTGCTGCCAGCGCTGGCGCCGGTGGTCTACAACCTGGCCATCATCCTGGCGGCCTGGTGGCTGGCTCCGGTCTGGGGTGTGCAGGGGCTGGTCGTGGGTGTGGTTGCCGGCGCCGCCTCCCATCTCCTGGTGCAGGTTCCGGGCCTGCGTCGCGTCGGCGCGCGGGGGCGGCCGGCCCTCAGCCTGGCCGATCCCGGTGTGCGCGAGGTGTTGCGGCTGATGGGGCCGCGCGTGTTGGGCCTGGCCGTTGTACAGCTCAACTTCCTGGTCAACGTGCTCCTGGCCTCGCACCTGGCGCCCGGCTCCATCAGTGCGCTCAACTACGCCTGGCTGCTCATGCTCCTGCCCCAGGGCGTGCTGGCCCAATCGGTGGCGACCGCGGCCTTTCCCACCTTTGCCCGACAGGCTGCCCTGGGCGAACGTACGGCCATGCGGGCCACCCTGAAGAGCATCCTGGCCCTGCTCCTGGCCGTAACCGTGCCGGCGGCGCTGCTCCTCTTCGCGCTGCGCGAGCCGTTGGTCATCCTTCTCTTCCGCCGCGGCGCGTTCGATGCTACGGCCGTGGCCCTCACCGCCTATGCCCTGGCCTTTTTTGCGCCGGGTTTGGTCGGCCATGCCGTGGTCGAAATCGCGGCCCGCGCCTTCTATGCCCTCAAGGACACCCTGACGCCGGTGCTCGTGGGCGTGGCCGCCATGACCTTGAACATCGTCCTCAGCCTGCTTCTCATCCGGCCGCTCGCCCACGGCGGCCTGGCCCTGGCCAATTCGTTGGCTACCCTGATCGAGATGGTCGTATTGCTGGTGTTGCTGCGCAAACGATTGGTCACCGGTAGTGCCAAGTCAGGTTGAATTTGACACTTTTAGGGAGGAGCGGGAAGGGATGGGGACGCTTCGTGGCGGCTAGACCCGGATTCGGGCCTGCGAGCGGCCCGACCCGGTGACCATCCTGGCCGTTTCCTCGTCACCCTGGCCGAACTCGGCCGCATCGCCGCTTGCGTCAACACGGTTGGAGACGAACGCCGCCGAGTGGACAATCCTGGCGCCGTCGGCGATAATCCCCGCCATGCACACCCTCATCCTCACCTCCGACGGCACCTGCATCCTGCACCGCTACCACCTGAACCGACCGGACCGAGATGAACCGCAGACCGTGGACGTGTGGCTCCCGCCCGGCTACGACGAAAGCGCCGAGGGGTATCCCGTGCTCTACATGCACGACGGCCAGAACCTCTTCGACCCGGCTCTGGCCACTATCGGGGTTGATTGGGGGATGGACGAGGCCGTTGTCCGTCTGATGGAGGCCGGGGTCAGCCGGGGCCTCATCGTCGTCGGCATCTGGCACGGCGGCCGGCGCTGGCAGGACTATATGCCCCAGAGCTTTTGGGACATCGCCCCGCCCGAAGTGCAGGAGCTGTTCCGCCAACGCGGCGGTCCGCCCACCTCGGACGGCTATCTGGCGGCCCTGGTCACCCGGATCAAACCGCTGATAGACGAACGCTACCGCACCCGTCCCGACCCTGCGCACACCTGGCTGATGGGTTCCAGCATGGGCGGGCTGATCTCGCTTTACGGTGTCGAGCGTTATCCCGATGTCTTCGGCGCCGCGGCCTGTGTTTCCACCCACTGGCCGGCAGGGGGCCATGCCCTGGTGGATGATCTCGGCGCCCATCTGCCGCGGCCGGGTTTGCACCGATTCTACTTCGATTACGGCACGGAAACCCTCGACGCCGACTACGAACCCTATCAACGTCGCATGGACGAGCATCTGCGAGCAGCCGGCTATCGTCACGGCCACGATTGGCTGACGCGGCGCTTTGCGGGCGCCGAACATTCGGAGCGGGCCTGGCGAGCGCGGGTGGACATCCCGCTGCGGTTTTTGCTGGGGCAAGGCTAACGAAGGGGGCCGACACCTTGGGCCACGATGGACGATGGAGGAAGCTCCCCCAAACTCCCCAAACTCCCCGAGAGCACACCATGAGCGCCGTGATGCAGGACTTCATCTTCGGTCCGCTAGAGGCCGATACCATCACCCTGGAGGCCGAACGCGGGCGATGGTCGGGCATCCGCCATCGGCACGACATCACCCCTCTTGACCCCCTGCCGGGGCAACCGGTGATCATCCGCGTCACGGTCGGCCGCGGGGTGCCGGTGGACCGGGTGACCGCCTACGTGACCACCGACGGCAGCGAGCCGGCTGGCCACCGCGGTCAGGCCGAACGCGGGTTTGTCGTTCCTCTGCGCCGGGTCGAGACTCTGTGGCAGCCGTTGTACTGGGACTACGCCGAAATCTGGGAAGGCGAAATTCCCGGCCAGCCCGAAGGGACCCACGTCCGCTATGCCATCGAAGGCTGGCACAGCCGCGAACCCGCCATCTCCGAGCGCAGCCGCGAGATGAACCTGGACCGCACGGCCGAACGGCCGGCCCTCTACGGCTACACCGTGGACCGCTTCCGTCCGCCGGCCTGGGCCCATGAGGCCATCGTCTATCAGATTTTCGTGGATCGCTTCGCGCCGGCGCCAGCCCGCTGGCTCGAACCCGAGGAGATGACCAGCTTCGTCGGTGGCACCCTGGCCGGCATCCTCGACCATCTCGATTACATTGCCGATCTGGGCGTGACCGCCATCTGGCTGACGCCCATCTTCGCCTGTCATTCCTACCACGGCTACGACACGCTGGATTATCACGAGGTCGAACCGCGCTTTGGCCGCAAGGACGACCTACGTCGGCTGGTGGACGCGGCCCATGCCCGCGGGCTGCGGGTTATCCTCGACCTCGTGGCCAACCACGTCAGTGTCCATGCGGCCATCTTTCAGAGCGCCCAAAACGACCCCGCCAGCCCCTATCGGCGCTGGTTCACGTTCGGCCCGGAGTATCCCCACGGCTACCGGACCTTTTTCACGACGGCCACGATGCCTCAGCTCGACCTGGATGAGCCGACTGCGCGAGCGTTTTTGCTCGATGTTGCTCGTTATTGGCTGAGCGAGTTCGATGTGGATGGCTACCGCTTGGACTACGCCGCCGGGCCGAGCCACGATTTCTGGAGCGCGTTCGGCGCCGCCTGCAAGGCCGTCCGTCCCGATTGCTGGCTGTTCGGCGAGGTGACTCTGGGCAACGACCAGCTGCGGACATACGCCGGCCGACTGGATGGCTGTCTGGACTTTGCCTTCACCCGCCTGCTGCGGCGCCTGTGCGCCCCGCCGGCATCGCAGCGGCCCGACCTGGCTGGTTTCGTGACGGCCGTAGAGCGAACCCGGCGCTACTTCCCGGCCGACTTTACCCACCCCTGTTTCCTCGATAACCACGACATGAACCGGTTCCTGTGGGTGGTGGGCAACGACAAGGCCAAACTGCGGCTGGGCGCTACGCTTCTCTTCGGCCTGGGCGCTTCGCCTATCCTCTACTACGGCACCGAGGTGGGCCTGAGCCAGCCGCGTGCGAAAGGCCCCCATCGGGAGGAGTCGCGGCATCCCATGCTTTGGGGTCAGGCCCAGGACCGCGACTTGCTGGTCTTTTTCCGACAGCTCATCGCCTTTCGCCGCCGGCATCCGGCCCTGGCCTACGGCGAAGTGAACACCCTGCGGCTCGATGCGGCGGGAGGGCTTTGGCTGGCCGCACGCGAACACGACGGCGACCGGGTGCTCATTGCCGTCAACCTAGGCGCCGAAGCGGCCCGATTCGCCCTGCCCGCCGGTCCGTTCGTCACGGCTGCGGGCGAACGCGTGGCCGATGCCGTAACGGTGCCACCGGGCGCGGCCGTGTTGCTGGGTGGCTGAAACCGAAATCGGTTGAGAGATGGGGATGATATTGCCTTTCGCATCACGGGTTCTGACATCAAGTCTGAGAGTTTTTCCCTCAAGACCCTGACAGGAGTAAGAAAAAGAGTTTGAGTTTGAGGCATTGCCGCCGGCAACTTTTTGATTATTGGGTTGATTATTATAACTGTAGGCAATCGCCTCATTGGTATCAGTTCTGACCACCTGCCACCAGAAAGGAGGATTAAGAGCATTATCACAAGCAAACCCTTGATCAGAGACCCCATTTGGCTGACAAAAACCAACTGGTCCTAAACAGCCAGGACACGTTTTATCACCCTGCCAACTCCAGGAGAAGTTTATCTT
>JAOADB010000234.1 GCA_026417535.1 Caldilineales bacterium
AGATGTGTATAAGAGACAGCAACAGATCCACCACCAGGACGGCAAAGCCGGCAACGGTTAGGATCAGCTCGGGCGCCAGCAAGCGCACATAATCGAGAGCGTTCAAAGGCATCCCTCCAGACGATTAGAAGAGGTTGTTGAGGAGGTTGACCGACGCTGCGTTGAAATAGACCAAGACGAGGGTGGGGAAAATGCCCAGTAGGATCATCAGCGCCACCAGCGGCCACAGCGTGACCTTCTCGAACAGCTCCATGTCGGTCGGACCGTCGCTGTGATGGCCGCCCACGGTCGTCCAATGGACGATCCGGCTTGGGTCATATTTGCCCAGGAAGACGTTCTGGATGACACGGTACAAGATGTAGGCGGCGGTGATGACGACGCCGATAACGCCGATCAAGGCCAAAACGGGCACGATGGCGAACGCGCCCCGGAAGGTGAAGAACTCGGCCCAGAACCCTGCCAGCCCCGGCAGCCCCAACGAGGCAAAGCCGGCGAACATCATCGTGGCATAGAAGGCCGGGGTGAGGGCGCTCAGCCCGCCGAATTTCTCCAGGTCGCGGGTGTGGGCACGCTCGTAGATCACGCCGACCAAGAAAAACAAGGCCCCGGTGATGATGCCGTGCATGAACATCTGCAGGCTGGCGCCGTTGAGGGCCATGGCCGCCGAGTTGATCAGCTCCGGCGTCTTCGTCTGGTTGAGTGCCCACGCCGCCGCGCCGATACCCAGCATGACATAGCCCATGTGACTCACCGACGAGTAGGCGATCAGCCGCTTCAAGTCGGTTTGGGCCAGGGAGACGAAGGCCCCGTACACGATGCCGATGACGCCCAGGACGGCGATAATGAGGCCGTATTGGGCGGCCGGGCCGGGGAAGAGCGGCAGCAGGATGCGCAGGAAGCCGTAGGCGCCGAGCTTCAGCAAGATGCCGGCCAGGATGACCGAACCGGCCGTGGGCGCGGCCGTATGGGCATCGGGCAACCAGGTATGGAAGGGAAAACTGGGCACCTTGATGGCAAAGGCCACGAAAAAGGCCCAGAACGAAAGGGCCGCGGCCACAGGTGCCGTCGTCCACCCCCCGCCGTTTTGGGCGGCGATCAGGATATCGAACGTGCCCTTGTCCAGGTACACACCGATGATCGCCAGCAGCATGAAGACCGAACCCGCCAGGGTGTAGAGGAAGAACTTGATGGCCGAGTACTGTGGCCGGTCCTTCTCCTGGCCCCAAATGCCGATCATGAAGTACATCGGCACCAGGCCGATCTCCCAGAACACATAGAAGAGCACCAGGTCGAGTGCCACGAAAACGCCGAACATGCCCGTGGCCAGGAAGAGGAACAGGGCGAAGAACTCCTTGACCCGGTGGTGGATGGTGCGGGCCGAGTAGTACAGCCCTAGCGTCGTCAGCAGTGCCGTCAGGAAGATGAGCGGCACGCTGAACCCATCGGCGCCGACGTGGTAGTTGACGCCCAGGGCCGGAATCCAGGCCGCCTTGAGCTCATAGGCCATCACAGCCTGACCCCTGGCCAAGAATTTCAGCCAGTAATCCGCCGCCAACCAGATGGATAAAACCAGCGGGATCAGGCTCCAGATGACGGAAAAACGCTTGATCAGCGCCGTGTTTGTCGCCGGGATGAGCATCACCACGATGCTGCCGATCAGCGGCGTGAAGGTGATCAGCGTCAGAACCCAGGTATCGAGAAACGTCATCGAAATGTCCTCCTCAGAGAAGGCGATAAGAACGGATGGGAACTACCTCTCTTCGTCTCGAGATCGGACCGAAGCGAGAAGGGAAGACCCGTCCGGAATGAAAAACCATGGTTGACAGGGATGTTTCAAAGGCCAAGCTGGACGAACGCCAAGAAAGCCAGTACACCCAGGAGCACGATCAGCAGATAGAACTGCACCTGACCGGTCTGCACGAGACGGAGCACCGAACCCGCCACCTGGGCCACGAAACCGGTGCCGTTGACGGCGCCGTCCACGAACAGCTCGTCGAAGAAAAGCCGTAGCGCCCGGGCAAAGCGTCGGCCAAAGTTGCCGACCGCATTGACGATGCCGTCAATGACGTAAGTATCGAAGGCCCGCAGCACAGCGGTCAGCCACAGGGCAAAACGCAGAATCAGTGCCGGCCGCACGTTGGGCAGACTGCCGTACAGCTCATCGAAGTAGTACTTGTGGCGCAACACGGTGTAAATGGGACCCAGCCAGCGCTCCAGCGGGTCGGGTTGACCGGCCTCCAACGGCTTGCGGCCGTACACCAGCCAGGCCAGAAAAATCCCACCCAGCGAGACGACGATCGAGACGAGCAACGGCACGCTTTGGGGCGGTAGGGGCTTATGATGGAGATGGTAGGCTTCGGCCTGTGCGCCCAGCATCGTGCCCAAGGGATTGCCCAGGATGGCACCCACGCCAGGGAACCATTCGGGGATACCCACCCAACCGGCGGCAATGGCGAACACGGCCAGGATCATCAACGGCACGGTCATCGAGCGGGTGCTCTCGACGGCATGGGCCGCAGCCTCGGTGCGAGGCTTGCCGAAGAACGTCATGAACACCTGGCGGAACGAGTAGAAAGCCGTCAGCAGGGCAGCCGCGGCCAGCGTCCAGAAGACCAGCGTATGGCCCGTGTACCAGGCGTCGGCCAGAATTTCATCTTTCGACCAGAACCCGGCCGTCACCAGCGGGAAACCGGACAGGGCCGCGGCGCCGATGATGAACGTCCAGCCCGTCGCCGGCATCCGGCGCAGCAAACCGCCCATGTTGCGCATGTCCTGAGGGTCGAAATAGGCCTCGTGGTGTTCGTCGTGATGCCCGTGGCCGTGTTCGCCGTGGCCGTGCTGGGCGTGATGGTGGCCGTGCTCGACGCCGTGGATGACCGAGCCGGAGCCGAGGAAGAGGAGCGCCTTGAAAAAGGCGTGCATGATGAGATGGAACGTGGCCGCCACCCAGGCGCCGATGCCCAAGGCAGCGAACATGTACCCCAACTGCGAAACCGTGGAATAGGCCAGGACTTTCTTGATATCGTTCTGGGCCAGGGCGATGGTGGCGGCAAAGAGGGCGGTAAACGCGCCGATAAAAGCCACGAAGAGCATGGCGCCGTTCTCGCCATGATGGGCCGCGGCAAACAGCGGCTGCATGCGGATGATCAGGTACACACCGGCCGAGACCATCGTCGCGGCATGGATGAGGGCCGAGACGGGCGTGGGGCCTTCCATGGCGTCGGGCAACCAGACGTGGAGCGGGAATTGAGCCGATTTCCCGATGGCGCCCCAAAAGATGAAGATGGCAATGACCACCGCGGCCGAGAACGCGCCCAGGAAGGGAATGGCCAGATGGGACTCGGCCAGATGCTCCAGCACCTCCGGCTTGAAAATGGCCTGGAAGTTGAGCTCACCGGTCATGATGAAGAGCAACAACAACCCGATCATGAGCAGCACATCGCCGATGCGGGTCGTCAGAAAGGCTTTCAGACCGGCCTGTTTCGGGGTGATCTGGTTGGGGTCGGGGTAGGTTTTGTCGAACCAGAAACCAATCAACAGGTAGGAGCACAAGCCCATGATCTCCCAAAAAACGAAGAGCATGAGCAGGTTGTCCGCCACCACCAGACCGAGCATCCCCGTCGCGAAGAGGGAGATGTAGGCAAAGAAACGGCTGTAGCGCGGGTCCAGGCCATCCGTGTTGAGCGCCGGGTCGAGATAGCCCGGGAAGGTCATATAGCCGTGGCTGTAGATGAAAATCATGGTCAGGACGAAGCCGACCATGAAGAGCATCACGGCCGTGACGGCATCCACGGCCACACCCATGCGAAAGACACCGGTGCCGGTGGGGAGCCAGGGTAGGCTAAGGGCAAAAGGTTCCTCCACCAGGACGTGCCAGTTGCCGAAGTAGGCAAAGGCCACCAGCCAGCTCATGACCCAGGAAAGGGCCACCGCGCCGATGGCCAGGTTCGAGCTGAGCCGCTTGTGTGGGTTGGTGAAGAGGATGATGGCGAAAAAGGCCAGTAAAGGCGGGATGGGGATCAGCCAGGTGAGATTGAAAACGTTCGTCATGAAAGACCTCGGACGGAGAGCGTCGTTGACGAAGGTCAGGAGCGCCGCAGAAACCACCCGTTGATGAGCAAAAAGCCGGCCAGCAGACCGATAAACCCGAACAGCAGACTTTGCCAGTCCTCGCGCCAGCCCAGGCTACGGCTCAGGCCGATAGCCACGATGGCCACCACCAGGCTTCCGGCCAGGGTCAGGGATTGCCGCCGCTGCGCTGCCTGCGCCTGCCGCAACAGGTCCTGGATGTCGCGATAGTTGGGGTTGACCTTGATGATCGCGCGGGCGTAATGCACGGCGCCGCCGTATTTGCCTTCGCGCATCCGGTCGAGCACGATTTGGTACACGGTAGCCAGCTGGTCCTCAAGGGGTCCGGAAAGCTGCTGTCGGGGCATGGTGGACCGGGTTTTGGCGATCAACCCTTCAACAGGTCAATCTCATCCACGTTGATGGTCCGGCGGGTGCGGTAGATGGCGATCATCAGGGCCAGACCGACGGCGGCCTCGGCGGCAGCCACGGCCAGGACGAAGATGGCGAAAATCTGGCCGGTCAGGTCGGCCGGGCGCACATACCGCCAGAAACCCACCAGGTTGATGTTGACGGCATTGAGCATCAGCTCCACCCCCATGAGCGCGGCCACGGCGTTGCGCCGGGAGAGAACCCCAAAGAAGCCGATGCAAAACAGCGTCGCCGCCAGGAGCAAATACCACGAAAGCGGAATCGTCATCGGTTTTCCTCTCTCAACGCTGGCGATGGCGCTCGCGGGCGATCATCACGGCCCCGATCAGGGCCACGACGAGCAGAACCGAAGCGACCTCGAAGGGAATGACATAGGGTCCGACCAATCCGGCGCCGATCTGCGAAATGGCGTCGGCCGGCACCGGTTGGTCCACAACAGGGAAAGGAACCGTCGTCAGCACCCAGGCCAACAGGGCCAACAGCGCCGCCGCACCCACGGCCGCCGCCACCCAAAAGCGATTGTAACCGCCGGCCTCCCGTCCCATCATGCTGCGGCTGAGCATGATGGCGAAGACGATCAGCGTGGCAATGGCGCCGATGTAGATGATGATCTGCGAGACCGCCAGGAACTCGGCCTCTAGCAAGACGTAGATGGTCGCAACGCCGAAAAAGGCGCCGACCAGAAACAGAGCGGCATGGAACAAATTGCGGGCCGTCACCGTACCGATGGCCATCACGACGGTGAGCAAGGCCAGGAAGAGAAAGATCATCGGCATGAACGAGTCCTCCTTGCTCAGAGCCGCGGGAGCTGGGGCGTGAAAGCGCGCTTGGAGATATAGGCCGCCCGATGCTGCGCCCTGCCCAACAGCCAGAATCCGCCGATCAACAAGACCAGGTTCCAGACCAGCATCGCCAGACCGTCAAACGGCGAAGGCAGGCCCAGCTTGAGAATGATGGCCGTGCCGATCAGCAAGAGCAACGCCAGCGGCACCAGGAACTTCCAACAGAAGCCCATCATCTGGTCAATCCGCAACCGCGGGAAGGTGGCCCGAATCCAGGCCAGCACCCAGAACACTACCAGGGTTTTGCCGAAGAAGTAGATCACCCCCAACGCCGGGATGCGGTCCACAAACGGCCCCTGCCAGCCGCCCAGGAACACGGTGGTGGCGATGGCCGAAAGCACCCAGCTGTTCAGGAAAAAGGCCAGGAAGAACCAAGCGAACTTCATGCCCGAGTACTCGATGTTGAACCCAGCCACGATCTCGGATTCGGCCTCGAGCAGATCAAAGGGTGCTCGTTCGCCTTCGGCCAGGGTGGCCG
>JAOADB010000235.1 GCA_026417535.1 Caldilineales bacterium
CTTCCAGATGGCGATGAAAAAGCGTACCCGCGGCCCGGTCAAGGCCTGACGGCGGCGTTCGAGTACGTCCAGACGGGCCTGGGCTTGTTGCAGGCGCTCGTGCAAGGTCGGGTCCGAGGCCGCATCGCAAAGGGTCGCCAGGTTGGCGATCTCGGCCAGGGCTTGGGCCGGCGTGCGCGGGAAGGTGGCGAAGACGGGGATACCGGCCTGCTCGAACCATTCGGCGTCGTGGCGCCGATTTTCCTCGACATTGACCAGGATGAGGTCGGGCCGCAGGTCGCGAATGGCAAAGCGTTTGGGATTTTTGGTGCCGCCCAGGCGCAGGATGTGTTCGTAACCGGTGGGCAGCTCGCAGTAGTCGGTACAGCCCACCAGCCGCTGGGCCTGGCCCAAATCGAAAAGGGTGGCCGTCAGGCTGGGAACGAGGGAGACGATCCGTTTCGGCGCTTGGGCAAAGACGTGCGTCCGGCCGCGGGCATCGGTGAGGGTGATGGGCATAGGCGACGTCTCAGGTGGGAACGAGCAGGGCATCGAGCTCCTGCTCGATGGCGGCGATGATGGCGCGTTGTTCTTCGATCTGCAGCTCGACCTCGGCTCGCTGTACGCCCGGCGCCATGCCTGCACGCTGCGCCTCCAGGAGTTCCAGGAAGCGTTTCGCCTTTTGCCACCGCCGTTTGAGATCGGCAAGCCGCTCCTGCGTGGCTGCATCCTGGGGTTGACTCAGGGGCCGGCTGGCCACGGTCATCGTCACCGCGCCGGCCAGGGCAGCCCCGGCGCGGGTCTGCAGGCGCACGCCGCCCAGCCATTCATCCTCCTGGAAAAGCCGAATGACGATGCTGATGGGGCCATCGCTGCGGGGAATCAGATGAAAATAGAACACGGGCGAATCGGCGTCGGGGAAGAGGCGAAAGGCGATCTCGCTGGGGCCATCAAACGTGCACTCCGGCGCACTCACCTGCAGCCGGAGCTTGATGGGACCGGTTTCGGGAAAGACCACGTGGGCCTCGCCCGACTTGAGCAGGTTCAGGTCCTCCTCGCGCAGGGGCGGCGATTCCGGCCGTCGCACCGCAACGGCCAGGACGAACGGCTCGCCGACGACCACCTCCCCCGGCACGGCAGCGTCCATCCGCAGCGTCTCCGGCCGCAGGCGTTCCTCGGTTCCTTCGTCGCCAACCTCGGCGGCCTGGGGTGGCGGGGCGGATCGGCTCCTACGCAAGAGCCGTGGCCGCGGCGGGCTGACGTCCTTTTCCTCCGGGACGGTGTAGACCGGTTGGAGATAGGCGAGCCGCTCGCGCGCCGTGTGCAACCACGCCTCCCAGGACCCTTTTCGTGGGCGTGGCGTCNCCGATGGCGGCCATTCCTGGGGCAACACGAACAGGTTGCGCTCTGCCCACGCGGCCACATCCGGCAAGGGGTGACGGCGCAGGATGAACCAGGGCAGGGGAAAACGTCTTTCCGGCCACAGCGAGACCAGGGCTTCCAGCCAGGGGTCATCGGGTTTCATGCCCAGCACGAGCACGCTGTGGGTGCGAAATAGCGCCAGAAGGACGGCGGGAAAAGGCGAAGCGCCGGCCTGCACCTGGCGGCGAAAGTTCCGCAAGGACCCCAGCTCGATGAGATACACCGCGTCCGGGTCGAGTTCACCGACCTCGGCGAGGCCGAGGCGATGGATGGGCCGTCCGATCCGGGCCAGACCCTCTTGAAGGGGGCCGTGCCTGCCGGCAAGCAGGGCTACGCGCAGGTCGAAGCTCGAAACAAAGGTCACGACCATGGCCTCGAGGCCGGCGTCACGGCCCAATAGGAGGATGACCCGGCCTTGCTGCAGGGCCTGCCACAGGTGATGGGCTGGGTCTGGAACGGCGGAAGTGGTCATTTGGGGGAGTTGGGGGAGGAGCTTGGGGGGAGTTTTGGGGAGCTTTGGGGAGCTGGAAGGAGTTTGGGGGAGCTTGGGACTGGGGACGAACGACGGAAGCAGGCGAACGCACAGGTCGAGGCAATCTTAGCACGAAGTCCATCCAAAGGGAATCGGCAAAGCGATTGTCTCAACCGCGGTTCGTTTTTGCCCCACGGCACACGCAGTCGCTACAATGCGAGACGATGGACGATGGAGAGGCCCTTCGTCCCTTGTCGTTCGCCCCGTCCATCGGCCTAATTTCAGGACGGAGGACAAACGACGGGACGAAAGGCCCTTCGTTGTTCGTCCCTTGTCGTTCGTCCTGTCCATCGGCCTAATTTCAGGACGGAGGACGAACGACGGACGACGAAAGGCCCTTCGCCTTTCGTCCTTTGTCGCTCGTTCCGTCCATCGGCCCCATTCCGGGACGGAGGACGAATGACGCAAGACGGCCCAGTTACCAATTACCAGTCACCAGTCTTCATGCCCCGCTTTCGCCTTGCCAACGGCCGCCGTGTGACCGTGCACGATGGGTTCATCATCGGGCGTTCGGCCAGTTGCCACCTGCGCCTGGATGACCCGGCCGTGGCCCCGCGGCACCTGATCGTCCAAGATGCGGGCGACTACTGGCAGGTGGCGACCCTCTCGCTCTCGGCCTCCGGGTCGTGGAATGGACGGCCGTTGCCGGGGTTGGTGCGTTTGCGGCCGGGGGATGTGCTGCAATTGGGCAACACCCGATTGGTTTGGGAAGGGGAAACGGCGGGCTTGTTGGCCCGTTTCGGCTGGAAGGGTTTGGCCCTCATCGGTCTGGTCCTCCTGATCGCCGTGCTGGCCCTCCTGGCGGTGTGGTTCCAGGCCCTGCAGGCCGGGCCGAGCCTGTCCCTCATGCTGTCCACGGCGACCCTGACGGCCGTGCCGACGCTTGCGGTCGAGGCGACGCCTGGCCATGCGACCGACCCATCGGCCTCCTCGACTACGACATCCACACCGGAACTCCCACCCACTCAGGCCGTTGTGGTGCCCACGCCTTTTACCGTCTGGACGCCGACGCCGGCGCCATCGCCCACGCCGACTATCACCGCGACGCCGGTTTCGTCGGCCTGTCCGCCGCCGGCAGGCTGGGTGCCCATCATCGTGGGCCGCGGGGAGACCCTGCGCCTGCTGGCGCGGCGTTATGGGGTGCAACCGGCGCAGTTGCGCCGGGCGAATTGCCTGCCCGATAACCGGATTCGCCCCGGCCAGGAGCTGTTTGTGCCTGCTTCCCCGCCCTGAACCGGGCCTCGGCGATGCCCGCTCCTCTGCATTCGTGGCACCTGACCGCAGACGAGGCCGCAAGCCTTCAGGCCGAGCTGGCCTTGCGCCTGGTCCTGTGCTGGGATGGTCGTGACGTGACCTGCGTGGGTGGGGTGGATGTGGCAGTCAAGGGCGAGACCGCCCGATGCGCCATCGTCGTGTTGCGCTATCCCGACCTGAGCTTACTGACCGCCGCGCTGGCGGAAGCGCCCGTCACCTTTCCCTACATACCGGGTCTGCTCTCGTTTCGGGAAGGGCCGGCCATCCTGGCCGCCTGGGAACGGCTCGAACGCCATCCCGATCTGCTCCTGTTCGACGGCCAGGGCATCGCCCATCCCCGCCGGCTGGGCATTGCTGCCCAGATGGGCCTCTGGCTCGATTGTCCCACCATCGGTGTGGCCAAATCACGGCTCTACGGTCGTCATCGGGAACCCGGTCCGAACCGCGGGGATTGGGCCTGGCTGCACGATGAACGGAACCCCGAGCAGGTCATCGGCGCGGTCGTGCGCACCCGCGCTGGCGTCAGGCCGGTGTATGTCTCGCCGGGGCATCGCATGGACGTTTCCCACGCCGTTGCGTTCGTTCTGGCCTGCTGTCGCGGCTTTCGCCTGCCCGAACCGACGCGGCTGGCACACCACCTGGCGGGCGGAAGGCAGAAAGATGATTTCCAAACCGCAGGTCTTCTTTTTTAGTGGGCTTTTGCAAAATAACGCCAAGAATGATTTTTTGAGAATAAAAAATTTTTTATCGATCTTTTTAATTGAATAATCGAAAAGAGCGAGATATAATGCTCTTTATGTCTTCGTGTCTTTGTGATAAGAAAAGAAAATAATCGCTGTATTGCGTAGTTACAGAACAAATCTAACCGGTGGGCCGGATGACATCCCGTTCGGTTTCGCGAATGAGATGGTCCACCACGGCCTTGAAATCGCCCGTTTCTCTGAAAACCCGTAACTGGCGATCGGCGCTGTTGCCGTGTTCGAGGATGGTGTAGATTTTCTCGATGTAGGGCCGGCTGCCGAGCATCTCGACATAGGGGTCCACCAGGCGCAGCAGCTCGCGGATGAGCCAGCGCGCCGGCACCTCTTCCTCTTTGCCCCAGTCAATCAGCTTGCCATCGAGGCCGTAGCGGATCGCGCGCCAGCGGTTTTCTTCGATGAGGTCGCGACGGTAGATGCGAAAGGTCATGTTGCGTTGGCGCAGATCCCACAGCCACGCCACCACGGCTTGGAGCAGGGCCGCGATGGCCACGGCCTCGTCCAACGTGGTGCAGGCGTCGCACATGCGGAACTCCAGGGTGGGGAACTTGTGATGCGGCCGCACATCCCACCAGACCTTGCTGCCGTCGGGAATGCAGCCGGTGTTGATCAGCGAGGTCAGGAAACGCTCGAAAGCCGCCCAATCGGCAAAGTAATCGGGCAGGCCCGTGCGCGGAAAATCGGAGAAGATGACCGAGCGATACGACTTCAGGCCCGTGTTGCGGCCGTTCCAGAAGGGCGACGAGTAGGAAAGGGCGGCGATGTGCGGCACCATGTAGCGCATCACGTTCATGCAGTCAATGGCGAAATCGCGGTCCTCGATGCCGATGTGGACGTGCATGCCGAAGATGAGCAGCCGCTGCGCCAGGATTTGCATTTCCTCCAACACCCCGATATAGCGCTCCCGTGGGGTGACCTCCTGTTTGAGCCAGTGCGAGAAGGGATGGGTGCCCGCGGAGGCGATCTTGAGCCCCTTGCGCTCAGCCAGATAGCAAATCGTGCCTCGCTGTTTGGCCAGTTCCTCGTACAGTTCGGAGGCCGTGCGGCAGACGTTGGTCCCCAATTCGACCTGAGACTGATGGAGCTCCGGCTTCAGCTCTCGTTCGATCATGACCCCTTCGTCGAGAAGGTGGGTGATGTACGACTTGAGCTCGCGCGTCTCCGGGTCAATGATCTGGTACTCTTCTTCGACGCCGAGGGTCAGCGAGGGCGCTCTGCGGGGCATAGGCACCTCCGGAAGGGGATAAAACGGGTGATGAGAGGCCAATTCACTCGGTTACATCGCTAAAAACGAGCTTGAAGGGGTACTCCTGAACGTCGAGGAGCTCGCCATCGCGGGCCACTTCGGCCCGCATGACGTAATCGGCGCCAGGTTGCGGCCGGCGCAGATGCATCGTCAACGAGATGTAGGGGTCGCGCCACTCGACCAACAGCATTTCGGCCACTTCGTGACCATCGGCATCGAGACAACAGAGCCGCACATGGGGCCATTTCTCGAAGGGCGTGAGCTGCACCCGCACCCACAGCCGGGTGAGGTCGGGGTAGGGGTGCACGGCCATACGCTCGATGCGCAACGGACCGACGTCGAACTGAAGCGGGATGGATTGCATGAGGGCGTCTTTTAGGGTTCGGTCGCCATTCCGATTTGAGGCCGATTCCCGGACGGAAGACGAAAGACGGAGGACGAAGGGGGCGTCTTTCGTCCTTCGTCTTGGACTCGGGCTCCAATTGGGATAAAAGCCAAACGATGAAGCGCAAACGGCAGAAGGCGGGGATGGATGGGAGTCGAACCCACCACGGACACCTGCGCGGGGCCCGTCACCGGTTTTGAAGACCGGGGCATCCACCGGGACACATCCACCCCCGTGGCCCCCAATCGTAATCCGAAACTGTCTCTTATACACATCTCC
>JAOADB010000236.1 GCA_026417535.1 Caldilineales bacterium
AGATGTGTATAAGAGACAGGGACCACAACGGCACGGAACTTTCGGTCCGGTTCACCGGCGTGACGGGCTACACCAACCTGGAGTGCTACCTGAACTGGCTGGCCGACCGCCTGGTATCGGGAACGCCCACGCCGACGCGCACACCATCCCCCACCCGCACACCCACGCCTGTCGGAGGCCTCATCTTCGCCGACGATTTCGAGTCCGGCACCCTCGCCGCCTGGTCGAGCGCCGTCACCGACGGCGGCAACCTGGCCGTCACGACCGCCGCCGCCCTCGTCGGCAGCCGCGGCCTCCAGGCCACCGTCAACGACAACAACCCCCTCTACGTCCGTGACACCCGTCCCGCAGCCGAAACCCGCTACCGCGCCCGCTTCCACTTCCATCCCAACGGCATCGCCATGGCCGTGGGCGATTCCCACACCCTCTTCGCCGGCCGCCAGGGCAGCACCGAGGTCTTCCGGCTCCTCTTCCGCCGTGCCTCAACCGGTTACCAGGTGCGCGGTCAAATCCGCGACGATGCCACGACCTACCTGGCGACGAACTGGTACACCATCGCCAACGCCGCCCAGGTCATCGAGTTGCGCTGGCAGGCGTCCACAGGGGTCGGCGCCAACAACGGCTCGCTGCAGCTGTGGGTCAACGGCGTGCTGCGCCAGACCCTGAGCGGTGTGGACAACGACACCCGCCGCGTGGACGACGTGCGGCTTGGCCCGCAAGCCGGGATTGACACCGGCACCCGCGGGGTGATGTACTTCGACGGGTTCGAGTCGTGGAGAAGTTGGTGAGTGGGTACTGGGTACTGGTGACTGGGACTCGGATGGCGAGTTTTGGCCGATGGGCGGACGAAGGACGAATGACGGAGGACGGAGGGGCTTCGTCGTTCGTCCTTCGTCGTTCGTCCCGTGTTTGGGCCGAGGGCCGGACGAAGGGCTTCGTCGTTCGTCCTTCGTCTTCCGTCCCGTGTCTTGGCCGAGGGCCGGACGAAGGACAGATTATCTCAGCCCCTCCACGATGGTGCGCACGTTGTAGCGCATGAGGTCGAGATAGGTGGCCGCGGGACCGTCCGCCTCGCTCAACGAATGGGTGTATAGGATGAGGAGACGGATGTCCGTGTCGCGGGCCACCCGTTCCACGAGACCCGGACTAACCGTGGTGCTGACAAAAACGGCCTTCACCCCTGCGGCGCGGATGGCATCTTCGAGTGCGGCTAGTTCCTGGGCCGAAGGCTCGGCCAGGGTGCTGAAACCGGGGATGACGGCGCCGAGTTGCTCGAAGCCGTAACGTTGAGCGAAATAGCCGAAGACGCGATGATCGGTCACGAGCAAGCGCTTTGCCGGCGGAATCGTTGCCACTTCCTGCCGAATCCAGGCGTCGAGGGCCTCCAACTCGGCGATGTAGGCTTGCGCCCGCGCCTCGTAGTCGGCCCGATGGGCAGGATCGGCCTGCGCTAGCGCCTGGGCGATGGTGCGCGTCCAGACGATGACGTTGTTCGGGTCCAGCCAGGTGTGAGGGTCCACCGGGTGCGTGTGCCCGACCTCCTCGGCCGGTGTGGCCTCCTCGTGCTTGTGCGTATCGGCATCCTCTTCGTGCCCACGCGCCTCCTCGCCGGCCAAAGGTGTTATGCCTTCGGAAACGGCCACGATCCGTTCGGACGGGACGGAACTCTCGATGAGGGGAAGCAACCCCTCCTCCAGGCCAAAACCGTTGACGAAAACCAGGGCCGCTCCGGTCAAGGTGGCGACATCCCGCGGTGTGGGCTGAAAACTGTGGGGTTCGGCGCCGATCGGCATCAACACGGTCAGGGCGATGGCCTCCCCCCCGACGGCAGCCACGACATCGCCGAGGATGGTGGTGGTGGCCACGACTGGCAAGGGCCGCGCCACAGGCGCCGATGTCGGCGTTGGGGCCGCTGCGCACCCTGCCACCGCCAGGGTCACGCACAGGACGACCGTAACGAGCGCCATCCGCCAACGGCCGCGCTGAACATGGGAAAGGGATGAAGACATGGTCGGGCTCCGATAATTGAGATAATGTCTCAATTATCGTTATCCGATCCGCGGTTGTCAAGCGGCCCCACCCGCTTCTTACGGACCGATCGGAGTCGCGCGGGAGTCTATGACGTGCTGCTCAAGAGTAGAGGCAGGTAAACCTTCTTCGATGGCGGCGCCTCATGCGCGCTCAGCCTCAGTGCGAAGAGGTCCATCCCACCGCTATAGGGATGCAACGGGTCAGCGCCATCGTCCCCTTGCCAGGTGGCGAGACTCCAGCCCGTCACGTAGAGGTGATCAGTCCCGTCCACGGCGATACCGTAGCCGTGATCGTGCTCGCCGGTTGCGCCGTAGAAGGTGTGCCACCGGTACGCTCCGGCGTCGGTCAACTTGACCACAACGGTGTCATCTTTCCCACCGTAGGCATGAAGCGGGTCGGTGTTGTCATCCCCTTGCCAGGTGGCATTGCTGTAGCCGGTGACGTAGACGTTGCTTTCCTCATCCACGGTAATCGCACGGGCCACGTCCCTGTCCGCGGAGCCATAGAAGGTGTGCCACTGATGCGCCCCGGCGCTGCTCAGTTTGAGGATCACCATATCGCTAGCCCCGCGGTGCGGGTGACGCGGATTCGCGCCGCCATCCCCCTGCCAGGTGGCGTTGCTGAAGCCGGTGACATAGATGGCATCCCCGGACGCGGCAACACCGTAGCCATGGTCTACGGTGGCCGATCCGTAAAAAGTGTGCCACCGATACGCTCCCGCGCTGCTCAGCTTGAACACGGCGATATCATCCTCCCCGTTGTAGCCGTGAAGTGGGTTGGTACCGCCGTCTCCCTGCCAGGCGGCAGCGCTGGATCCGGTCACGTAGACATGGCCGCCCCCATCTACGGCGATGCTGCTGCCGCTATCCTGAGCCGACGAACCGTAGAAGGTATGCCATTGATACCTCCCGGTGTCGGTCAGCTTGAGCACAACGAAATCGGGCTGATTCCCTCCCCTATGGGCATGAAGCGGGTTGGTGTTGTTGTCCCCCTGCCAAGTGCGGTAACTCTCGCCGGCGATGTAGAGATGGCCATTCTTGGCGACAATGGCGTTGCCGAGGTCTGCGCTTATTCCTCCATAGAAAGTGTGCCACTGGTATTCGCCGGCGCTGTTCAATTGGATCACCACGATGTCGTTGCTGCCACTGTGGGCGTGAAGCGGAGGTGTATTGTTGTCTCCCAGCCACGTTGAGATACTGTAGCCGACGACGTAAACGTTGCCCCTTTCGTCCACGGTAACGCCAAAGCCGGCATCCCAATCGTTCGAGCCGTAGAAGGTGTGCCACTGATACTGTCCTGCGCTGTTCAGTTTGACCACGACGATGTCGGTCTTTTCCCTAAAGGGACGGAGCGGAGGAGCGCCGCCATCCCCCTGCCAAGTCGCTTCACTGAACCCCACCAGGTAGATGTTGTGATTCCCGTCCACCGCCACCGACCAGCCGATATCCAAAGCCGATGCTGAGCCATAGAAGGTATGCCAGACATAGTTTGAGGCGAGTGCTGGCGAAGACGGTGGTGGACTTTGGGCAAAGACTGCCGTCACCGGCGGCGGCGCGCCGGAAACGAGCCATACCACTACGAACACCGCCGGCAAAAGCAGCCGGCCTACCGACGCAGCGCATTGCCCATGCCCTGCGTAGAGACGGGTGATCGAATTGCTCATGTCTACCTCCCTTGGATGGTATCCGGCATTATTCAGGCGTTGACGGAGGGTTTCCAGCGCGGCCTGGCCCTCCCGCTATCGCTTGGAAATGTCTCTGCGCCGCTCCAGGACGACCAGATAAGCACGCACGGGCGCATTGCTATTGACGGCGATCCGCTGGACATCAAACCGATGTTCGTTCCCGTAATCGGAGAGGTAAAGGAAGCGTTGCTTCATCCGTAAACCTAGGTCGCGGATCGTCACATCGGCGGCACTGGGGGAATCCTCGCTTTCAGGCGAAGCATATTTCGTGGTTTGATCCCAAGCTCTACCGCTCATGAAAAAGGCGTAGAGGTGGTCGAGCTCGAGATGCACCGAATTCAGAATCGCCCGATACGAATCGTCCAGGGTCTGATTTTCGGCGATCTCGATGATGCACCAGATGCTGGGCTTCTGCAAATAGGTCACCTTGAAGGTGTACGTCGTCAATGTACCCGGTTGAGGAGAAACCGGCGTTATGACAGGCGTCAGGAGAGGTGTGGCGCGCGGCGGCCAAAGCCGGGTCATCACGCAAGGCTGCCAGCGCTTCTGCGCTCCAACCCGAGTTCAACGTTTGGACGGTTAACACATCAACCCCAACCGAACCCAAAAGCGAGCGCAGGTTCCTATGGAGAGAACGTAATTCGTTCAGGGCCTCGTCCAGCACGGTTGGATGGATCGGGTTGAGACGGGCCAGGAAGTGGAGATAGGCCGGCAGTGCTTCCACGAGCGCGGCCGCAGGTGGGCATAGTTTCCCTTTGCGCTCCTTTGAGCGGCGGCCGGCTCAGTGCTGTCGCAGGACGAGCGGCAGATGCATCCGCTGCGTCCACGGGCTGACTGTACCGGTGCGGGTCGCGGTCGGCGTTGGGGAGACCGTGGCGGCCGGCGTCCGTGTGGGCGAAGGGGTTGGCGTTAGCGTGCGTGTGGCGGTTGGGGTCCCTGTGGGGGAGGCTGTCGCGCTCGGGGTGCGCGTTGCGGTGGCCGTGGGGGAGGCTGTCGCCATCGGCGTGGGGGTGGGAGTGCCCTGCCCGGTATACTCATCCGCACCGATGTCGTAGCCAGCACCGTTGGGCCGCGCCTCGCCGTCCAGGTCGCTCCGCACGCCCGCATCCACGCCCCGATCGCGGGCAGCCGACGCGGCGGCGATATGGTAATCGCCCGCGGCGGAGCCGACGAACGCCGGATCGCCGGTCACGTCGCTCTGCGTCAGGATGGCGTTCAGGTTGTCGCTCTTGTCCGTCCCGTTGCCGTGCCAAAGGGTATTGACCAGCTTCACCGCCTGATCCACGGCAGCGACCCCGATGGTCTGCCCAGCGACGATCGTGTTGACGAACATCGGCGGCGCATCCCGCACCGTTGAGCCGACGGGATAGGCGGTCGGCAACGCGCTGTCGAGGGTCAGCCGCGCATTGCTGCCGAGAGATTCGAGCGCGACCAGGCGACGCCAGGCGCGCGTGGTCCCGTTCGTGTGGATAAACAACAGGTCGTCGCCCACCCGATAGAAGCCGGCCGCGCTGACCAACACGTGCACACCGCCGGAATAGGCAGCGGTCACCGTGCCTGCGCGCAGCGGGGATGCCAGCAACGCGCCGGCCCCGCCCTGGTTGTCAGCGAGAGTGGTGTGGAGGAAGCGACCCCACGCCGGGAAGATGTCGGAGGGGTTGTCGAGGTTGCCGCCCAACCAGAGGCCGCTGCCTTCAGCCGCCCGGTTACGCGCCACGACATTGTTGGTCAGGCTGAACTCGTGACTGTTGACGATGTAAACCCCGCCGCCCCACGTGCCGGGCGCCTCCGAAGTGCCTGGCACGTGGGAAGTCGCGACGCCTGCGGCCTGGCTGGCCCGATTGCCGATGATCGTGTTGGCATCCAGCCGCGCCCTATGGCTGACGCCCAGGTAAATGCCCCCACCACGGCCGGCCCCGCCCTGGCTGGCGACGTTGTCGGCGATCAGGTTGCGGCTGATGCTGAAGGTGTCGTCCGGCCGGTCCAGGTTGCGCAACACATACACCCCACCGCCCCGGCCATCCCCCGTTGCGCCCGCGGTGTTGCCCTGGATGCGGTTGCCCTCCAGCAC
>JAOADB010000237.1 GCA_026417535.1 Caldilineales bacterium
GCAGACCCACGTAGGTCAGGATGCGTACGGCCATGTAGGGGTCCACGCTCGACTGGAATTCGAGGAGAATGTACACGTAGACCCACTCTCCGCGGAAGCGCAGACGCCAGACCAGGTCGTTCTCACGGGTGCGCAGGTCGTCGCTGACGTAGCTGGCCTTGACCGGTTCGAGGGAGGCAAAGTCGAGGTCGGCCACCCAGTTTCCGGTGACAAAGCCGCGGATGAGGTCGGCGACCATGATGGCGAACGAGAAAAGGTATCGGTAACCGGCGTCGTGTTCCATGACCGAGGACCTGCAGTGGGGATGGGATGCACGGATTCGGCCCGCTGCTTTGGCGTTCCGGGTGGGTTTTTTCGTCCCGGCTATCGGCCACGCCTCAAGACGAAACCGCTTCGTCCTCGGTCGTTCATCCTTTGTCTTCTCAAACAACCAAAGGCGGAGACGTAAGACGGTGGATGGAGCCTAGGCCGCCGCAAGCCTCGGCCGGAACAGTGGCGATAGGTCTATCTTACCCCACGCCAGACCCCTATGCAAATACCGTCGGGAAGGGGGCCATGGTCCGGAATGGCCCCTGTCCCCATCAGTCCCACAGCCGAGATAAACGAGGAAAGACGGAGGACGTACCCTCGTCCTCCGTCTTTCCTCTGCCGTCTCGTGCTCAGTCGGCGATATCGAACGTGACCTGCACCTCGACTGTGATGTTGAAGGTGCCGCCCTGGACTGGGACGCCGCCGCCCCCCATGCCTTCGCTCAGGGCGACGGGCACCGGGGTCGCACCGGTGAATTCATTGATGCTGCGCACGGCGCCGAGCTTGACGCCGAAGCCGGCCGCCAGCTGCTCGGCCTTAGCGCGGGCGCTGGCCATGGCCTTGTCACGGGCCTGTTGCTGGAGCGCGGTGGCATCGGCGATGGTGAAGTCAACGCCGGCCACGGTGTTGGCGCCCGCTTTGAGGGCCGCCTGCAAGACCTGACCCGTCTTTGTCAGGTCGGTGACCTTGATGCGCACCTGATGGACGAGATGGTAGCGGGTCTCGCCCGTTGGCAAGCCTTCGCGATCATGGACCTGCTCAATCCACAGGCTGTAGTTCACGGTTTGGATGTCGGCTTCGGCGATGCCCAAGTCCTTGAGCGCCGCCAGCACGGCCTCCATTTTGGTCGTGCTTTCGTCCACCACGCGCGCCGGGTCGGGGTCAATCGTCTCCACGCCCAGAGTGATATAGGCCACATCGGGCGCGGCGCTGGCCGTGCCGCTGCCGTTGACCGAGATGGTGCGGGGGAAGGACTCGTTGCCCGTCTGCGCGGCCAGGGGCGCGGCTTCGGCCGCGGGGGTATTGGCGCCCAGGGGCGCGGCTTCGGCCGCCGGGGTATTAGCGCCCAAGGGCGGCGCGCTGCAGGCGGTCAGGAGCACAAAGGCCGCGATGAGGAGCAGGAAAGCCGATCGTTTCATGGGAACACCTCGTAAAGGAATGGGTTGGGAGGAAGAAGCGATGACATCCTCCCTGACGCCTGTCAGAGGGTTTCGGTTCCCGCTCCCAGCTTTGCCAACAGTCGCAAACGGCGATGTTCCAATTCGGTCAGCCACTGGCTGCGGGCGTAACTGCGCGGCCACCCTTCCACCAACGTCAATGCAGCCTGGGTATGGCGCAAGGCCGTAGTCGGGTCGCGCGCCTCCCATTCCCAATACTTGGCCAGCTCGATGTACGGTTCCGGGTCGCGCGCCGGGTCCAGGGCGATGGCCTGTTCCCACCATCGGACGGCTTCGGCCAAGCGTCGCATGCGCTTGAGCGCAGCGGCCAGGCCCAGCATGGCTTCGAACCGCTGTTCGGGCGCCAAATCGTCCTTGAGGGCCCCCCGAAAGGCCGCCTCGGCCTCGGTCAAACGGCCTTCGCGCAGATGGATGTGTCCTAAGGCCAGCCAATCGGCCGGATGCGGCGCCGCAATCCCGCTCAGGGCGCGGCAGACCACACAGGCCAGCGGCACCATGCTGACGATGTCGTCCAGGTTGTGTTGGAGGACGCGGGCCATGTCGTCCACGTTGTTGGCGCCAGCGGCGAAACGCAGCCACAGCGAAGGGATAAGCCAGGAAGGGACATCATCGGCCCCGCGGTGATGCCCCAGGACTCTTTGCTCGAGATGGCCAAAGTTGCAGGCGCCCAGCCGCGACCGCCAGAGCCGACGGGCCGGATGCAACAGGTCGAGATGGGGAAGTCCCAGGTCGGGCGCGGGCAACCCGGCCAGGATGAAACGGCTGCGCAGAAGGGGCAGGTCGAAGCTCTTGCCGTTGAAGCTGACGACCCCGCGTGCCCGGTTCAACAGGTCGTACAGATGGGGCAGATAGGCCCCTTCCTCGGCCGGGTCACGGGCAAAATACTGGCGGACGACATATTGGCCGTCCTCGAAACGACCCACGCCGGTCAGGAAGACGATGGTACCTGCGCCGCCGACCAGCCCGGAGGTTTCGGTATCCAGAAAGACGGCCTGCTCGAAATCGAGCGCAACGAGTTCGGCGTCGGCCAAGGCAGCGCTGCCGACCGGCAGGCGCAACAGTTCGCCCAAGCGGAGCTGCCCTTGGGTGTGATCGAGGTCAAAGCGGAGTGTACGCAACAGAAAACGGCCCGCCGGACTCGTGACCTCCTCCATGCCCGGCAGATCGCGTAGGTCGCGCAAGGGCGAGGCTGCCGGTGGCTTCGGCGCCGGTGGGTCGAGTTCGGCGGCCATTTTCAGGCCAAACCGTCGTTGTAGGCGGCCGGCCTGGCGCAGGCGCTCGAGACGATCGTGGAGATCGGGCACAGGGAGGTCAGGGGGTGTCTTCGCCGACGAGGGCAATGGCTTCGATCTCGACCCGGGCCCCGCGCGGCAGGGCAGCGACGGCAACGGTCGAGCGCGCCGGGGGTTCGGCGGGGAAAAAGCTGCCGTACACGGCGTTGACCGCAGGGAAATCGGCCATGTCGGTCAGGAAAATGGTGGTCTTGACGATCCGGGTCAGGTCGGTGCCGGCAGCGGCCAGCACGGCGGCCAGGTTGGCCATCACCTGACGGGTTTGGGCGGCGACATCGTCGGCTACCAGCTGGCCGGTGCCCGGATCGAGGCCGATCTGGCCGGCCGTGAACACAAACGGCCCGACGCGCACGGCCTGCGAATAGGGGCCGATGGCGGCCGGGGCCTGGTCGGTGTGGATGATTTGGCGAGACATAGGCGACAAAGAAACTCAGGATGGGGGAGCCGATGGCTCGGCGGCGAGACGCTCGAAATAGAGGTACTGATACGGCCGGCCGATGGCGTCGCAAAAGGCTTGCCGTGAGGTCGGGACGGCATCGGCAAAGGCAGCGGCCAATTCCGGCCGCGGGGCCGCAAAGGCCGGGTGGGCCGTGACCTGGGCGATGATGTACTCGGCATAGCCGGGGACATCGGTGGCCACGCGCAATATCCCGCCCGGTTGGAGCAGGTCGGCCATAACGGCAATGAAGGGTGGGAGGAAGATGCGCCGGGACTGATGTTTGGGCTTCCACCAGGGGTCAGGGAAGAGGATATGGATGACGGTGACGCTACCCGGCGCCAGCAGGCGGGGCAGGTCATAGCGAGCGTCGTCGTCCGAGACCCACAGGTTGGTCAGGCCCAAACGTTCGGCCCGTTCGGCCAGGCGGCGCAAAAGCTTCCATTTGACCTCGAAGGCCAGGAAGCGACGCTCTGGATGGCGGGCAGCCCGATCGAGGATGAATTCTCCGCGACCGCTACCGATTTCGATCTCAAGGGGGCCGCCGGCCGCCAGAAAGGCGCGCAGGCGTTGCAGGTGTTCGGGACTCGATTGGTGCAGCCGAAAGGCGCGCGCGGGTTCGGACGGTAGGGGGTGCAGCCATTGCGGTCGGCGCCGGGGATCGCCGCCGATCAGCCCTTTGCCTTCGTCGTACCGGGCCAGGGTCTGTTCCAGCCGAGCCGGGTCAGTGTGAAAGGTGTCGGGACCAATGCGATAGACGGGATGGGAAGCGCTCATAGACCATTTCGTCACGGAATGTACCTACTCAGCCCACGGCCTTCCTTTGCGGATGGGTCTTCTCTTCCCGCCATCGGCCGCTCGCCAGGACGACGGACGAAAGAGGTAGAGCAAGATGCCATCTTGCGCTACATCTTTCGTCTGCCCGCGATGGAACCATGTCGGAACCTGAGCCATCATCGTCATCGGCCTGAGCAGTTATCACGGAACCCGTATTGTAGCACGCGTGACGACTGTCCGGCGTATGGCCTCTGTCATGTTCGCGCATTCAGCCTGTGAAAAACTTCCCTTGCCCGCGATGCCTGTGCTATAATCCGCCGCAATTCCGGCCCAAGTCAGGGGGCCATCGTTGCCATCATCAGGACCACGCTTCAGGAGATTTGCATTCGGATTCGTGCTGTTGTTTTGTGTCGGCCACGAATCCCCTCTGCACGGAGACACGCTATGCTTGCGCAATATGGCTTTATCGGTGTTATGGCGATCATCGCCTTCGCCTTTCCTTTCATTGGACTGGCCGTGGCCTGGCTGTTGCGGCCCAAGCGACCCGATCCACTCAAGAATTCCATCTACGAATGCGGGGTTGAAACCATCGGGGAGACGTGGGTGCAGTTTCGGGCACAATATTACCTGTTCGCCCTTGTTTTTGTCGTTTTCGATATCGAAGCTGTCTTTCTCTTTCCGTTCGCCGTTGCTTTCAATCAATTGACGTTATTCGCCGTTTTTGAAGCCATCTTGTTCGTGCTCATCCTAGCGGTGGGACTCATCTACGTCTGGCGCAAAGGCGCGCTGGAATGGCAATGACCGCAACGAGCAGGATGACGGTATCTCGTTTGCTTTCGGAGAACCGGTATGGATTGGAGCCAAATTGACCTTCGTACGGTGGGCGCGTTGTGGAATCAGGCATTGCAAAATGCCGGTATTGCGCCTCCGGTCCTCACCGTGATCAACTGGGTAGTGGGTGCGGTTATCCTGTTGCTCATCGGTCTCAACATGGTGATCGGTCTGATCTGGCTGGAGCGGAAGATCGCCGCCCGGATCCAGGATCGCCTGGGGCCAAACCGGGTGGGACCGTTCGGGCTGTTGCAGACCGTCGCTGACGCCCTCAAGTTGCTGACCAAAGAGGATGTCACCCCGACCGATGCCGACCGCATCACGTACAATCTGGCGCCGGCGCTGGCCGTGTTCCATGTCCTCATGGCCCTGGCCGTGATTCCCTTCGCCGACGGCGTCATCGGCGCCGATCTCAACGTGGGGGTGCTCTACATCGTGGCCTTTGGGTCGGTGGGTTCGATGGCGGCGCTGATGGCGGGTTGGGCCTCGAACAACAAGTACGCCCTGGTGGGCGGCTTTCGGGTGGTGGCCCAGCTGCTCAGCTATGAAATTCCTCTCGTGTTTGCCATGATGATACCGGTCATGGTGGCTGGGACCATGCGGATGAACGGCCTGGCCCAGGCCCAAGGGCAATTCGGCGGTCTGGGCTGGTTCGTGTGGGTGATGCCCTGCGCCTTTTTCATCTTCCTGACGGCCACCCTGGCCGAAGGCGAACGAGCACCCTTTGATCTGCTCGAGGCCGAATCCGAGATTGTGGCCGGGTTCAACATCGAGTATTCGGGCATGAAGTTCGCCTGGTTCTTCCTGGCCTTTTTCCTGAATAGCTGGGTGCTTTCAGCCATCGCCACCACCGTGTTCCTGGGCGGCTGGCAGGGGCCGTTCGTAGACCGCATCCCGGCGTTGGGGGTGATTTACTTCTTCGGCAAAACCCTGGTGGTGTTCTGGGTGCTGGCCTGGAT
>JAOADB010000238.1 GCA_026417535.1 Caldilineales bacterium
CTCAAGAGCCACGTCCATCCCGACCACATCAACCGGGAAAAGGGTGAGATGGTGCTCTTGCCCAACTTCCGGCTCCCCACCCTCATCCACACCCGCAGCGCCAACGCCAAGTGGCTCTACGAGATCAGCCACAAGAACCCCATCTGGATGCATCCCAGGGACGCCGAACGCATCGGCGTCAAAACGGGCGACCTGGTGCGGGTGACCACCGAGATCGGCTATTTCGTGGATACGGTGTGGGTGACGGAGGGCATCAAGCCCGGCATCATCGCCGTCAGTCACCATTTGGGCCGCTGGCGCCTGCAGGAAGACATGGGCATCGCTCCGGGCATGTCGGCCCTGGCCCGGTTGGAAGAAGAGGACGGGCGGTTCAAGCTCAGCTACATCCACGGCGCCCGACCCTGGCGCAGTTTCGACCCTGACACCGAGCGCATCTGGTGGCACGATGTGGGTGTCCACCAAAACCTGACCCACGCCGTCCATCCTGACCCCCTCAGCGGCGCCCATTGCTGGCTGCAAAAGGCCGTCAATGTGCGCAAAGCCGAACCCGGCGACCGCCACGGCGATGTGTGGGTGGATACGAAACGCTCGATGGAGGTCTACCGCCAATGGCTGGCGCTGACCCGGCCGGCCGATCGTTACAGTCCCGACGGCACCCGACGGCCCCTGTGGCTGAAACGCCCCCTCAAGCCGACCAAAGCCGCCTATCGCCTGCCCACCCGCAGCGCCGAAGGCGCCGTTTCGGGTAACGGCCGCCAGGTCACGCCGGCGGTGTCGGAGCCGGTCACGTCGTGAGCACAGCGCTTTCCGCCCGCGAGGCGGCTCTGGCCAGCGGCCGGGCCTATGGGCTGTTCGGCCAGCTGTTCCTCCACGGCCTGACGCCAACGCTGTTCGCCGTTGTCGAAACCCTTCCCGAATTGGCCGCGGCGGCCTTGCCCTATGACCCGGATGAGGCTGCTGCGGCGTTCTATGCCCTGCTGGGGATGAACGTTCCCCCCTACCAGAGCCTGTTCCTCGATGACACGGGCCTGTTGGGCGGCAGCGAGTGCGATCGGGTGCGGGAGAGCTACCGCGAGATGGGTTTTGCCGTGGACGAGGCCAACGAACCGGCCGACCATCTCGGCCACGAGCTGTTGGCCCTTTCCCACCTGTGCCTGGCCGAGGCCGATGCCTGGGAAGACGGCCACATGGCGATGGTGGCCCGCATCCGTCGCCTGGAAAAGACCTTTTTGACCGACCACCTGTTGCGCTGGCTGCCGACGTTTGTCATGGCCGTTCGGCGGCAGGGTCCGTCGTTTTACGCCCATCTGGCCACCCTGACCCTGGAACTGGCCCTGGCGCGCTGGCAACCGGCCGCCACGACGCCTCCTTCGCCGCCGGTTCCGGCCTCCTCGCTTACGCCTCGCGAACGGGTTGCGCGTCTCCTTGCGGACCCGAACATCGGCTTGGCGGAGATCGCCGGCTTTTTGCTGACGCCGGTTTACAGCGGCCTGTACCTGAGCCGTGATGACATCGGCCGCCTGGCGCGTGCCGTGGATGTGCCGACGGGTTTCGGCGAACGGCGGCAGATGCTGCGCACCCTGCTCCAAGGTGCGGCCGTTTTCGACTGCTGGCAAGCCCTGCTGGCGGCGCTGAGCGCTGTGGTGGACGAGTTCGCCGCCGGTTACGAGCGGTTCGAGGGGACGCCCGCGGCCGTTCTGATGGCGCCCTGGCAGGAACGGCTGGCCGCCACGCGGGCATTGGTGGGAGGGATGGGAGCGGGTAAACCGAACGGGTAACCGGCTGGCTGCAGCCCAACAGGGGATAAAACCTCGGCCGCATGGTAGAATACGCGCCGCGTAGCGCCAGATGCCATCTTGCCCTACGCGGTATGCGCGGTCGTTGTCGTGTTGTCGTAGCGCCAGATGCCATCTTGCCCTACGCGGGTGCCGGGAGAGCAAACGGCCTACGGGAACCCGATAAATGGACACAGAACCGCTTTCGGCGGCATAATGACCCTTGCCTAACGATCCCCTGCGTTGCCCGGTCTTATGTCCCTGCCCCCACCCGTCCTCGTCGCCACCCCTGCCGAATTGGAAGCTGCCGTTGCGGCCATGCGCCGGGCCGGGCGCCTGGCCCTGGATACCGAATCGAACAGCCTGTATGCCTATCACTATCGGGTCTGTTTGATCCAGATTTCGACCGATGATGAGGACTATCTAATCGACCCGCTGGCCCTGTCCGACCTGAGGCCCTTGGGCGATTTGGTGGCGCAACCGGGCCTGGAAGTGACCATGCACGCGGCCGAAAACGACATCCTCCTGCTCCGTCGCGATTTCGGCTGGCGTTTTGCCGCCGTCTTCGATACCCTGTGGGCCGCGCGCATCCTGGGCTGGCGTCAGGTGGGATTGGCCGCGCTCCTGGCCGACCATTTCGACGTGACCCTCGACAAGCGTCTGCAACGCACGAACTGGGGCCGACGGCCGTTGACGCTCGCACAGATTGCCTACGCCCAGCTGGATACCCACTTTTTGCTGCCGCTCCGCGACCGCCAGGAAGCCGAGCTGCGGGCGCGCGGGCGGTGGGAAGAAGCCCAGGAGGTCTTTGCTGGGCTGCTGACGATCACCTGGGAGGAGAAAGAACGGCCCGGTTTCTGGCGGCTGCCCGGTGTGTGGCAACTCGAACCCGACCAACAGGCCGTGCTGAAAGCCCTCTTCGACTGGCGCGAAGAGACGGCCGCGCGCCGCGATGTGCCACCCTTCAAAGTCCTGAGCAACGAAGCCATGGTGGCCCTGGCCCGCCATCGGCCCACCAACCCGGCGGCGTTGGCGGCCATCCCCGGTCTCCCCCGCCGTCTGTCGCCCGAACAAGCGCGGGTTCTGCTACGGGTCATCGAGCAGGGGCGCCGCCAATCGCCCCCCACCCCGCCCGAGACGGAGCACGGCAGGCGTCGTCCCGACCATCACACCTTGGCCCGCTTCGAGCGCCTGCGGGCCTGGCGGCTGGCCGCGGCCGAGCGTCGCGGGGTCGAGCCTGATGTCGTGCTCACCAATCATACGCTCATGGCCCTGGCCAGGGCCAATCCCGCCTCTATGACCGAGTTGGAGGCGACCCGGTTGCTCAGCCCCTCGAAACTGCGCGACTACGGCGCGGAAATCCTCCGGGCCCTGCGCGATACCGCCTGATCGCTCTCACCCCTACCGACGATGCATCTCACCTTTTGGGGCGCTGCCCAAACCGTCACCGGCTCGATGCACCTGCTCACGGTCAACGGCCACCACATCCTCCTGGAGTGCGGACTGTTCCAGGGACGTCGCGCCGAAAGCTACGAGCGCAATCTCAACTTCCCCTTTCCGGCCGAGTCCGTTCATGCCGTTGTGCTTTCCCACGCCCATATTGACCATGCCGGCAACATCCCCAACCTGATCCGGCAGGGCTTCAAGGGCGCCGTCTATGCCACGCCGGCCACCCGTGACCTGTGCGCGGCCATGCTCGTGGATAGCGGCCATCTTCACGAGCAGGATGCCGCTTATGTGAACAAAAAGCGGGCGCGGCAGGGCGAACCGCCCGTTCTCCCTCTCTACACGGCCGAACAGGCGGCCGCGGCCATGCGTTTCTTCGTAGCCTTGCCCTACGGCCGTCCGTTCGAGGTAGCGCCCGGCGTACGGCTGACCTTTCACGACGCCGGCCACATCTTGGGCAGCGCCATCGTGGCGCTCGATCTCACCGAGGACGGTCGGCAATGTCGGCTGGTCTTTTCCGGCGACCTGGGACGGCCGGGCATGCCCATCCTGCGCGATCCCGAACCCATCGGCACGGCTGATGTGTTGATCATGGAGAGCACCTACGGGGACCGCGAACACGAACCCGAAGTCGCGGCCGAGCAGCGGCTGCGCGACTTGGTTGTCGAGACCGCGCGGCAAGGCGGCAAAATGCTCATTCCGGCTTTTGCCGTCGGCCGCACTCAGGAGCTGGTCTATGCCCTCCACCGCCTCAGCGACGCCCACCAGATTCCCTCGTTGCCCATCTTCGTGGATTCGCCTCTGGCCGTGGATGTCACGACCGTGTTTCGGCTCCATCCCGATTGCTATGATGAGGAGACCCGCCGGTTCATTGCACACGATCACGACCATCCGCATCCCTTCGGCTTTGACCGGCTGACCTATGTGCGCGATGTCGAGAGCTCGAAGGCGCTCAATTTCCTGGAGGAGCCGGCCATCATCATTGCCGGTTCGGGCATGTGCGAGGGCGGTCGCATCCTCCACCACCTGAAAAACAACATCGAGAACCCCCGCACCTGCGTCCTGTTCGTGGGCTTTCAGGCCCAAAACACCCTGGGCCGTCGTTTACGGGATGGCGAGCGTCGGGTGCGGATTTTCGGCGAATCCTATACGGTGCGGGCGCGGGTCGAGGCCATTGATGGGTTCAGCGCCCATGCCGACCGTCACGGTTTGCTGGCTTGGGCTGCCGGCTTCGATAAGACCCGGCTGCGGCACATCGCGCTCGTCCACGGCGAACCGGAACCCGCGGCGGCTCTGGCCCGCGACCTGGTGGCCGCCGGTCACAGCCGGGTCAGTGTCCCCGCGCGCGGAGAGCAGATCGCGTTGTGAAAAACGGGACGAAAGACGAACGAGGAAAGACGAACCCGCGTTGTGCTCCGTCTTCGCAACCGGCTTCGATGACGTATGGAAAGCCCTCACCTTCCCGCTTGTCCCTTCCTGTCCGTTTTTGTACACTCTCTTGCAGACCTTTTGCCCTCTTTTTCGCTAGAGTAAGCCCGGTAACCTTCTACCCCTTCATCCCCTTTCCTCAGGAGATTCCACGATGCCGTTCGAACTTCCTCCTCTCCCCTACGATTACAATGCGTTGGAGCCTTACATCAGCGCCAACACGATGCATTTCCATCACGACAAACACCACGCTGCCTATACAAACAACCTCAACGCAGCCATCGCCAAATATCCCGAACTGGCCGATGTGAGCGCCGAGGACCTGCTGCGGCGGCTGGACACCCTCCCCGAGGACATCCGCACGACCGTGCGCAACAACGGCGGCGGTTATGTCAACCACAATCTCTTCTGGGAGATCATGGGGCCTGGCGGCGGTGGCCAGCCTTCCGGCGAGCTGGCCGCGGCCATTGAGGCCACGTTTGGGAGCTTCGAGGCTTTCAAAAACCTGTTCTCCAGCACGGCGGCCAATCGCTTCGGTTCGGGTTGGGCCTGGCTGGTTGTGGACGAAAACGGCAAGCTGGCCGTTTACAGCACGGCCAATCAGGACAGCCCCTACATGTCGAACCACATCCCCATCCTGGGCCTTGATGTGTGGGAGCACGCCTACTATCTCGATTACCAGAACCGCCGGCCCGATTACATCGCTGCCTTCTGGAACGTGATCAACTGGCGCGCCGTCGAAGCGAAGTACGCGGCTGCCCGCTGATCCCCTCCCCTCCTCGTCGTTTGCCGGCGCCGCCGACTTTCCCCACGACGGCGCCGGCCTTCTCTCGCCCATGATGCGCCTGTCGCTGAGTCGTCAGCAGTGGGCGGCGTTGATCGTGCTTGTGGGCATGATCACCGCCGCCTGGGTCTATCGCGAGCCGCTCACGGCGCATCTGCGCAATGTGGATGAGGCCCGCGCCTGGTTTCACGAGTTGGGGGTATTCGGGCCTCTCATCCTCATCGCCATCAACACCCTGCAGATCGTGGTGGCGCCGATTCCGGGCTATGTGGTGCAAATTGCGGCCGGTTGGGTGTACGGCGTTTGGCCGGGCGCGCTTTACGCCATCATCGGCC
>JAOADB010000239.1 GCA_026417535.1 Caldilineales bacterium
CTCTACAACCTCGCCAGGGACGTTCCACGGGACCACGCACAACAGGTCGGGTATTGCTCGGAAAGGGGTAATGGACACGTAGCCCAGCTCCAACGCCCAGGCATCGCTCCATATCTCCGGGGCGGGCCGGTGGTTCTCGTGCCCGTTGACGGCCAGGATGTTTGCGGAGTGTTGGGGGGCAGGTGCGAAGCGATAGCGGGTCAGGCAGGAAAAGCTGCTCAGAGAAGTGATCAGGATCCCGGACAGGGCTGCTGCCGGCAGGTTCGGCACGTTGACGTTGAACATGGCCGGAGTCGAATCCAGTATTGCGTCGGGCATACGCGAAGGGTTGGCCTGCCACAGGTGCACCGTTGCGACCAGAGCCCAGGCTGCTGTCTCCCAATGCGCCACCCCGGATGCGCCGACGTCCAGGGAAACGGCGATGGCCGGCACGCCCAGCAGATGTGCAGTCAGCGCGGCGCCCACCGTGCCGGAGTAAAAGACATCGCGTCCCAGGTTGGCGCCGTGGTTGATGCCGCTGACGACGAGATCAAAGGGGCCTCCGCCCAGCGCGCCGCTTAGACCGGCGTAGGCGCAGGTGGCCGGCGTTCCGGCCAGGCTGTAGGCCTGTACGTGTGCAGGATGGTTCTCAGGATGTCGGTACGGGGAGTAAGAAAGCCTTCGGGTGGGCGGCAGGGCGGCGCCGTAACCGCTGTAGTTGGTTGCAGGCGCTACGAGCGTGACCTGCCCCAAGCCGGCCAGCGCGCACGCCGCGGCCCAGATACCCGGCGCGGTAATACCGTCGTCGTTCGTGAGCAAGATATTCATATGGTTTTTTTGCCCTTCAGCCGATGGCTGGCTTCAAAAACAGGTACAGGATGCCCCAGGTAATAAGACCACCGAGAATCGCTCCGCCCACGGTTTGCGCAGGTGTGTGCCGGCGCAGACGGACCCGCGACCAAGCCACCAGGGGCAGGGCCGGCAGCGCCGATATAGCCTGAGCCCCTGTGAGATAGAGCAGAAAAGCCAGCATCGCCGCCATGGCCGCGCTGTGCACGCTGATCTTCCAGTGCAGCGTGATCAGGAGGATCAGGATTGTCTGGGCCATTTGGGCGAGCACGACGGCCAGCACCAACCGCGGCGCCGCCCCCGCGGTCAACAGGGTAACCCCGCCGAGCATGGAGGCCAAGGTAAACACGAGCGGTCGGCGGCGCTCCTCACGACGCCCGATATCGAAATCGGAGATGACACCGCGGCGAAACAGCCGGACCACATAGCCCATGGGGGCGACGATGTTCATTATCAGGCCGATGCCCGCCCATAGCCAGGCAACGTCTTCCTGGACGATGCCGGCGGCCATCACGAGCATGGTCGCGGCCAGAACCGGGGGCGACAGCACCACCGAAACCACATGGGCCACGGTGTCTGTCCAACGCTGCAGCTGAAGCCAGGCGAAGGTGATGGTGCCGGTTCGTCTCATGATGCAGTCCTTGGGTGTTCAAGCCTTGGTTCTCGACAAGCATCGCATCGGGTGGATGAACATCCAACGATTCCGAGCGCTTACGATAAATTTACCATGTCTGTATAAAGCCGATGCTAAGAGGATGTTAGATTGAGATGATGAAGCGGTAAAAAATTGTTAAGGACGGACGACCGAAGACGAATGACGAAGGATGAGGAATTCGCCGTCTTGTGTCGTTTGTCCTTGTCTCGGCCTCCGGCCGATGGTGCGTTACCATCGGCGGGACCTCCGTCCGGGATTCGTGAGAGCGGGTACGGTTGTTGAAGGCTAACCATGCTATCATGAGTTGAAACCTGCTTGCAAACCATCCCTCGTCCTTAAGGCTTCTTTCGACATGTCGCTTGCGCGCTCGACCCGGCTGCACAAACCGGTTCGTTTGGGTCCTTTGCGTCTGACTCCGTTTCAGATCGGTGTGCATCTGGCCGCGCTTGGGCCGCTGCTCCTTCTGGTGAGCGACCTCCTCGGCGGCCGGCTCAGCGTCAATCCCATCCAGGATCTCACCTTCCGCACGGGGAAAACGGCCATGGTGCTGCTCTTGCTTTCGTTGGCCTGCACACCGGCCGCCACTTGGCTGGGTTTTCGTCCGGCGCTCAAGGTGCGGCGGGCGCTGGGCCTTTATGCCTTTGTCTATGCCGCCCTTCACTTTTTCATCTACCTGGGCGTGGATTACGGGTTTGACCTGCATCTGGTAGGGTTGGAACTGGCGGAAAAGCGCTATGTCCTTGTAGGGTTCGCCGCCTTTCTCCTGCTCGTGCCGCTGGCCATTACCTCGACCCAAGGCTGGCAGCGGCGGTTGGGCCGACGCTGGAAACGCCTGCACAAGGCGGTCTATCCGGCGGCCGTGTTGGTCATGTTCCATTACATCTGGGTACAAAAAGCCGACATCCGTCAGCCGCTGGCCTTCAGCGCCGTGCTTCTCCTTCTGTTCATCCTGCGGCTGCCGGCGCTCCGCCGATGGGCCGCAGCCCATCCCTTCCGGTCATGGCGGCGACGAGAGGCCCGGACGCCGTTGCGCAAGGAGCCGTAGCACCGGTTCAGGGCACGATCAGCCGTAGGGGGATGGGCGTGAAGAGCAACACGGCCAGGATGAGCATGAACGCGGCCAGCGCCTTGTGGCGTCCGTCCAAGGGGGTCAGGTCGTCCATGGGCACGGCATAGACCTGCCCGAAGACGAAGAGCAACCCCGCCCACACCAGCCAGCCCCAGAACTGGGTCAGGGCGGCCAGGCCCAGCATGAAGACGATGAGCACCCAGGTCAGCGGCCGTACTGCGGGGCCGAACAGGGTGAAGGCAGCGTGGCCGCCGTCGAGCTGCCCGGCCGGGATAAGGTTGAGCGCCGTCACCAGCAGCCCCACCCAACCGGCAAAGGCGATGTTGTTGAGATGGACATCGAGACCACCGGAAGGCAGCCAGCGGCCGAAGAGCAGCCATTTGACCAGGCCGTAGAAAAGCGAATTGCCTTCCAGCATGAACGGTGTGTTCGGTAGCGGCGCCACCGTGGAGGTGCTCAGACCGTAGAGGAGGATGGGGATGGCCACGGCCAGCCCGGCCAGGGGCCCGGCCGCGCCCATTTGCAGGAGCTGGCGGCGGTTTTTGGGCGGTGCCAACATGACGATGACCGCGCCCAACGTGCCCAGCGACACGATCGGCAGCGGGATGAAAAACGGCGGGCTGATGGCCATGCGATAGTGGCGGCCGACGAGAAAATGGCCCATCTCGTGGGTGAGCAGTATGGCCATCAGGGGCAGCGCAAAAGCCAGCCCTTCGCGCCAGTTGAGGCTCAAACCGCTCCGCGTTTCCTGTAAGCCTCCGGTGAGGAAAACCGAGGCCAGCGTGGCGATGAACAGCAAAATCGCCAGCGCCCAACGAGGCTGATGCCGGGGCAACGTGCCCTGAGCCGCGTAGATGACCTCTTCCTCGCGTTCCCGGCGGAAGAAGATGAGCAGGCCATAGGCAGCGGCCCGGCCGGCAATGGCATCGTAGGCCACGTTCGTGGGCGAGATGAACCGCCCGCTCAGGCGGATGGCATGGCCGAAACGGCCAAACGGCACATCGAAACGGATGGATTCGATGAGAAAGTGGTCGGCAACGGCCGCCTGTAGCTGCTCGGTCAGCCGTCCCTGGACAAGGCTATCGGTGGACAACGGAACACTCCTGGGGAGGGTGCGATAGGGGGTGATGGATGGAAGGCGAAAGACGGTAGAGGAAAGGGCCTCATCCGTCCCTCATTCCGGTCATGGACCTTTTTCGGGACAGAAGACGCCGAAGGAAGGACGAAATGTACCGGCTCCCCCAAGTTTCTCCTAGTTTCCCCGATTCCTGCAAACTCTCCCCAGTTCTCCCCCAGCTTCCCCAAGCTCCCCTGTCAGTGGGGAAACAGGGAAGTGGGGAGACGAAGAGACGGAGAGACGGGGTCTATCACGACGGCCTCAACCGGCTGACGGGGGAAACACTACCGGACGGACACCAATTGCCCAACCAACAACCCCACCTTGAACATCAGCTAAACCTACGACGCCACGGCCAACGGCAACATGGGCAAAGGTTGGCGCACAGGCATGAGCGACCCTTTGGGAAGCACGAGCTGGGAGTACGAGGCACAGAAGGGGGTAACCAAGGAGGACCAAGGTCATTAGCGGCACGGGGGCGGGGGATGCGGGGGTCCGCCCCCGCTGCCTCGTTCTCCGCCACCCCTTGCTTTGGCGCTGCGGCGTGGGCGCTGGCAACGCACGGCGGCCAAACCGGAAGGACTGACCCCACGGAGGGATTCCACGCGGCGCGTCGCCGTCAAAAATGAAGCCTATCGCCACGCGCGGCCAGAGGGGGCGGCCGGGCGGCTTTGCCGCCCGGCCGCCCCCCTTTCGTTTCGTCTTCGGCCCAACCCCGCCCATGGACGCCCCCTCCCGCGGGTATCCATCTCGCAGCGGCCACACCTTCCAGGCCCGGCCGACAGCCTCGCCCATGGGCACAGACCCTTCGCCACCCCAAGCATCGAGGGGCCTCGTCCGCAAACGCCTGCGGCATGGCGCGCCTCACCCACCTGGCGCCACCCTGCGTCCCGGCGCCGCGGTCATGCCGGGGGTCTGGGGGCGGCACGTCCCCAGGTCGGAGGGTGCGGGGGTTCCCCCAGTTCCCCCGTTCCCCCTACGTGTGCTACAATCTCCATCTCGTGAGCTTCTTGTGGACTTCACCCCTGGGGCCGGTCTTCGTGCTCGTGGCCGGCGCCTTCTTGCTCGTGGCCGGCGGCAGATACGTCCGGCAATGGCCCTTGCTGCCGGCAGGCATTGCCGGGCTGACCTTGCTCGATTGGCTGATCGTGCGTGGCGCCCTGACCCGCGCTCGGCTGCTGTGGAGCTGGTCGGCGCCGTTGAGCCTGCCTACCGTCCTCCAGCTCAACCTGCCGGGCGAAGCCTGGATGGCCGGTCTCGTGATCCTGCTCTTGGCGCCGGTGGTGGTGGCCGCGCCGGGCTGGCAACCACGGCCTGGCTTTGTGGACCCGCGGGCCTGGGTGCTGTTGCTCGTGGCGGCGGCTCTCCTGGTGCTCATGGCCGGGAACTGGCTGACGCTCCTCCTGGTCTGGACGGCGCTGTGGGCGCTGATGGGACTGGTCATCGGCGCGCCGGGCGCCGGCCGGGTGTGGGCCTGGGGGATGTTCTCGGGCCTGTTCATGATGGCGGCGCCCCTCTTCAACGGCGGCCGCAGCCTGGAGACGGCCTTGGACATGCTGACGCTGAACGCGCAGGCGCAATGGCTCGTGATCGTGGCCGCCGCCATCCCGCTGGCGGCCTATCCCTTCCATCTCTGGCTGACCGGCATCGCCGCCGAGACAACGCCGGCGGTCCGTCTGACTGCAGGGCATGTTGTGCCGGCCCTGGCCGTGTTGACCCTCCTAGGTCGGCTGGACCTGTCCTTGCTGGCCAGCCAGTTGTGGGTGCCGTTGGGCGCCATGGCGCTGCTCGGCAGCGCGCTGGCCGCATGGGCCTGTCGCCATGAGCGTCTGACCACGGCTTTTCTGGTTGTCAACCGTGCCACCTGGGCCATGCTCGTGGTCGGCCTGGAACCGCCTCAAGCGTTGTTGCTCGTGCTGGCCTTGGGTCTGGGGATGGGTTTGTGGTGGTTGGGCCACCTGGTGCGCGGGGCGATGGGCTGGCGCTGGCCGTTGGGGCTGGCCGTCGCCGTCCTCATCGGTCTGCCGTTCACGCCCGGTTTTGCGCCCACCCTCACCCTGGCGCGGTTGGCGGCCTGTCTCTTATACACATC
>JAOADB010000240.1 GCA_026417535.1 Caldilineales bacterium
CGCTCCACAGTAGGACGGTCCAGCCCTGGCTGGAAACGGCCGTGACGGCATAGCAATCGGCCTGTTGGCTGTTGTTCGTCAGCGTATGGCCGTAGAAGAGGACCGAACCGGCCACGGCGTACATGTCATAGTTCGGCTGCAGGCTCAAGTGGCCGCCCACCTGAGTGACATCCACCACCGAGGCGCTGAGGCTACTCCCCTGCTTACTCACGGTGACGGTTGTGCTGTCCACGGTGCCTAGGGCGACGCCGAGGGGGATGTCAATCTCGACCAGGAAGGGGAAGGTTACATTGGGTCCGAGAGCAATAGGCGCCGTGATTTGCGTATCGCCTGCGTCCTTGATGCCGTTGCCGTTCAGATCGCGGTAGACCCGGGTGGTCCAACCCTGGCTGGAAACGGCGCCGAAGATGAAATTGCCCGTTGTCTGACCGATGGTGGCGACATGGGCGTAAGTGCGGGTCTGGCCGGCCACACCCGTGCCGCTATGGCTGGGCGCCAGGCTCAGGGCCGCGCTGAAACACACCTCCAGTTTGGGCCGCTGCGAGGCCGTGCCGTCATCGCTGCTCTTGAACTTGGCTTCCCCTTTCGGCGTGCTCACAGGCGCTTCGAGGATGACACCGTAATTCGTCGCCGGGTTGGTGTACCAGTCGTTGACGGCGGTCGTCAGATTCCAGCTCGCCCAAGCGTTTTTTGTGCCCTTGATCAGAGTCTGGCTATCGAGAATAGCGGCCTGGTAATCCCCGCCTTGGGTCGTCCACAGCAGATTGGCCGCCTTATCGCGGGCTTTCCAGGTGACCTGGGCCTCGTTCCAGGAATTGGTCAGCTTGTGGGCGCGAATGCTGATATTGCCGTCGCGGACTTCCTTGACCCATAGCGACAAGGTGGCGCTGGTGATGGTGCTCCCCGCAGGAATACCGGACAGATCAAACCGCAACAGGGCACGGTTGAGCTTGCCGTTTTCGCTCTTGACCCGCAACTCCGAGTCGCCGCCCCGACGTTCATCGGGTTTATCCTGTTTGATGTAGGCATCTACACCCAGCGAAGCTGCCGGTTGTAAGACTACGCAGGTCACCCCCCCTGCATCCGGGGCCAATTGGGCACGGGTGGGGGTTGCAGTTATGGCAAAAGCCTGGCCCATACTGCCCATCAGCCAGGCGACCACCGTCAAAACCATGAGGAAGGCGCGAGAAAAGCGAATCCTGTGCATAGGGAAACTCCACATGAGCAAAGGCCCGAAAGGGTCACTGCGAGTTGGTTTCAAAGGGTAAAAACAGAATTGGCGGAAGAGCTTATGCGCTTTGCTTCGGCCTGCCATGGGGGAATGGGGGACAGGAAAAAGGCAGGCGGCAGCCCTTATCAGCTTCTCCGTAAGAAGACGACTCTATTATAACCGAAAAGACACGGCAAGGGCCATAATATCGGCTTGCAATCCGCTTACAATTCGATAAGGAGGACTAAACGATGACCGCCCGGCCACCCACCGACATCGCCGATTTTGGGTCCAACGCCGCCACTATTCTACCATTATCCGATCAATGCCCGCGATGGCACAGGTGACAACCCTTCCTTCGCATACTGCCTCTGGATAGCATCCGGAGCTACCCATCCATCATCCATCGTCCATCGTCTATCGTCCATCGTCCTCCCATGAGTTCCTATGCCTCCCCTCTGGCCGGGGCCGCTTCGGCCCACGGTCGGGCCCAAACCCTGGCCTATTACGTCGCTTTTATCGCCCTGGGGCTGGCCACGAGCATCCTCGGCCCCACCCTGCCCGGCCTGGCCCAGAACACCGGCGCTTCCATCGCCGGGATCAGCACTGTCCTCACCGGCATGAGTCTGGGGTGGATGGTCGGCTCCTTCGTCGCCGGACGATACTACGACCGACGACCGGCCCATCGTTTGCTGGCCGGCATGGTCTTCTTGACGGCGCTGATGCTGGGCCTGACGCCGGCCATCCAGCGGTTGGATTGGCTCATCCTCGTTTTCTTTCTCATCGGCTTTGCCGGCGGCGGCATTGACGTCGGCGGTAACATCTTGTTGGTCTGGGTGCACGGCGACCGGGTCGGCCCCCGGATGAACGCGCTCCACTTTTTCTTCGGTCTGGGCGCGCTGCTTTCGCCCCTCTTCGTGGCCCAAGCCATCGCCCTGACCGGGATGATCGCAGGGGCCTACTGGCTCAATGCCGTGCTCCTGGTGCCGATAGCCCTGTTCATTGCGCGCATTCCCGGCCCGGTCAACCCTTATCAAACGGCTCCGACCACCGTCACCACCGAGAAGCCGGCAACCATCCCGCGGCTGCCGGTCGTGCTCATGGCGGCCCTGTTTTTCCTGTTTGTGGCTGCCGAACTTGGCTTCGGCAACTGGATTTACACCTACGCCCTCACCCTTGGTCTGGCTTCGCCGGTTAGCGCCGGCTATCTGACTTCCCTCTTCTGGGCCGCCCTCACCCTGGGCCGTTTACTCACCGTCCCCTTGGCGAACCGTGTACGGCCGCGCTATCTGCTCGCGGCCGATATCGTCGGCATGGTCCTGTTTATGACCCTATTGGGGTTAGCCCCCAACGCGCCGGGCGTTGTATGGGTGGCGTCTGCGGGCATGGGGCTGGCCGTGGCCAATGCCTTTCCCACCCTGATGAATCTGGCCAGCCGTCACATGCCCATCACCGGCAGCATCACGCGGTGGTTCTTGTTCGGCTCCAGCCTGGGCGCCATGACCGTGCCCTATGGGATCGGCCAGCTCTTCGAGACCATCGGCCCGATGATGCTGGTTGTCGTCGTTGCCGTCTGTGCGGCGCTGAGCGCAGTGTTCCTGGTTCTGTTCCTGCGCCAAACTCGGACCCGACCGTGAATCCGGTTTCATCGGCAGTGTAACTGAACCGATGTCCGTAATGGCTCCACTTTACCTTATCCCATGTGGGGGAGACGGAAGACGGAAGACGAAGGACGAACAACGAACCCCCTCCGTCCTCCGTCATTCGTCCTTCGTCCCGGCTTGGGCCCGAGAGCGGAAACGAAAGACCCATCCGGTAGATGAAGGCAATGAGCTAAGCAGTTACCCGGCGGTCTGCCAGGAGTTCTGACGCGGCTGCCAACACCGCCGCAACGTCGAGGTCGGCCAGGCAGGCCCGTTCGGGGCAGCCGTGACGACGGCCGACGCGATGCCCGACATAGGCGCACGGCGAGCAGGAAATCCCCAACCGCACCACCCGCGCCGGCGAACGGGGTGTCCACGGCGCCCAGGCCAGGGGATTCGTGGGGCCGAAGACGGCCACCAACGGCGTGCCCATGGCCGCAGCGATGTGCATGACGCCGCTATCGGCGCCCACGAACAGGGCTGCACGGGCAATCACGGCGGCCAATTCTCGGATGGTGAGCCGAGAACTGAAATCGTGGAGGGGCGATGTCCCGGCGGCCAGCACGGCCGGCACATCGTCGGTGGCGGTGCCCACGATCACGGCCGGGAGGTCATAGCGGCGGTAGAGCGCGGCGGCCAGCCCGGCAAATTTGGGCGGGTCCCATCGCCGGGCCGGGGCATAGCCGCCGGAGCCGGGATGAAGCACGACAAAACTCCGTGGGTTTAGCCCGAGCTGCGCCAACCGCGCGGCGGCCGTGGCGTGATCGGCTGCGCTGACGGGCAAATGCAACGACGTGTCCGGATGGACGGCGCCCAGGCGGGCGGCCAGGGCCAGCCAGTACTCGACCTCACGGCGGGCGCCAAAGCCCTCGTCGGGCACGGGATGGGTGAACCAGCGGCCATGGCCGTTGTCCAGCCCCACCGTCACGCCAGCGCCAGTGGCGGCGATGAGCAGACGTTGCTTGAGCCTCCCCAATGGCGTGGTGAGATGGTGGAAATTGACGACCGTGTCGTATCCCCGGCGCCGCAATGCCACCAAATGGGCCAGCAGCGGATGCCATGCCTGCGGACGGAGCACGCTCAGGCCCTCGAAATCGGTCTTGGGAAAGACCACCACCTCGTCCACCAAAGGCGAACCCTGCAACACCGACGCCGTGTGAGGATTGACCAAAGCCTCGATGCGGGCCTGGGGGAATGTGTGGCGCAAGGCGCGCAAGGCCGGCGTGATGTTCAACACATCGCCCAGATCGGCCAGCTTGATCGCCAGGAGGCGCCGGGGAGTTGACATCGTTCGGCAATACGGGTACGATAACGCCCTGAAACGCTATACGAAAGGAAACCGTAACGATTCAGCCTTCACTGTCATAGGCCGGAGAGACCAAAGACGGAAGACGAAAGACGACCTCTTTTTGTCCTTCGTCCCGTTCTTGGGCCAATGGCAAAAGCAGAAGACTCATCCGCAACGCGCAAGCAGCCGCCTGAACAGATCCAAGGAGACGCCCATGGACCAACAACTCGAACTGTTCGATACCCCGGCCCCACCCGGACGGCCCCGCCGCTCCGTCCCGATAGCGCCGATGGCAACCGAGCTGACCCCCGATAGCACCGTCACGGCGGCGTTGGGGCCTTATCATCGCTATCTGCTTGGCGCCGGGTTTAGCGATAACACGATTACAGCGTTTTTGGGCGATATTCGTCTCCTGGTACGTTTCTTGCAGGAAAAGGGCAAAAGTGCGCATTTGCGCGATATCGGGGTGGATACCCTCAACGAGTTCCTCTATTGGTTGCGTTTTGAACGATTGGATGACGCCGGCAACCCCGTGCCGTGTCGTCCCAAGTCGTATGCCCGCCGGGTGACGGCGCTCAAGTCCTTTTTTGGGTGGCTGGCGGCTACCGAGGTTCTGGCCCGCGACCCGGCCGCGCCCCTCATCCAGGAGAGCGCCCAAGCGCCATTGCCGCGTATCCTGACCGATGCCGAGGTGGAGCGGCTGCTGCGGGTCACGCGCGACCTGCTGTGGTCGCCCAGCAAACCCGATGCGCGGCCGCATTTGCTCGTGCTGTTGCTGTTGCAGACCGGTCTGAAGAAAAGCGAGGTGATGAACTTGCGGTTGAGCGACATTGACACCTCGAACCCGCGCGAGCCGCTGCTCACGGTGCGCTATGAAGACGGTCGCCATGCCCACAAGGAGCGCACGCTCTTCCTGGGGCCTGACTTTCTGCCGGTGTACAACCAGTACCTGCGGAGCTACAAGCCGCGCGAGCGTCTCTTTGAGTGCACGGCGCGCAATCTCGAGTACGTCCTGGCCGAGGCGGCGGCGCTGGCCGAGATCAAGGACGGCGTCTCCTTCGAGATGATGCGTTGGACTTCGGCCGTGCGCGCCTATCGCTTCGGCGCTGCGCCCGAGGCGCTGCGCCAAAAGCTCGGTCTGAGTCCCATCAGCTGGCGCGAAACCTTCGAGAAAATACAAAAACTGGCCAGACCGATTCGATAAGGATGAAACCATGACCTACCTGGTCGCACATGCCGGGAGCGCGGAAGACGAACGACGAAGGACGACTCGTTCTCCGTCCTCCGTCTTTCGTCCGTCGTCTCGATGGGCCGCCGATGGCGGCCAAGGAAGACCGTTCTGAAACGTGAGGCCGTGGGCTGAGGCGTGACCTTTTTTCAACGAGTGCCCTGAGCGCCTTGAGCGCCGATGGGGAGGAACAGGAGGTGGGAGGCCTGATAGGCCTCGTGAGCAGGGGTGTAATCGCCCGCCCAGCCGCCGACGATGTGGAGATTGGGGCCGATGACGGCCGCCACGCTGTGATGCCAGGGGCCTCGGCGCGGGGTATCCAGGGTGGACCAGGCCTGGGTCTGTCTCTTATACACATCTGACGCTGCCGACGAGC
>JAOADB010000241.1 GCA_026417535.1 Caldilineales bacterium
CCCCGGCCAGCGCCTTGCAGAAGGCCAGCTGCTCGAAGAGGAACTCCGACCACGCCTCGGTGCCGACGAACACCAGCTCACGACCGGCCAACAGCGCCGCCGTTTCCCGGAGCAGGTCCGGCTCCAGCCCGTAGGCAACCTGCATGGCGTGGGCAAAACCCTGGGCCGAAGGGCAGATTTCGAGTTCGGTCGCTACCGGCCGAAGGCCCGTCGGCGTCGGCGCCAGCTGGAAATCGGGCCGCACCATGGCCACGCGGCCCTCGGCCGTTCGGTGTTGCACCATCGGCGGGACGTGATGGCGCAACGCCGCCGTCAACGCCTCATCTTCACCGTAAAGACCCGTCACCGCGTCCAACAGGGCAAAGAGGGCCTTCGCAATCCTCTCCAGCTCGCGCTTCAGCGTGCCCGGCAAGGTCACAGGCTCACAGGCCGGCAACCACCAGCAGCCCTCGATGCCGGCGTAGCCGATCCCCGTGTCGCGCAGGCGGTCGTAGAGGTCGGTCATGGTCGCATCCAGGCCCGCCAGCGGATGCGGGTGCGGACCCGCGTCAGGCGACGCGAAGCCAGGAGCGCGCTCAAAAGGATGAACCCTGCGCCCGCCCATTGCCAGGTGTCGAAACGCTCGCCCAACAGCCAGAACGACCAGCCGACGCTCAGCAGGGTCTCCAGTGGACTGAGGAGCGCCACCTGGGCCGTCCCCAGCTCGCGAATGCCGGTGAACATGGCCCACCAAGCGAAGTAGGTGCAGACGACGCCCAGGAACAACACGGCCGGCCAGACGGGATAGGCGAGAGTGCTCGTCGTCGCGCCCAGGGCGGCCCACATGAAGCTGATGCCGCAGGCCATGCCCAGCAGGATGTAAAGCGTGACCGTGCGAATGTCGTAGGCCTGCAGAAACCACTGGATGGAGACGAGCTCGATCGTGTAGCCAGCAATAGCCAGCAACACCAGCCCGATTCCGATCCAGTCCGCATGGCCGCCCGGCCCGATCAGGAGATAGACCCCGATCAACCCCAGGCCCAGCCGCACGAGATGGCGCCGGGTCAGCGGCTCGCCCCGCAGCCACAAGGCCCCCAACACGGCCAGCGGGCTGAGGGCAAAGAGCATGACGGCGATGGAGGCGTCGAGCCGGCGCAATGCCAGAAAGAAGCACGACGCGCCCAAACCATTCACTACGCCGGCAGCGAAGGTGATGGCAAAGCCGCGACGGTCAATCCGCAGTTGCTGCGGCGCCAGCACGGCCAGGGTCAGGGCCAGCAGGCCGGCGCCCGACCAGAAACGCAGGCCGAGCACGAGCAACGGCGCCGCACCGCCCGCGATCACGGCCTTGCCCACGGGCGTCACCAGGCTGAAGGCCACGGTCGAAGCCAGAACCAGAACCCAACCCACGAGGGTACCCCTCGGTATGGCCACACTCGATGGCGGCGTTGTCGGCGTCATGGGTCTCCGATGGCAAGAGCAAGGACGAAGAACGGACGACGAAGGACGAAGGAAGGACATAAAGCGACGGAGAATCGGAGAAAGGGGGAAACGAAGAGTTCCTCCGGTTTCCCGGATTCCTCCAAGTTTCTCACGTTTCCTTGACAGCTTTGGGCGCATCCAGCGCCTGTTCGTACATCCGCAGCAGGTCGGCCTGCGTGACGCGTCGCGGGTTCGTCGTCCAGTTCAGGTCGTTTTCGTAGGCGCTGGCCGCCATGGCCGGGATGAGGTCGGCGCCGACGCCGACGGCGCCCAAATGGGTGGGCAGGCCGATGTCGGCGATGAGCTCGCGCACGGCCGTCACGGCGTGTTCGGCGCGGCCGCGCAGGGTGGCGGCCGGTCGTCGTCGCGGGGCCAAGGCTTCACCGATTTCGGCGTAGCGTTCGAGCGCGGCCGGCAGGCTGAAGGCCATCTGATGGGGGAGCATGAGGGCGATGGCCACGCCGTGATGGACATCGGCGAAGCTGGAGAGCTGATGGGCCAGGGAGTGACAGGCCCCCAGCCAGTTGGCCGTGATGGCGATGCCGCCCAGGAGCGCCGCCTCCATCATCGCCTGCCGAGCCGGCAGGTCGTCGCCTCGCAACACGGCCGACCGCAGGTGACGACCGATGAGGGCCACGCCGTGCCGGATGAGCGGGTCGAGCAGCGGGTGCCGGCGGGTCGAGACATAGGCCTCGATGAGATGGGAGAGGGCGTCAATGCCGGTGGCGGCCGTGAGCCAGGCCGGCAGGCCCAGGGTCAGTTCGGGGTCGAGCAGGGCCAGGTCGGGGATGAGATGGTCGGCGCCGACGCCGTACTTGTGCCGCCGTTGGCGATGAGTCAGCACGGCCCAGGGCGTGGCCTCGGCGCCGGTGCCCGCCGTGGTCGGGATGGCGATGAGCGGAGGACAGGCCGCGCGGGGTGGCGCCGGCCGAGCGTCATCCCCCCGCAGATAGGCGTAGTCCCAAATGCTCACCCCGTCCGGCCCGCCTGCGGCCAGGCGCACGGCCTTGGCCGTATCAAGGGCGCTGCCGCCGCCGAGGCCGATGATGAGGTCGGCGCCGCTGGCACGGTAGGCCGCGGTCATCCGGTCTACGCTCTCGGTGTCGGGGTTGGGCACCACCCCCTGGTCCACGGTGAAGGCCACGCCAGCCCGCTGCAGGGCCTGGGTCACGGGGTCCAACAGACCGGCGGCAACGATGCCGGGGTCGGCGACGATAAAGGCATGGCGACCGCCGAGGGCGATGGCTTGCTCACCGGCAGTCGCGACAACGCCGGGTCCGATCCGAACCCGGCCGGGGAAGAGGTAGGTGTGCATGGGGGCGTTGTAGCTTCGGTTGTTTGTAACTACTCAGGCCGATGACGATGATGGCTCGGGTTCCGACAGGGTTTCATCGCAGGCAAACGAAAGACGAAGGCAGTCGTCATTCGTCCTTCGTCCGCCGTCCCTTCTCTCGGCCGAAGACCGGGATCACGAAATGGAGCCGATGCCGTAGGCCCCGCGCAGGAGCCGGCCTTCGGCAAAGCGATTCGGGTCGTAGTCGGCGATGCTCAACCGCGGGGTCTGGCCGAGCATGGTTTGGGCCAGAGCCTCGCTGATGGTAGGCGCCAGCTTGAAGCCGTGTCCGCTGAACCCAACGGCCACGAACAGGCCCTCCACCCCCGGCACGGCACCCACTAGCGGGTTCCAATCGGGCGTGATGTCGTAGGGTCCGGTCCAGCCGGCCGTGCATTCGGCGTCGGCAAAGGCAGGCATCCGGTTGCTGACCAACCGGCCGATGCGGACGATGTGGTCCATATCCACCTGGTCGGTCAGAGTGTCGGGGTCGGTGATGGGGTCGCCGTGATCACCCGTGCCCACCAGCACGACCCCGCCCGTCTCCGGTCGGAAGTAGATTTTGTCCGGCGTCGTCAGGTCTTTGACGATGGGCCAATGGGGGTCATAGGGCCGTGCGATGCGCAGGGTGATGACCTTGTGGCGGCTGATCTCGTAGGGGAAGTGCAGCCCGGCCGTGGCGGCGATGGCATTCGTCCACGGGCCGGCCGCCAGCAGCACAAGGGGCGCGTGCCAGGTCCCATCCGTGGTCTCCACGACCTTGACACGCCCCTCGCTGCTCAGGCGGGTGACCGGCGTGTTCGTGTGGATGGTCACGCCCAAGTCGCGGGCGCGGTTGGCATAGGCCGTCGTCGTCAGGTAGGGGTCGGCGTAGCCGGTGAAGGTGTCATAGCCGATGACTTCCACGTCATGATAGGACAGCAGCGGATGGATTTCGTGGGCCGCAGCCGGGTCGAGCACGGCCGTATCAATCCCGTGGGCATTTTGCTCGGCAAAGACCCGCAGCATCGGCTCGCGGTGGGCCTCCGGTCCCAGGATGAGATAGCCGGTGCGATGCCAGCCGACATCGCCGCCGACGACCTCATCGAAATGGGCGAAGATTTTGAGGCTCTCGACGGCGTGAACTAGGTTCGTGGTGACCGAGTAGTGGGTGCGGACGATAGCGCACGATTTGGCCGTGCCGCCGGCGCAGACGTGGCGACGTTCCAGGACGACGACCTTGCCGGCGCCGAGACGGGCCAGATGGTAGGCGGTGGCGCAGCCATAAACGCCACCACCGATGATGAGGACATCAGCGGTATGGGTGGTCATAGGGGGTGGAGGAGGGAGTTCGGGGGAGCTTGGGGGAGTTTGGGGGAGCTTTTCTCCCGTCTGGGAATCGGCCAAGGGACGAGACCAAGGACGGACGACGAAAAAACCTTCGTCCTTCGTCCTTCGTCGTTCGTCTGGGAATCGGCCAAGGGACGAGACGAACGACGGACGACGATGGCCGATAACCCCATCGTCCGTACTCACATCCACGGGAACGGCGCCTTCGACTTCGGCATGGCCTGGGCTTCCTCGAAGCGACCGAAGCGGAACGGTTCCAGCAGCTCACTGCGCTCGCCGGTGAGGATGCGCGCCACCTGTTCGCCCACGCCGATCATCTTGAAGCCGTGGTTCGAATCGGCGATGACGTACACGTTCGGCCGCATGAAGTCGAAAATGGGGAAGTTGTCGGCCGAGAAGGCGCCGATGCCGCCGGAGGGCTTGCGCGAGGCGTATTTGCGGGTGCCCTCGAATCGCTTCATGCAATGGGCCAGCGACGCCACCCAGATATCGTAGAACTGGTCGGTGACGCAGTAGTAGGGGCTGCGGCGGCCGTAGGGGTCAATCTCGGCTTCGGGGCCGATGTCGAGGGGCACGGCGCCGCCCTGCACCGAGTGCTTATCGCGCTTGAAGTAGATGCCCCACGGCTTGTCCCAGACCAGCCGGCCGTCTTCGCTGTAGAGGGGCACATCGCTGTCCACGTGCACCAGGGGCGGACGGCGGCCGTCGTTCGTGATGTGGACGTAGGGGTTGATCTCGATCTCGCCTTCCTGCAGGGCAAGATAACGCCACAGCTCGACCATTTGGTCGGGATTGCGGGGGTCGGGTACCTGCATGGGCAAGTCGAGCAGCCGCCACATGGGCTTGATCCAGGGACCGACGGCCACCACGACCCAACCGACCTCGATATCCCCTTGATCGGTCTCGACCACGCGCACGCTGCCGTCGTTGGCGAAACGGAAGCCGGTCACGGTGGGGCCGATGAACAGCTGCGCGTCTTCGCTTTCGGCCTTGATGGCCAGCCCGTGGATGGCCTGTTTGCTCCAGGCGTGGCCCCCGCGGTGTTCATGCAGGACGACCTCTAGCTTTTCGGCCTGCCAGTCGTAGAAAATGCCCTGCATGTACTTCTTGACGTCCTTCTCGCCTTGGATGAAGGTCGAGGGATAGCCGAGCAGCTTGTGCCGGGCGTGGACGGCAGCTAGCCCCTCGGCCATGGGCGCAAAGGAAACGGTGAGATAGCCTACCGAGTTGTAGGCAAAGTAATCCGGGTCCGATTCCCAGATATCCATGCAATGGATCATCAGCCGGGTCATCGGCTCCTGGTAGTAGTTGCAGCGGACATTGCCGCAGGCGACGCCCGACGCGCCGGCGGCAATACCCGCCTTGTCAATCACAACGACATCCTCCCCGCGACCCATGCCCTTGGCCTTGAGGTATTTGGCCAGGTGATAGGCGGTGGAGAGTCCATGAACGCCGGCGCCGATGATCAGGTACTCGGCGTGACGGGGTAGAGCCATCGGTAACCTCCTGGAAAGTGGATGATAGACGATAAACGATGGACGATGGACGGAGGGGTTTCGTCCGTCGTCCTTCGTCTCGTTCCTTG
>JAOADB010000242.1 GCA_026417535.1 Caldilineales bacterium
AGATGTGTATAAGAGACAGGTTTTGCACGGCCTGCCCGCTGGCGCCCTTGAGCAGGTTGTCCTCGCTGACGGTGAGAATCCAGCGGCCGGGCCGGGGAAGGGGAGTCAGGCCGATGGCGCAGCGGTTGCTGCCGGTGGTATGGCGCAGGGTAGCCACCTGGCCCAGGGGCAACAGGTGGATGAAGGGTTCATCGGCGTAAGCCTCGGCGTACAGCTCGTACACGGCCGCCGGCGAGAGGGAGGGGTCCACGTCCACGTAGATGGTCGAGAGGATGCCGCGGTTGACCGGCAACAGATGGGGCGAGAAGGTGATCTCGAGGCCCGGCACGTGGGGGCCCAGCACGAGTTCCATCTCGGCGATGTGACGATGGCTGTAGCCGATGCTGTAGGGGCTGAAGTTTTCGTTGACCTCGACGAAATGGGAGGTGAGTTTGAGGGTGCGACCGGCGCCGGAGACGCCCGATTTGGCGTCCACGATGACGCGCGGCCCCAGGACGCCGGCCCGGGCCAGGGGCCACAGGCCGAGGTTGACCGTGGTGGGATAGCAGCCGGGGTTGCCGATGAGGTGGGCGTCACGGATGCGGGAGCGGTTGACTTCGCATAGACCGTATACGGCCTCGGCCAATAGAGCCGGTTGCGTATGGGGATGGCCGTACCAACGCTCGTAGGTGGCCGGGTCGGGCAGGCGAAAATCGGCCGAGAGGTCAATGGCCCGCACGCCTGCGGCCCGCACCCGCGCCACGGCTTCCATGCTGGCGACATGGGGCAGGCAAAGGAAGACGACATCGGCTTGTTCCAGCGCCGCGTCTTCCGGCCGCAGGAGCACCGTATCGTCCGGGGTGGGGTAGAGGTCGCTGAGACGCTTGCCAGCCGACGACTCCGAGGTCGCCCAGACCAGTCGCGCCGCAGGATGGCGGTGGAGGATTTGCAGCAGCTCGTAACCGGTGTATCCGGTGGCGCCGATGACGCCGACGGCGAGTTTCATGGTGGGAACTGGGGGTGGGTTATTGGATACTGGGTACTGGGGACTGGTGATGGGGGGATGGGGTTTGGCCGATGGCTGGA
>JAOADB010000024.1 GCA_026417535.1 Caldilineales bacterium
GTTATGAGCCGGTCTACCGGGAAGGTTTCACCCCAATCCGCCGGGGATACCCCGGCAAGCGAGGATACGTCCTCAGGGTTCACTGCTGAGGAGCAAGCGGCCATGCGCGAGCGCGCCAAGGAGTTGAAGGCGACCCGCGGGGGGAAGGTGGATGCCGAGAGCGCCGTGCTGGCGAAGATCGCCGAGATGGCAGAACCCGATCGCGTCATGGCCATGCGAATCCATGCCCTGGTCAAGGCCCACGCGCCCACGCTCTCGCCGCGGCTGTGGTATGGGATGCCGGCCTACGCCCGCGACGGCAAGGTCGTCTGCTTTTTCCAGGCTGCGCAGAAGTTCAACACCCGCTACGCCACGCTGGGTTTCACGGATGCTGCGCATCTCGACGAGGGCGCCATGTGGCCGGTGGCCTTCGCGTTGAAGGAACTGACGACGGTCGAAGAGGCGGCCATCGGCGAGCTCCTGAAAAGGGCGGTGGGCTAAGACGCATGGCCATATCGAGACGGATGACGAAAAAATCCGTCTTCCGTCCGTCTTTCGTCGTTCGTCTCGATGGCTGGCCGACGGCGAAAACGGAATTCTCACACCCGCTAGCGCCGCGCCAGCATCGTCTCCACCAGCTTCTCCTCGCGGCTCGGGAACAGACGCGCCGCCACTTTAAGCAGCAGGGCGTAGGCCGCCACCCCGTACACCAGGGCAAAACCCAGGAAAAGCGGCGTCCATGCCGGTGCCAGCAGGCGCCCCAAACCCACCGGGAGGACAATCGGCCAAGTCAGCAGCGGCATGCCCACCATGGCGCTGAACACGGTGAAAAAGCTGGCCTTGGCCTCGTTCAGGGGCGCCTGGCCTCGTTCCAGGTCCATGTAGTAGGGGAAGACCAGCGAGGTGAGATGGGTCAGGCCGTTGCAGACGAGTTGCAAGGGCACGATCAGGGCCAAGGCATAGCCGAGCACGACCGGCTCCCCGCGGGCCAGCCACGCCGTCAGCCCGGCTGCCAGGGCCAAAGCAACGGCTACGGCCAAATTGAGTAGCCCGTAGCTCAGCAGGATGAGCACCCGCGGGGCCGGCGACAACAGCAAGGCCCCCACGCCGACATGGTCATAGGTGCCTATCTGGTCGTGGGCCATCAGGGTCACGAAAAAGGCCGTGAATCCCGCCAGCCCCAACCCGATACTCCAGCCCGGTAGCAACGACACCCGACCGAAAAAATAGCCCGCGAGACACAGGATGACGGGTAGAAAGAACAACCGCGCCGTTATCGGACTGCGCGCGAAATTGAGCCAGTCTTTCCACAGGAGGACGAGCCAATCCCCCAACCAGGGCCGACGCCGACCCAAGGCCGACGCCCAGGCCAAGAGTCGTGACCGCCTCGGCGCTGAGCGCCGTCGCATGGCCACCCGCCACAGGTTGCCGAAGAAGAGCCGCCGCATCAGACGCAGATGGAGTCCCAGACCCGCCACGAGCACGGCCAGCAGGGCCATCGTCCAGCCCAGCCAGGGCCACCATCCGCCTCGGCGCAAGGCCACGAACGCCTGCGCCAGCCAGCCCGACGGCGCCCAACTCACCCAGCGCAACAGGTCGAACTGCGCCAGGTAGACCGCCGGGTCGGGAGGCGGCCCGCCGCCGAGCAGGCCTATCTGAAACGAGAGCTGACCGTACACGATGAGCAGCACCGGCGCCAGGCTGACGACGATGATGAGCAAGCGCAGACGGCGGTCGGCCGCGGCCAGGGCCAGCACATCGTCCACCACCGCCTTGAGCACGACGACCACGCCGAAAAATGCCAGTGCCGAGAGCGCCATCGGTGCCGCCTGCCAGCCGGCCCGCAGGAAGCCGACGATGGCCGCCAGCAGGAAAAAGCCCGTGCTCAACGCCGTCAGCCCGATGCTGTTCAGCACCAGGCTCGCCAGGACGAGGTGGCGAAAGGCAATGGGCAGATGAAAGAGCCTGGTCAGGTCGAGGGGCTCGGTCATCTGCTGTTGGGAGGCCGGCATGGTCAGCCAGATGAGGAGGATGAAGGTGAAGGCTAGGGCCAGGATATGGCCGCCGAGGACGATGTCGGTCAGGCGCAGCCCCACGGCCATGACGACGGCCATGACGAGCAACCCCGGCACCATCAACACCCCCAGGAAGAGCACCCCCACCAACCGCCCGGTATCCTGGGCCGTGCCTCGGCGCAGCGAATTGCGCAACAGGCGGCCTTGCAGCCACAGAAGGGTGCGCAGCTCGTGACCCATCGTCGCCTTACAACCAATCGAGATGGTTGCCCTCTTCCACCTCAGCCCGCACCAGCCGCAGGAACACCTCCTCCAGGCTGGCCTGACCGTGGGCCTTGGCCTGACGGCGCAGGTCGTCCAGATTGCCCTGGGCGATAAGCCGGCCGTGGTCAATGATGGCCACCTCGTCGCACAGCTTTTCGACGAGCTCCATGATGTGGGTGGAAAAGAACACGGTCGTGTTCTGCTGGCGCACCAGCGAGAGCAACAGGTCCTTGATGACCCGCGCCGAAACGGCATCCACGCCCTCGAAGGGTTCGTCGAGGAAGAGCACGGGCGGATTGGGCAATAGGGCCGCAGCCAGCGCCAGCTTCTTCTTCATGCCGGTCGAGTAGTCCACGGCCAGGTCGTGACGACGGTCGGCCAGGGCCAGCCGCTCCAGCAGCCGGTCCCGGCGCCGGGCGATGGTGGCCACGTCAAGCCGATGGAGACGCCCGACCAGCTCCAGGTACTCGTCGGCGGTCAGCCGCTCGTACAGGCCCAGGTTTTCGGGCACGACACCGATGCGTCGCTTCACCTCTAGGGGCGATCGCACCACGTCATAACCGGCCACCACCGCCGTGCCCGCGGTCGGCCGCATCAGCCCCGTGAGCATCTTCAGCGTCGTCGTTTTGCCGGCGCCGTTGGGACCCAGGAAGCCAAACATGACCCCCGCCGGCACGGCCAGGTCGAGATGGTCCACGGCCACCAAGTTGCCAAAGGTCTTGACCAGGCCGTAGGTTTGGATGATGGGGGGCATGGCCGGGATGAGGATGAACATCCGGCCCGTCAGGGCGTCGGCGTTGTGGCCGGTGTCGGTACGGGCGTGGGTGTGGCGACAAAATCGGCGGCTTTCTTGGTCACAAAATCATCCAGACTGAAACCGGCGATCTGCACGTAATAGGGCGATTCCGAGTATTTGGCGTAGTAATTGTTCGTTTCCGCGTCTTTGGCGCCGATTTGGAGAGTATAGGTCTTGCTCTCGCCTGTGGCCGGTCGGGTCGTGATGGTGACGGTGGTCGCGGGCGGGTTCAGGCCCCAGGCCGAGAGGGTCGCGGCATCGGGCGCCGTGCCCAGGGGCCGGGTCATGGTCAGCGAGGCGAGCCGACCGACCAGGGCTTGGACGAGGAAGGTATCGAGGGTTTGGTCGGCGGCGAGGCTGGCCAGTTTCCAGGTTTCGCCTTCCTTCGTGAACTCGAGCACGCCCTGGGCGTTTTCGACCCGCAAGGCGGCGATGTCGGCCGTGGGGATGCTGACGTAGGTGGCGTCAATGTAGCCGACCGGTTCGACCGTGGCATCGAAGGCGGCCAGATCGGCGGTCAGATAGACCCGGTCCTGGCCCTGGAGCCGGAAATGGGTGGCGCCGGCCCGCGGGGCCGTGCCCAAATAGAGGGTGTAGCGCTCTCCCCGCACCGTCTCCAGGTCAATTCGGCGGACGAAGGCGTCCGCAGCCACCTGCAAACGGGCATGGCTGGCGGCCGTTTCCGCCACCAGGCGGCCGGTCTTGAGGCCGACCAGTTTTTCCAGCAGGGGATTGATGCGATCGTTCTGGACGGGGTAATCGCCCGCTTCGGGCAGCACCCAGCCCTCTCCGCGGCGGGCCAGTTTGAGTTGCTTGCCGCCGCTATCGGCAATGGTCAGGGCCGTGATGTCGGCGGTGCTGAGGTTGGGGAAAACGGGTTCGCTCGTAGCCTGGGACGGTCGCGGCCAATAGACCAGGGCCACCAGCCCCAGCTGGACGACAAGCAACCCGATGAGGATAGGGATCAGACGTTGACGGAGCATGGCTCAACCCTCCCTGGCTCTGGCCAGCCCCACCTGCTGCGGCGGCAGCAGGGGCATCGGTTTCTCGTGGCGACGACGGACGCTCCAAACCAGGCCGATGGCGACGAGGATGACCAGGGCGACGACATAGTTGGCGATCTCCCAGAAGCGGCGGTCGCTTTCGGAAAGAGGCCGCAGAACGCGGGCCTGGGTGCCGCGGGCGCGAATCCCGAGCAGATTCAGGTCCTGCACCGACCAGTCCACGGCGTTTTGGAAGAGCTGCAGGCTGTGGAGGGGGCCTTCGGGGTTGAAGGTGGAGGCAATCTGGAAGACCACGTCGTTGAGGAACTCGTTGCTGGCGATGAGGACGATACGGGCCGTGGCCGGGGATTGCTCGATGGCCGTGGCCTGGAGGGCGGCCACATTCGGGGTTGCCGCGCCGCCCTCGTCCGTCGGCGCCGTGAGGGTCTTGCCCTTGAAGGCGCTGGTGAAGACGCCCTGCACGGCAACGGCCAGGGTGCGCGGGCCGGTCTGACCTTCGATCGGGAAGCCCAGGCCGGGATAGGTCACGGGGTCGGGTTGGGGATTGGCATTGGCCGTGACCCACGATTGCGGACTCGATGAGAGCAGCACCGTAGCCTCCAGGTCGGGCCGCACCGAGATGGGCGAGGCCCAGCTGAGGGTGATGGCCGGCAGGTTGGCCGTGATGGGATGGTCGCCGGCCATCCCGTTGCGACGGATGGCCACAAACGGCGGGTAGTCGAGGGCCTGGATTTCCTGGATCTGCACCCCGCCCACGTTGCGGACGACCGGCACCGGGAAGGGTTCGTTCTGCGGGTCCATCACCAGGGTGTTCTCGATGGTGATACCGTAGCTGGCCAGGAGGGATTCGATCCCGTTCTGCACCGGCGAGAGGGTGAGCTGGCCGGTGAAGGGGTCCTGGCCCAGGAGGAAGCGGCCGGCCGCGGCCACGATGGCGCCCCCGCGCATGAGGAACTGGTCCACGGCAAAGCGCTGGATATCGGTCAGATTTTGCGGCGCCACCAGCACCAGGGTGTCAATCCCGGCCGGGACCTGGCCGCTGCTCAGGTCCACGTCGCGCACTTCGTACTCCCGGGTGAGCTGGTCGCGGATGGTGCGATAGGTGCTCAGCGGCGCTTGCACCTGGCCGAACATATCGGTCTGGGGCGTTTCCGGCGGCGCCCAAAAGCCGACGACCTTGAGGAAACCGGCTGCGCTGCGTTTGAGTCCGGCCTCGATGGCCGTCCGCACCTCGGCCTCGCTGGCCCCAGCGCCGGGGTAGATGATCTGGACCTTGTCGCCGGCCTCGAGCACGAGGTGGAGGAAATAGGTATCGGTCGAGAACAGCGAGGCGGCAAAGGGTTGCAGGCCGTAGCTCTCGTAGAGGGATTGGGGCGTGGCGCTGCTGCCAGGGGCTGTTGGGTCCACCTGGGTGAAAACGAGCTTGCCCCGCGACTTGCTCGCCAGGTCGTTGGCCACTCGCGCCACCGTCGCCGGCACATCTTGCAGATCCGACGGCAGGGTGGCCGGCGTCGTGTAGAGGGTCAGTCGGGCCGGTTGTTCCAGCGCGGCCAACACGGCGTCGGTGCTCTGAAAGCCCTGGACGACCTTGTTGATGACCCTGGTCAGGTCGTATTCGAGGTTGCGCAGCCGCACGTCCAGGGTCCCGTCCCCGCGCGGGCTGACCTCGATCAAGTCCTGGAAGTTGATGACCTCGCTCTGGTCGCCGTAACGGATGAGGATGTCGAAATAGGAGTTGATGATGGTATCCTCATAGCGGCCGGCCACGCGGAACGGTGTGGGCCGGATGCCGTAGGTCTGGTTGGCTTCCTCTTCCAGGTCGGGATTTTGGGTGGGATCCACGACCTCGGCCCGCACCCGGCCGCGGCCGGCGATCTCGTACTCGCGCAGCATGTCGCCCACGGTGGGCACCAGCGGCGCCAGCAGCGGGTGGGTCTTTTCGCTGATGTAGGCGCGGATGAGGAGGGGTTCGGTCAGACCCGCCAAAACCTCGCGGGTCGGCTGCGAGAGGCTGTATTCGCGGCCTTCGGTCAGGTCCAGGCGCAGTCCGCTCAGCGGCGCCAGCCAGATGTTGAGTACGACCAGGTTGAGGCCGATGAGCAGGGTCGTCAGGCCGACGCGGCGGCGATAGGCCAGGGTGTGCTCGCTCTCGCTCCAGCGCTTGCCGTCCACCGAAACGGCGTTGAGCAGCAGGAACAGGACGGTCAGGGCCAGGTAGTACATCAGGTCGCGCAGGTCAATGACCCCGCGCAGGATGCTCTCGAAACGGCTGCCCGAACCCAGTCCCCGCAGGACTTGGGCCACGGCCGGCGGCGCTGCATTGACCACGGCCGGGGTGCCAACGAGATAGAACAGGCCGGCCACCAGGATGGCCAGGATGAGGGCCACCAGCGAGTTATCGGTACGCGAAGAGACGAAGAGACCGATGGCGGCATAGGCCGCGGCCAGGAGCAACGAGGCCAGATAGCCGCCGATGACCGGCCCCCAATCGAGATTTCCCAACAGCGAAACCGTGATGGGGATGAAAAGGGTGAGGCCCAGCGCCACCGCCACCATGGCCATGACGGCCAGGAATTTGCCGATGACGAGTTGCCACGGCTCGACCGGCAGGGTGAGGAGGATTTCCAGGGTACCCGTCTCCTCTTCATCGCTCCACTGGCGCATGGTCAGGGCGGCCACCAGGAAGATGAGCAGCAGGGGCAAGCTGCGGAACAGGGGCCGCACGTCGGCGATGCCGCGGGCGAAAAAGGCATTGGCCCAGAACAGCGAGAACAGCGCCAACGCCAGAAAGATGCCGATGAAGATCAAAGCCATCGGCGAACCGAAGTAGGCGGCGATTTCTTTCCGGGTGAGCGATAAGGCTTGTTTCATCGTGGGCACGTTTGCACGTTGAGAATGGTTTTCGGCAGCGGCCGACCATCACGACGCAGGACCCAAGACGGATCTCTTGCGTCTTCCGTCCTTCGTCTTTCGTCCCGACAAGCGGCCACCATTCAAGACGAAGGACGAAAGACGGGCTTGCGTCGGCCTAGCCGGCCAGTTCGTTGAAAACGGCCTCCAGGGTGCGCGTTTCGCGGCGCAGCTCACGCACCGCCCAGCCCCTGGCCTGGGCAAGGCGGTAGATGGTCAAAGTGAGGTCGAGGCCGTCGGCCCTGCGAGCTATGACACGATAGGCCGGGAACCCGTCGGCCGAGCGCTCGGCCCGCACCTCGCCGATGCCGTCCAGCCCGCGCAGGGCCTTTTCGACGCCGTCGGCGGCCTCCTGCAGGACGAGCAAGGCGCTGCTCGTCGCCGCCAGGTCGGCCAGCCGGGCGTCGGCCCGCACCCGGCCGTTCATCAGGATGATGACCCGGTCGCAGACCTGTTCGACTTCGGGCAGGATGTGGGTGGAAAGGAGGATGGTGCTGCGGCGGGCCAGCTGGCGGATGAGGTTGCGGATCTCGACGATTTGGGTCGGGTCGAGGCCGACGGTGGGTTCGTCGAGGATGAGAAGCTGCGGCCGATGGAGGATGGCTTGGGCCAGGCCGACGCGCTGGCGATAGCCCTTGCTGAGTTCGCCGATGCGTCGGGTGAGGTGATCGGCCAGGCCGGTGGCATAGACGGCCTCGGAAAGGCAGGCCGTTTGCTCGGCAGGCGGGATGCCGCGCAGGTCGGCCATGAGTTTGAGATAGCCCTGGACCGACAGGTCATGGTACAGGGGTGCGTTTTCGGGCAGATAACCGATGAGGGCCTGAACTTCGTGCCGTTGGGTGAGGACATCGTGACCGGCGATGGTGGCCGTGCCCTCGTCCGGCTGGAGATAGCCGGTGAGGATTTTCATCAGCGTGGTCTTACCCGCGCCGTTGGGGCCGAGCAGGCCGACAATTTCACCGCGCTCGATGGTGAACGAGACGTCGTCCAGGGCCTGGATGTCGCCGTAGGCTTTGGAGAGATGAGAGACTGCGATCACGAAGGGCCTCCAAAAATCAGCCCCGCCTCAAGTCCACGTCCATCGGGCAAAGGCAGGGCTCGATACAGGGCTGAGCGAGAGCAGCGGCTCGATTGTACACGAGGCGGGCGGAAGTGGCAAAGGTGATGATTCCGTAGGATGGAGCAGGAAGCGATGGTCATGGCCGTTTCCTCGTCAGCGGAGTCTCTTGCCCCGTCGCACCGGCTCTCTCGGAGTGGCCGGTCACTTTGACCGTCCTCGCGCCCCGAGGCTATACTCATCCTACGAACCCTTTGTGATTCCATCCCTGCCTTAGGAGAACCGTTCCAATGGCTGCCACTCCTTCGACCATGGTTCCATTGGGCACCCCAGCCCCTGATTTTACCCTGCCCGATACCGTCTCCGGCCGCACCCTTAGCCTGGCCGACCTGCGGTCGGACAAAGCCACGGTGATCATGTTCATTTGCAATCACTGCCCGTATGTCAAGCACGTCCAGCACGAGCTGGTGCGCCTGGCCAACGATTACATCCCCAAAGGCGTGGCCTTCATCGCCATCAACTCGAACGATGTCGAGGCCTATCCCGAGGACGCGCCCGACAAGATGAAGGCCGTGGCCGAGGCCCTGGGCTATCCCTTCCCCTATCTGTTCGACGAGACCCAGGACGTGGCCCGCGCCTACAAGGCCGCCTGCACCCCCGACATCTTCATCTACGACGGGGAGATGAAGCTGGCCTATCGCGGTCAGCTCGACGATTCGCGGCCGGGCAACGGCATTCCGGTAACCGGCCGGGACGTGCGCCGCGCCCTCGACGCTTTGCTGGCCGGTCGGCCGGTTGATCCCGACCAACGCCCCAGCATCGGCTGCAACATCAAGTGGAAACCAGCGGCTGGCTAAGAGACTGTTTAAAAAGTCAGGTGCGGGCAAGACGCCGGAGCATGACACGGGTCATAGCGATCAGGATCATGGCTTCGCTGGATGATGTCAAACCTTCATAGTCCTTGCTCAAGCGACGATGATGGTTCAACCAGGCAAAGGTCCGCTCAACAACCCAACGCCGAGGTAGAACAGCAAAGCCCTTCTGATCATCCGAACGCAGGACAGTCTGAAGTCGGAAGCGGCAGCGGTCGGCCACCCAATCAAGCAGTTGGCCTCGATAGCCACCGTCCACCCAAATCAGACGAAGCTTCTTGCAGGCACCGGGCAAGCGAGAGATAAGGAGCTTGGCGCCATCCCGATCCTGGACTGAAGCAGCCGTGACGACCACTGCCATGAGCAAGCCCAGGGTATCGACGAGCAGATGGCGTTTCCTGCCCTTGACCTGTTTACCCTTGTCGTAGCCGCGAATACCTGCCACGGCCGTGGTTTTGACGCTTTGGCTGTCAAGACACCCAGCCGTCGGATGTTTGTGTCGACCGGCACGCCGCCGCACCAGGGCCCGAACTGTGTCATGAATCCGTTGCCAAGTGCCATCGTCACGCCAGGTCCGAAAGTAGTAGTAGACGCTCTGCCACTTCGGATACTCCTTGGGCAGCATCCGCCACTGGATGCCGCTGACGACAACGTACAGGATACCGTTGATGACCTGGCGCATATCCAGGCTGCGTGGTCGTCCGCCAGATTTCGCCGGTGGAACAAGTTCCTGGATAATGTTCCACTGACTGTCGGTCAAGTCGCTTGGGTAGTTTCGTTGGTTCACAACGACGATTCATACCACGACTCGCCCGACAGTTCCACTTTTCAAACAGCTTCTAAGAGTGACTACTCAGGCCGGTGATAATGGCTCGGGTTCCAACAGAGTTCCATCGCAGGCAGACGAAATGTGACCGTACGCTCCTGATGGCCCGATTTGGACTCGATATCCCCTTGATCACCTCTCTCACCGGTCTTACGGGCAGGAAGAGTCCTCCCCCTTCTCCCGCCAGTGGGAGAAGGGAGGGATAGGGGAGGGATGAGGGCGCTTCGTGGTGAATAAACCCTGATTCGAGCCTCCAAACGGGCCGACAAGATGACCGCCATGCTCGTCATCTTGCGCAAAAAAGGTATCAAGGCAGAGACCAAACTCAGAGCGTGGAGGAAATCGGAAAGCCCGGAAGAGCTTTCCACTTCCCTGTCTCTCCGTTTCCCCTCTTCCGTCTCTTCGGCACGGGATAAGTGGAGGTCTAAGCCATCGCAGACACCAGCCTGAGCGTTTACCGAGCGTTTTATTATTAAGGTTTTTTAGCAAATGATCGGTGATTTCTCCTCCCATCTCTGGCACAATTCCCATACAGGTCGCCCTCGTCTGCCCGCATGTGAAAGAGAGTGGCAGAGGAAGCACGATACGGCCAGTCCCGCACGAGCCCCGTGTGACGCTATCCTTCTTCTATGCAAGACGCTGTCCCGCTCTCAAGCCATTCGCGACTTGACAGACCCCGGCGCTGCCCTTAAAATGAACATTGCGTTCCTCGGTAGCTCAATAGGCAGAGCGGCCGGCTGTGGGATGGAGGTCAAGGCCTCCGTGCGGTTCGAGCCCGCAGCATCCACCTAACCGGTTGGTTCCACGTTCGAGTCGTGGCCGAGGAGCCAGATAAGCCGCCCTCGGGCGGCTTTTTTTGCTTGCCCTGATCCTTCCCCCGTCCGGACATCCTTCCGCGACCCTGTATGTCCGCGATGCCCGTTACCGTTCGTCCGGCCTATCCCGATGATGGCGTGTCCATTCGCCATTTTTTGCAGGCAGTCCGTCGTGTCTTTGTTCGTTTTGGCCTCGAAGACCTGTCGCAGCTGATCGCCCGGGAGGCGTGCTTTGTGGCCGAGGATGGGAGAGGCCTGGTTGGCTTCCTATGCGCCACGGTCTGGCATGATGACCTGGCCTATGTGCGCGGTTTGGCGCTTGGCGACGAGCATCCCACGGCAACGGTGCTTGCCGGGTTGTTAGCCGCCCTGGAAAGGGCTTTTCAGAGTCGCGGCATCCATCATGTCATGCATTTGGGGCTGGAGCCATGGTCGGTGGCGGCCTTACAGGCGCGGCAATTTATGGTAGCCGATTACATCGTCAATTACGAGCGCAAGGTATCGCCGACCCCGCTGCTACCCCTTTACGATAGCAAGTGGGCCTTGCTGCGGACGCCGGCCTTTGTCGAATTGGGCGACCTGCTGGCCCTCGACCATCGTATTTTTCGCTGGCCCTGGCGTTTTTCGGCTGCCGAGCTTGCGGAACTGTTCATGCTCAGCAGTCGTCTGGTGGCGCTGGAATTTCAGGGTATCCTGGTGGGTTATGCCTGCACCGATGTCCACGGCGACCAGGCCCAAATCATCCGCCTGGCTGTCGATCCGCTCTATCAGGGCATGGGGTTGGGGCGTCATCTTTTGGCCGATGCCCTCGATTTTGCCGCCGAAATGGGCGCCAAAACGGTTGTGCTCAACACCCAATGGCAAAATCAGGCCTCGCGCAAGCTCTATCAGGGCTTTGGTTTTCGCCCGGTTGGCCGTCGCATTCCCGTTCTGATCAAGCCGATCGCACCATGATCCGGGCAGTCGTTTTCGATTTCGGCGGAGTCCTTGTCGGCGACGAGTGGGTGCGGAACCAGCTGGCCGTCTTCGATGCCATGTTGGGATTGCCGACGGGGTCGCTCCACGCACGGCTCTACAGCGGACCGGCTTGGGAAGCCTTTTCCACCGGCACCATCACCGTCGAAACCTACTGGGCCGAGGTCGGCGCTGCCTTCGAAGACCGGTTGCCACCCCTGTTTCGCGCCTTTGTGGACCCCTTCTATGGCGAGCGTCTGGACCCGGAGATGGTGCGTTTGGCCTGGCAGCTGCACGGCCGCCTGAAAGTGGCGCTCCTCTCGAATGCAACGCCCGATTTACCTCGGCGTCTGGCGGCCGAACCCGACCTAAAGGGTCTGTTCGATGTGGTCGTCATCAGCGCGTTGGAAGGCCTGCGCAAACCCGACCATGCCATTTACGAACGGGTGTGCCGGCGCTTGCGGTTGCCGCCGGCAGCCTGTGTGCTCATTGACGACAAGCTGCGGAATGTAGAGGCGGCCATCGCCTTCGGAATGCCGGCCATCCTCCATCGGGATGCGGCCACCACCCGCAGGGCCTTGGCCGATCTGGGCGTCCTGCCGGTCTGAGCGTGCTTCCCTGTCCCGATGGGACTTCGATCCCTACCATCAGGACGAACGACGAAAGCCGAAAGGGCGGTCACGGCACGGGATGACTCGCCTTGCAGACCACGCCGATGGGTTTGACCCCTGGGCCGATAAGGGCATAGAATGCAAGACATCGAATCCGATCGTTGTGCTTCGGGCATGGCCTTATGGACGGCTACAAACTTCTCGTCACTTACAACTACCTGAGCTATCGCGAACTCGAATATCGCCGTTTCATGATCCAGCAGTGGATGCCGGCGATGCAGAACATGGGTTTCGAGCCGGCCGATGTCATGCATACCCAATGGGGCAAATACCCCTTGCGCCTGATTATCTTTTACGCGCCCAACCTCGAGGTGGTGCGCAAGGCCATGCAAAGCAAGGAGTGGGAGCACTGGCATAAGCTCCTGCGTAACTTCGTCACCGACCTGCGTTATCGGGTGGTAAAGGCCCGGCCCTGGTTCCAGTTCTGAAGAGCAGGCGACGTTGCGCCGGACGTTTGCGGTGTGGCTACGGCGGGTGGCATCGTCGGAAGTCACCGAGCGAGGCAGCGTTTTGGCGTGCTGCCGGCTACGGTGCAGGAAGCGGTGGAACGCGAAGAGGATCCGACGCGCCTGAACGAGCTTCTGGAGCAGGCTGGCCTGGCGTCCGATCCTGGGGACCTTCGCCGCGTTCCTGACGGTTTGGGGCAATGGTCAGACCGTGGCCGGATAACCTCGCGTTGGCTCCTTGTCCTGGATATCGTCTTTGACCCTCTGGCGAGACGAAGGACGGAAGACGAACTCCGTCCTTCGTCTCGCATTCGGACCGATGGCGGAAGCTCCCCCAAACGGCTTCCGGTCGTTGTCTTCCGTTCGCTTCAGGCCGGCACTGGGAAGGCTGTCAGCATCTCGGCTACCTCACCGGCAATGCGGTGGTGCCGTGTCTCGTCGTAGGGATGGCGCAGGACCTCGACCATCCAGCGGGCGATCTGGCGGAATTCGGCCGCGCCTAAACCGCGCGTCGTCATCGCCGGTGAACCGATGCGGATGCCGCTGGGGTCGGATGGCTTACGGGTGTCGTAGGGGATCAGGTTTTTGTTGACGGTGATACCTGCCCGCCCCAACGCGGTCTCGGCCGTGGCGCCGCCGATACCGAAGGGGGTGACATCCACCAGGGCGAGATGGTTATCGGTGCCGCCGGATACCAGACGCAGGCCCTCGGCCATCAGCTCGGCCGCCAGCACCTGCATGTTGTCAAGCACGGCCTGGGCGTAGTGGCGGAATTCGGGCCGTAAGGCCTCGCCCAGGGCTACGGCCTTGCCGGCGATTTGATGCATCAGCGGACCGCCTTGCAGGCCGGGAAACACGGCCTTGTCAACGGCCCGCGCGTACTCGGCTTTGCAAAGGATTAGCCCGCCACGGGCGCCCCGTAGCGTCTTATGAGTCGTCGTCGTCACCACATCGCAATAGGGCACCGGGTCGGGGTGGAGATCGGCCGCGACGAGACCGGCCACATGGGCCATGTCCATCATGAGATAGGCGCCGACCTCATCGGCAATGGCGCGCAGCGGCGCGCAGTCGATCAATCGGGGATAGGCGCTGGCCCCGCACAGGATCAGCCGCGGGCGTATCTCCAAGGCCAGCTGACGGATGGCCTCGTAATCGAGCATCTCCGTCTGGCGGTCCACGCCGTAGCTGTAAAATTCATACGTTTTGCCGCTGAAATTGAATTTGGCGCCGTGGGTGAGATGGCCGCCGTGGTCGAGTTTCATGCCCAAGACACGGTCGCCGGGCGCCAGCAGGGCCATATAGGCCGCTTGATTGGCCGGCGCGCCAGCATGGGGCTGCACATTGGCGTGTTCGGCGCCGAACAGCCGCTTGGCCCGTTCGATGGCCAGCTTTTCGACGATGTCCACGAATTCGCAACCGCCGTAATAGCGGGCATCGGGGAGGCCCTCGGCGTACTTGTTGGTCAGGGCCGAGCCGATGGCGGCCAGCACGGCCGGACTGACGTAATTTTCCGAGGCAATCAGCTCGATGTGATTTTGCTGCCGTGCGCGTTCGCCTTCAATGGCGGCGAACACTTCCGGGTCACTCTGGCGGAGCGCACAACGCGGGTCGGGAGCTTGATCCCAGGGTACAGAAAGCGACATGAAACACTCCTTTACGAAGCGGAATCGGGATGAGAAGGACGTCTCGCCACGCACAACAACGACTGGCCTAACGGCACATCCCAGACGGAGCGGATAAGACGCTCAGCGGCGATGAACAGCGGCGCCAACCCGTTGAACAACCGCAGCTGGCCTTCGGGTAGCAGATGACGGCCTAACATGCGACTGTTCAACCACCAACCGGGAATGCCGGCCAGGTTGAGATAGCCCAAGCGCTCGATGACGAAACCTGCCTTTTGGACGAGCGGCGCCAGGGTATGCCGCTCGTAGCGCCGATAGTGACCCAACGCCAGGTCGAGGGTGCCGAACAGATAAGTGCCGGCCGGTACGAAGAGGAGCAAACGCCCGTCGGGCTGTAGCAGATCGTACATATGGGCCAGGGCCGCGCCGTCGTCGGCAATGTGCTCCAGCACGTTGAGACAGAGCACCGTATCGAAACGGTAAGCCCTCAGCCCCGTGACCGTGGTCGGGTCGGTGATGTCGCCTACACAGGTCACCACGTTCGGATGCCGCCTGTAACGTTGGCGTAGCAGCTCGACATGGGTAGGCATCATGTCCATGCAGACGAGCAACTCGCGCTCGAGGAAATAGTCCGACATGTTGCCGATGCCGCAACCGACTTCCAGCACCCGTTGTCCGGCATAGGGCGCCAGCTCTCGGGCAATCCAGGCATTGTAGCGCGCAACATTGGCCATACGACGCAGGGTCTCGTAACCAACGGGATACGAACCCGAAGCCGGTTGTGTGGGAACTATCTGTCCAAAACCCATATCCACTCCGTCGGTGGCTGTCGCACGCTACCATTGCCTCAGCAAACGAGGGCCGAAAAGAAAGATGGCCACGCCGATGGCCGTGAGCGCGGCCAGGAGAACGCCGGCCGCCGCCGTGTCCTTGGCGATTTTGGACAACGGATGGGCTTCCGGTCCGATGCGGTCCACGGCGGCCTCCACGGCCGTGTTGAAGGCCTCGGCCGCAAAGACGAAACCGATGGTGAGGATCAGAATGGCCCATTCCACCGCATTCAGTCCCAGCCAAAGCGCCAGACCGACCGCAGCCAAGCTCAACACGAGGTGAATGCGCGCATTGCGCTGGCTGCGCAGCAGGTGATACAGCCCGGCGCCGGCATAGCCGAACGACCTGGGAAGATCGCTCAGGCGTTGGGAAGAAAAGCGCGGTTCGGTCATGGTCATGAGCTTCGCGCCCTGGCCAGGTCGGTCAGGATGGCCTCCTGTCGCGCCCACATCACCCGTTGTCCGCCCGGATCGGCGTGGTCATAGCCGAGCAGATGCAGAGTGCCGTGCACGGCCAGCAGTTCCAACTCGTCCTCCACCCGACGCCCTAACCGCCGGGCCTGGGCCGCCGCATAGGGATAGGCGATGACGATATCGCCCAGGTACGGGGGCATCTCAGACGGCACGACGAAATGGGTCTCGGCTTTGTCTTGGGCCGGAAAACTGAGGACATCCGTCGGCCCTTCCTCGCCCAGGAAACGGCGGTTGAGATCGGCGATGGTGGCATCATCACAGATGACCAGAGTCACGTCGCCTTCGGCCCCCTCGCGGGCCAGCACCGCCGCCACAGCCGCTTCCAACCTGTCGGTTGGGACAAGGCTCTCGAACTCCGGAAGCACGCGAATGGTGATCATGGCTTCGTTCAGGTAGGGGAGGGGGCGCCGACCCAGGATCGCCGCAGGGGGCGAACGGCGGCCGGCGCGCCGGGATACTGGATGCGTGGATGGTGCACGCCCTTGAGCACCCGCGTGAAGGCTTCAGCGATGAGGGTGAGGTCGTAAAGGGTGAGACGCGACTCATCGAGCTGACCCAGCACCAGCCGTCGGTTGATGACGCTGCGGATCAGATCGGCCATTTCCTCGTGGGTGCGCGGGTTCATCGCCCGCACCGTGGCCTCGCACCCGTCGGCGAGCATGAGAATGGCCGTCTCGCGGCGCCGCGGCTTGGGGCCGGGATAACGAAAGGCCTTTTCGTCCACTTCGGCCGGGTCCGGGGCCTCTTGACAGGCCTGATGATAAAAGTACTCGACGCGGGTGGTGCCGTGATGCTCACGGATGAAATCGATCAGGACTTCCGGCAGGCGATACTTGCGCGCCAGCTCGACCCCATCGGCGACGTGGTTGATGATGATACGGGCGCTCGTGTAGGGATCCAGGCGATCGTGGGGGTTGCCGCCTTCGGTGTAATTTTCGATGAAGAAATAGGGCCGCACGGTCTTGCCGATATCGTGGTAGTAACTACCCACCCGCGTCAACAGCGCGTCGGCGCCGATGGCGGCTGCCGCTTCTTCAGCCATGTTGCTGACGATGAGCGTGTGGTAATAGGTGCCGGGCGCTTTGAGCAACAACTGACGCAACAAGGGATGGGTGGGCCGGGAAAGCTCGAGCAACTGCAGGCTGGTGGCCAAGCCGAACACCTGGCCCAGCAAATAGAACACCACCAGGGTGAAACTGCTGGCAAAGATACCGTTGATGGCGGCGGCGACCGTCAGTTCCAACAGGCCGCGGCTGTCCGTGGCCGCGCCGGTATAGAGCCGAAAGGCCATCAGCGTGACCCAATCGGCGACGATGATCCAGACGCCGGCCCAGGCAAAGCCGTTCAGACGTTCCCCGCGGCCCAGGGCCAGCGCGCCGGCCAGGGCGCCAGCCAAGGCGTAGACGGCAATGGCCGTTTCGCCGTTCGTGAACAGGAGCAAGAGCACGGCGATGACCAGGGTGCTCACCGTGGCGATGGGCAGCGAGATGAGCGCGGCCACCAACATGGTCATGGCCGGCAGGGGATACAGATAGGGCAGGACCGTGTGCATGGGTACCATGGCCTTGCCCAGAAACACGAAGACGGCGAACAACACGCCCAGGAGCAGAACGCGCAGCCTGTCTTTCCAAAACCCGCGACGGCTCTGCGCGATGTAGGCCACCTGCAGGCCCGTCAGCAGCGCCGTCAGCAACAGGGCTGAAACGTAATCCTGCCAGGTGCGCCGGTCGCGCAACAGCCCCAACGCCTCCAGGATTTCGAGGTCGAGCGCCTCTACCCGGTCGCCGGCGCGCAGGATGGTCTCACCGGCGGCGATGGTATGCTCGACCGGCGGCACGCGGGCGGCAGCCTCGGCCTGGGCGGCGGCCGTGCGTTCGGGATTGTAGAACGTGTTGGGCCGCAGCAGCCCTTGCACCAGCGCACTTACCACCAACGCCTCATCGTCGCTCAGACCAAAGCTGATCAGGCCAGGGACCGCGCGCTGGGCGTTTTGCAGCTCGCCCTCGCGGATGACATTGCGCATGGCCGTGTCGAGCACCCGGAGGGTCTCTTCGCGCACCACATTCCAACGTTCATCGGACAGACTCAGGATGATCCCGATAACCTGTTCCGGCAACGTCACGTCGGCGATGCCGCGCAACCAGGCGACCTTTTGCGCCGGATCGGCGTAGGGGTCGAGTCGGACCTGCTTGATGAAATCGAGGATGAGGTTGGCCCGCGCCAGCTGTTGCCGCGCCACCCGCGTTTGGGGCGGGTCGTACACCTTGGGCACGGCCGCGGCCGCGCGTTGACGCTCCAGCTCGGTGAGAACCTCGCTGCGATAGGTCAGCGGGCGGGGAGCGCGGATGTCAATGGGGCTGATGTCGCCTTCCCGCAGCTGGTAGTTCAGGCTGACCGGCCAATCCACGAGCAAGGCGGCGAACATCGAGCCGGCCACCAGAACCACGAAAATGGCCAGATGCAACCGCGCGTGCCAGCGCGCCGGGTCGCGGCTCCAGCGCGCCAGGAACGAGGTCTTTTCCGCTGGAGCGTTCGCTGGCGACTCGTTAGCGCCGTTGACAATGGGGGACAGGTCAGGAGGAACCACCCAGCAGCTCGCGCACGATCTGATTGACCAGACGACCGTCGGCCTTGCCGGCCAGCAACGGCATCAGCCGGCCCATCACCTTGCCCATATCGCGCGGGCCGGTAGCGCCGACCTCGGCAATGACGGCCTGGGCCTGTTGGCGGATGGCCTCGGCGTCGAGTTGAGCGGGCAGATAGCTCTCGATCACGGCCAGCTCGGCCCGTTCTCGCTCGGCCAGGTCGGGCCGACCGCCCTGTTCAAAAGCCGTAATGCTCTCGCGGCGTTGTTTGGCTTCCTTGCGCAACACGGCCAGGATTTCTTCATCGCTCAGCGGCCGGTTGTCTTCTTGTTTTTGGGCGCGAATGATGGCCGTTTTGATGCTGCGCAGCGCCAGCTTGCGCGCCTCGTCGCCGGCCTTCATGGCGGCCTTCAGGTCTTCGTCAAGGCGGGTTTGGAGGGACATGGTTGGTAATCGATAATGGGTAATTTTTGTGAGATTTGTCTTTATACAGTTACTAGTTACTAGTTACTAGTTACTTCAAAACGTAATACGTCGCGCGTTTCTCGCCGATTTTGAGCAAAATCCCGCGATCCACCAGGTCGGCCAGATCGCGGCGTAGGGTCTCCGGGCTGGCATCCGGGCACAGGGCCTGGTAATCACGATTCGTGATCCGGCGATGGGTCTGCAGAAAGGCCAGGGCCTGCTCCTGCCGTGGGTTCAGATGCAAATGGGCCCACAGGCTGGCCGGGGGCGCGGCGCCGATGAGGTTCGGGCCGTGGCCGAAAATCGTCACCCGAAAACCGGCCGCGGTCTCGGCAAAGCGGGGACGGGGTAAGCCCTCGCCTTCGCAGACGGCGATCATCCGGTCAATGCCGTAGCCCAGCCGCTCGATAAACCCCATCTCGGCCAACACCTGGACGATGGCCTCGTTGCGGCTATAGCGCTCGTCGAGCAGATTGTCCAGGGTGACATGGCCCGGCAGCCGACCAGGCGAATAGACCTCCAGCCGGTTGCTGAACATGAGTACGCGAATGTCGTCCCCGCGGATGCTGTAATCGCGATGGGCCACGGCGTTGACGATGGCCTCGCGCACGACCGAAATGGGGTATTCGGGCACCTCCTCGCGGGCCAACCCGCGGATGCGGGCTCCACGGCGCATGTTGGCGGCCACAAACGCCTCACCGCGGCGGATCTGGTCGGGAAGGACGCCAGCGATGTCCTCGCGCACGAAGGCATCGCTCATCGTCTCGCCGGCGTAGCGCACACAGGTCAGCGTGGCCGAACGGACCCACCGCTGCGGGTCGCGGCCGAAGAGCAGCAAACCGGCCACGGTGGGCCGTGGGCCGTCGGGCGTCATCACGGCGCAGCCCCGGCTGAGCAGCAGGGCCGTGGCCGTGGGATAGGCAAGGGTCGCCATCCGCGCCTGATAGGCCGCCACCCGCTCCTCATCGAGGTCGGCCATCGTGGCGCCTTCGGGCACGTAGCTTTCGTAGCTGACCTCGCTGCGGTTGATCAGCAAACGGCGGAGCTCATCGGCCAGGAGCGGCCGATTGTGGCGGTCGCTCCGGGTCAGGTACTGGCCTTTCAGGTTGTACACGTGGGGCAAGCCCGGCGGGATCTGGAGTACGCACAGGGTACGGCCGTCCAACGTCAGTATGAGCGGCAGCGGCACGATGAGAGGCGGATCGGGCATGGCCAGGGCCTCGAGGATGAGGCTGCGCGCCTGTTCCGGCGCGTCCAGGCCGGAGATGCCCTCGGCCGTGGCGCCCAACACGATCAAGCCGCCGTGGGCATTGGCCATGGCTACGGCCGTCTCGGCGATCTGCCGGGCCGTAGCGCGTGGGCCTAACAGGGCCAGCCGCTCGCCCGGCCCGGCATCCAAAGCCGCACGCAGGTCCTCGGACGTCAACAATTCGGAGACCATTTGCCTGGGCATCACCATGGTTACATGAGTCAACGGGGGGCCATGCCTGTGATCCGCCAGCGGGCCGTCTCCTGGATGTGGGTCGGCGGGAGCAACCGCGCCGCCCACCACCAGCGTTGGGGCTGACCGGGGGCGATGATATCCACCTCGCCGGTGGCGATGACGGTATCGTTTTGGGGCGTTTCGGACACAACGGCAATCCGCCACACGCGGGCTTCGTCAAAACGCACGATGCGGTCCTGCGCGGTGGCGTCCCAACGGTTATCGCCGCCGTAGCGGATATAGGCCAGGACCTGCGCCTCGGGAAAGGCCGGGTCGGCGGGCGCCTGGCCGGCGCAGAAATCCACGTCCGCGCGCAGCTCATCGGGCAGGAAATTTTGCTGTGGGAAGCGCTCGGTGCCATCGCTCCAGACCCAGGGCGTGCGCCGGCACAGGTCAGAACGGTCGGCCAAAGGCACCCAGGCCCACAGTTCGACGATGTTGGCGCCGGCATCCCAGGCCGCCCAGTCGTTGGGATTGTCTCGGGTCAGGCTGAACCAGCCCGGCGTGGACGCATAGGCGGCGCCGTAGCCACGCTCGGCATCAACCCACCAGAACTGGGCAAAGCGAGTGAAGCGCTCGCGGAACCGCCCGCGCACCAGCAAACGGTCGGCGTGGGGCTGATCCGTCCCCTGCCGGTCGGCGGCCGGAGGGCGGCCCGACAGCAAAATCGTCTTCCATTCCACCTGCTCATCGCCCAGATAACCGCCCGACTTGGAACGGATGTAGTCGGGCAAGAGGCGGTAGGGCACGAGATAGGCCGGCGCCTGTTCGGGGATGCGCACGATCGGCCGATCACGAGGAACGTTTTGGGCATCGTAGATGACCCCGCCGATGGCGCCCTGGTCATAGCGGTAGAAGAGGAGCCACTCATCGTCATCGTCATCGTCCAGGTCAATCCGCTGCAAACCGCGCACCGGCTGCCAGGCCTCCGGTTTGATGGCGTTCAGATCGATCTGCATGCTGATCCGCTGCCGGGCGAGCAACGTCGGCAAAACCTGCAACACCCGCGGGAGCGCCAGGGCCGCAACGATGAGGACCACCAGAAGGATCAGGGCGATGCCCAGGATTCGCGCCATGACGGAGAGATCAACGCCGGGCGAGGCCGCCGACGGCTATCCTGGCCGTCGGCGGTCGGCTTAGGCCGGTTCGGAGGAGGCAGAGGCAGGCGTCGGTTCGGCCTTTGGCTCCGGTTCGGCCGCGGTCGTCTTCTTCCGACGCCGTGAGCGATTGCCGTTCGTTTTGGCGGCGCTCTCTTTGGGGGGAAGCGGGTCGAGCAGGGCGATGGCCAGGACCTGGTCAATATGGGAAACCAGGCGGATATCAAGGGCGCGGCGCACCTGCCGCGGCACTTCTACCAGGTCCTTGGCGTTGCGTTGCGGGATGATGGCCGTCTTCAGTCCGCCCCGATGGGCAGTGAGCAGCTTCTCCTTCAGGCCGCCGATAGGCAACACCCGCCCGCGCAGGGTGATCTCACCCGTCATGCCCACGCGACGGTCCACCGGCCGATTGGTCAGCGCCGAGATGAGGGCCGTGGCCAGGGGGATGCCGGCCGAAGGACCGTCTTTGGGGATGGCGCCTTCGGGGATGTGGATGTGCAGGTCGTGCTTCTCGAAATCGAAATCGGCAAAGCCGTAATCGGCCGCATGGGCGCGGGCATAGGAAAGGGCAGCCTGGGCCGATTCCTGCATCACCTCGCCCAGCTGACCGGTGAGCAACAGCCCGCCCTTGCCCGGCATGATGATGACTTCAACCGGCATCAGGTCGCCGCCGGCTTCGGTCCAGGCCAGGCTGGTGGCCACACCCACGCTGTCCTCCTCTTCGGCTTTGGTCTGATTGTAGCGATGAGGCCCCAGGTAGCGCGGGATATGGCGCACCGTGATGCGGCGAGGCGCCCGTCGGCCCTCGGCCACGCGCCGCGCCACCTTCCGGCAGATGCTGGCCAGTTCTCGTTCCAGGTTACGCACGCCGGCCTCGTAGGTGTACTCGCGGATGATGTGGTTGATGGCGTCGTCGGTGAAGTGCAGCCCGTGTTCGCTCAGACCGTGTTCGCGCAGCAGCCGTGGGATGAGGAACCGCTTGGCGATCAGCTTCTTCTCCAGGTCGGTGTAGCCGGGAAACTCGATGATCTCCATGCGGTCGAGCAAGGCCGGTGGGATGGCATAGGGGTTGTTGGCCGTGGCGATGAAGAAGACCTTGCTCAGGTCGTAGGGCACGTCCAGGTAGTGGTCGCTGAAGGCGAAGTTCTGTTCGGGGTCGAGCACCTCCAGCAGTGCCGCCGAGGGATCCCCGCGGAAGTCGTAGCCCATCTTGTCTACTTCGTCGAGCATGAAGACGGGGTTGACCGTACCGGCGGTGCGCATGGTCTGGATGATACGGCCGGGCATGGCGCCGATATAGGTGCGGCGATGCCCGCGGATCTCGGCCTCGTCGCGGATGCCGCCCAGGGACAGACGCACGAACTTGCGGCCCAACGCCTCGGCGATGGACTTGCCCAGCGAGGTCTTGCCCGTGCCGGGCGGACCGACAAAGCAGAGGATGGGCGTGCGCATGGCATCGGCGGCCAGAAGGCGCACGGCCACATGCTCGATGATGCGTTCTTTGGCCTTTTCCAGGCCATAGTGGTGCGCTTCCAGCACCTTCTCGGCGTGTTTGAGGTCGGTGTTATCGGGCGTGGGTTCGCCCCAGGGCAGGTCGAGCAGCCATTCGAGATAGGTGCGGATGATGGCGATGTCGGGCGCCATCGGCGGCATGGCCGCCATGCGCGCCAGCTCTTTCTCGGCCTTTTCCTTGGCTTCGGCCGGCATGGCCGAATTGGCGATTCGCTCCCGCAGCTCGGCGATATCGCGGTCGAATTCGTCGCCTTCGCCCAGTTCCTCCTGGATGGCGCGGATCTGCTCGCGCAGGAAGTACTCCCGCTGCGAGCGGTCCATTTGCTGTTGCACCTGCTCCTGGATCTGGTTCTCTAGCTCGAGCATGTCCAGCTCTTCGGCCAGGAGCACGCTCAGGCTACGGAGCCGCGCCACCGGGTCCACGATCTCCAGCAGTTGCTGACGTTTGGCCGGCGGCACTCCCAGGGTGGTCACGATGAGGTCAGCCAGCCAGCCCGGATCATCCAGGTTCATGGCGGCCACGAAGGCTTCTTCGGGGATATTCGGGTTGAGGTCAACGACCTTCTCGAACAGCGCCAGCACCGCCCGCACCAGGGCTTGGGTGTCTTCGGCCGGCGGTTTTTCCTCCCACAAGCGCCGTCCGCGCACACGCAGATAGGGCCGTTCGTGGATGACCTCCAGCACTTCGACCCGACAGATACCGTGGCAGAAGAGGCCCTGGGTACCGTCGGGCATGCGGAGGATGCGCCCGATAGCGACTTCGGTGCCGATGGTGTACAGGTCGCGCGAGGTGGGATGCTCGAGAGTGGGGTCGCGCTGGGTTAGGACCAGCAAGGGCAGGTCCTCATCCTGGGCGACTTCCAGGGCGCGACGGGCGCTTTCGCGGTCAATAAAGAGCGGCACCGCCATGCGGGGAAACACCACCGTATCCGGCGCCACCAGCACAGGATACTCGAGCACGTCCTCCTGATCGCCGTTTTCGGCGTCGGGCCGGAAGGGAAGCGAGGCGAGGCCTTGCATGGCGGCGCTGAAGATGGTGAGTTCCTCGCTCAGGTGCCAGGCGAAACGATTGAAATCACGCGGACTCATGGAGTAGGCAACAACCGATTCAGAATGGGATAAAGCAGGCGCAGGTGTGAGACCTGGCCTACCGGGTAAGCATGGGAACGAAGCTGCCGTCGAACGGTTCGGCGGCATGGACCCAATCGGATGCCGGAAAGGCATCGGGGTAGAGGGCGCACCAGGCCGAGCGGACATCGGCCACCAGGAACAGCGAGCCGGTGCCGAGGATGAGGTCTGCGGCGGTGGTCTGTTCCAGCGCCATTTGCAGGGCCGTCAACACCTCGGCGGCAACGAAGACCGGCTTGGTCGGCGCCACCGTGCGTGCAAGAGCGGCCAGGTCATGGGGGTCGGCGGCGCGGGGGTGATAACTGCGGGTGACGACGATGGCATCGCTCACGGGGCCGAGCACCTCGAGCATCCCGGCGATGTCTTTATCGGCCGAGGCGCCGAAGAGCAGGATGAGACGTTCACGAGGGAAGAGGGGTAGGGCGGCCAAAACCTGCTCGGCGCTGTGCCGATTGTGGGCGCCATCCACCAGAATCGTCGCCGTCCCCGGCCGTTGGGGCAGCAGCTCCAGCCGGCCGGGCCAGGTGGCCCGGGCCAGACCCTGGCGCACAACTTCCGGCGTCAGGCGGGCATCGTCCAGGGCATGGATCATGGCCACGGCCACACCGGCGTTCAGCGCCTGGTGATGGCCGACCAACGGCACCCATAGGTCGGCGTAGCTCACATCGGGGCCGTGCAGGTCCAGGCGCAGCCCATGCCGGTCAGCCGTGCGGATAGTAAAGCGCCAGTCGCCGTTTTCGCCCACCCACCAGAGGGGAGCCTCGTTGCGGGCGGCGACCTCGGCGATCACGGCGGCAGCCTCCGGGGCCTGGGTGGCGCTGACAACGGGCACACCCGGCTTGATGATACCGGCTTTTTCGTAGGCAATGCGGTCAAGGGTCGAACCGAGCAATTCGGTGTGTTCCAGGCTCAGAGAGGTGATGGCGCAGACAGCCGGTCGAATGACGTTGGTAGCATCGAGGCGACCTCCCAAACCCACTTCGATTACGGCTCGGTCCACCCGTTGTTGGCTGAAGTCCAGAAAAGCCAAGGCGGTGATGATCTCGAAGGCCGTCGTTTGGGGCAGCGCTTCGACCTCCGGGCGCATCTGTTCCCACAGCATCACCACGCGTTCCTGAGGGATCAATTCGTCGTTGATGCGGATGCGCTCGCGGAAACTGTGGAGATGGGGAGATGTGTAGAGACCGGTACGATAACCCGCTGCCTGCAGAATGGCGGCCACCATGGCCGCCGTCGAACCTTTGCCTTTCGATCCGGCGATGTGCAGGGTGGGGTAGTCGTTTTCGGGATGACCCAGTCGCCGGCAGAGTTCGCGCATCCGTTCCAGGTTGTAGGTGCTGGCGTTGTAGGGGATCTGCCGCGTGCGACTGTAGTCCACATAACGATAGATGGCTTCGAGGGTTTGCTGATAGGCGAGCATGGTAAGCGGCGAGAAAGGCACGACCTCGAAAGAGATATGGCGGCGACGGCAAGCGGATCGTGCGCTAAAGGATCATTC